>DALZZG010000007.1:30394-67292 GCA_031987665.1 Stenotrophomonas sp. | reverse complement strand
GGCGATGGCCGCATAGCTCCACTTTTGGCAGCCGCTAAAAGCGGGGGGATTACCGGGGTAGGGAAGGGCGGCTTCCGATCCAAAGCGGACGTGCTGGACTGTTCCCATTGGTAGAAGTGACTCAGCGCAAACGGAGATTCATACTTCACGGCTATCTGAACTGTTTGGAAGACTCCCATGTACACCCTCCGCGCGTCACGTCCTGAAGATGGCAATGCTCTCGTTGACCTTTGGCGTCGCTCCGTGGACGCTACCCATCACTTTCTCAGTGCTGAGGACCGAAAGGCCATTGATGATGAGGTGTGTGGCTTTCTGCCCCAAGCGCCAGTGACTGTTGCTGTCGATGAGAACGACAAGCCGCTTGGCTTCATGTTGATCGATGGGACGCACATGGAAGCGCTATTCATCGATCCAGATGTACGTGGGTCCGGAATCGGTCGCGAGCTTCTGCAGTATGGTTTGTCTTCGCATGGTCCGTTGACCACTGACGTCAACATGCAGAACTCGCAGGCTGTTGGCTTCTATCGACGAATGGGCTTCGTCGAAACCGGGCGTTCGGAGGTGGATTCGCAGGGGCGGCCGTATCCGTTAATCCACCTGCGTTACCAGGGCCAGAAATGAGCAAGTTGTGGTAGCGGCAAGCGGGGGCACCACTGCTGTAGGACCGAGCGCACGGCATCAATTAGGCGTTCGCCAACGGAATCACCAGGCAGGGATGATGTCTGCTTCTGGCCGGAAACGGACATCAGGGGGGAGGGGATTAGGCATGCTTATCGAGGGTAAGGAAGGCCTGCCACCGACCCAAAGTGGGCATCCAACTCGGCGTCTGGATTGAGCCGTGTTGCGAGGCAGGGTTGGCTCGTCCGACCTATTGAGCGCCGGTCGATTTGAGTAGCACAGAGTTATGCGGTAACAGTCATACTCTGCAACGAATGATGCTCCGGATGCTTCCAACTTCTGGGGAGCAACGTGGACGCTCGATTCGCGGCTTACGCCTCTGGGGCCACCTCAGGTTCAGGGTGCGCGGCTCCTTGGGCGATCGGGGCTGGGCGTCGAAACTGTTCCATCATGGGTGATGTGAATACCCTCGGGCCGGAGAAGCGTTGCGTGAGCAATGATTCCATGCCGCTCCAGTCCTCGGTCCAGCGCTTGAACATCAGTCCGCCACCCAATTCGGGGCCCACAGCCCGCCGCCATCAGCGGGTAAGAATCGGCGGGAGCCGGTGATTTTTCGCCCTCCGCTGCGGTACCCCGCAGCGGTCGTGTGGTGACGTGGTGATCGCCTCGGCGGCGAAAGCGGGCATCGCCATAACAGTGGTGCCCAGGCAAACGGAGATCACCCAGTGCTTGGGAAATTGCGGCATCGTGGTGTTCAACGCGTGCGGTTGAAGGAAGCTATGCAGGTCTTTGATGCAGATGGGCGTTATGTGCGCACTGAGGGCGTTTCGGGCGCGGTCGCGGGAACGGTGGAGAAAGAGAAGCCCGATCCCTACAAAGACCTGACGCCTGAGCAGCGCTACGTTGCCGAGTTGGCTGACAAGGGCAGGGCGCGACTGTCGGCGCGAGCGGAAGTTGGCGGCGCTACGCGGGGTTGGGTCGAGTGGATCGACCAGTCCGGGGAGAGTGTCGAGTATCTGGAAGTGGCGGCCATTGAAGAGTTGGGGTACACGGCCACTTGGGCACCGTACGGCGTGCGTCTTGCTGCCGGTGGTCACGTCATCGTTGCAACCCCTTGGCCGCATGATGCACCCATCCGTGAGCGCGAACAGCGGTTGTACAACCTGAGCCCGAGCGGCGGCGCTGGCTTTGCGAGCGGAGCGAGTGAAGCCGACGCTGCTGCTCCGGGCGGGGTCATTGGGTACGCACCGGGACGGCGTGGGGATGTGTTCCCGCGCAATCCAGCGCAGACGATCAGCGGGTTCACTCCGCCGACTACCACGCTCTAATTACTGAACTAACAGGATCCATTTCCGTACAGTAATTCGTGCTGGATGCTCTGAGCTATCATTCCGGCTCACGTCCAGCATGGAGCATGGGTATGTACAGGGGGCTTTTTTCGTTGTTGCTGGTACTTGTTCCGGGTGTTTGTAGCGCCCAGCAAGTGTTCAAGTGCGTGAACGGAAAACAGGTTTCATACCAGAGCGATCCTTGCCCAGGACAGGCCGTCAAGGCGTGGGAAGCTGTGCCGGATCAGGACAACCCCGCGCTGCGTGCGCGGCTTGCGCAAATGGAGCGTGAGGTTGCTGCACGCCGTGCCGCCCAGCGGCCAGTAATGGGAACAACGGGGCGCGGCGGCGGTGTTGGTGCTGGGGTGCCTAGTCGGACGCAGCAGTCATCAAGCTACGGCTGTCAGGCAGCCCGGTCGCAACGCGCAGCGGTGTACAACGCTGCGGGGCATCGGCGGTCATTCGCGCTGTCGCGATCTATGGACGACGCCGTTTACAACGCATGCAAGTGAGCGGGGTGCAGGGGCTTTGCCCCTGCGGTGACGCTGCTATCCGGCGCGGGTGCCGAAGTGGCGTTCCCGCCAGTCGCCCAAGTCTACAACGACAACTTTCACAAGATCACGCTGACGGGCTTTTCTTGCCTCGTTCCGTTTTCGTGTCGCGTCACGTAAATCAGTAGCATCGGCACGCCAGAGCAGGCCGCGCAGCCTCCGTTCTGGTATTCGTTCGCCGGTCGGTGCCACCAGGTCGCGCCCAGCGAGCCTCCAACCAGCCCACGGGCCTGTCAGCTGGACGTGGTTGTCGATGATGTGGCGCTGATGGTCGCGGGCGCAGGCGTTTGGGCATGGCTTGCCGGGTGCCCAGCATGGCGGGCGGCGGTCTAGCTCGTAGGTGTCGGTCATGCCTCAATTTCCCCCTGATCTTTTGAAGGCCGGGATGGTAGGTGAGACATGATCCAGAGCCATATCCAGCTAAGCCGCGCTGTGATGTGGGTCTTAGCTATTTCGCATAATGTATATTATGTAAATAACAAGGCAGCCATGCAACTCCACAGAGCTACCTGCCCCTACGCCCCGGCTACAATCGGATCAGGACGAAATCCGGGGGGATCATGGAGCGAGAACGGCCAGAGTATCTGCCGCCAATCAAGCCGCATCGTTGGAGCTTCCCGTGGCTCACACTGATCGGCCTCACGGTCTTGGTGCTGGCCGGTTTCGGCATCAAGCAGCACTTGGCTACCCAAGCGGCTTGGAATTCGCGCTTTGCACAGAAGCCCCCGACAACGCATCAAGAAGTTCTGACACTGACACCCGCGCAACTGGCCGAATTGAAGGCCAACGCCGAGCATGAGGCAAAGTTGGCGGAGGAACGGTTGCAGCGCATCCGTGAGCAACGGGAAGCCGCCGAGAAAGATCGGCAAGGTTGGCGTTGCATCAACGGCATTCCGTTCCGGCAGATTCCTGGCGGTTGGGAGAACGTCCCCGGTAAGCGCTGTTAAATTAGTGATGCGTCACTAATTTTGACCCATTTGATCGAGGTAGCCGGCGTGTACTTCAGCAGCGCCGCGCTTCCATGGCGCTCTTCTATGCTAATTAAAGTGACTCGTCACTTTAATTACACCCTCCAAACCACCCAACACCGACCAGCGCCATCAGCCCTCGGGCTGCACCCCATCCAACGCCAGCCGAAGTGCTGTCACCTGCAACGCATCGCTCTGCAGCCAGTCGTTGTCCAGGCCGACCAGCTGCCCGTTGCGATGGCGCATCTCCGAGCGCCTATGTGCCTTGGCCGAGGCATGGAATTCGCTGCAGCCGGTGTCCTTCGCAAGCTGGGCGATGTTGCCAGCGCTTATGCCGGCACCGGCCATCACGACCAGTCGCTCACCAGCCTGCTGCACCAGACCCGCCAGTACCGCACTCCCCTGCCCCGCGCTGGCTTGTCCGCCAGAACTGAGCACGCGCTCGCAGCCCAGGGCGATTACCTGCTCCAATGCGGCAGGCAGGTCACGCGCTGCGTCGAATGCGCGGTGGAAGGTGACGCTCATCGGGCCTGCGGCGCTTGTCAGTTCGCGGCACAGTGGCATGTCGATGCCACCGTCGGCGTCGAGTGCGCCGATCACCACGCCGTCGCAGCCGAGTTCGCGGCAATGGGCGATGTCGCGCAGCATGATTTCGGCTTCGAGCGGGCCGTAGAGGAAGTCGCCCGGCCGAGGACGTATGAGTACGTAAAGCGGAATGCGCAGGCGATCACGGGTCACCGCCAGCGTGCCGTGCGATGGCGTGGTGCCGCCCTGCTCCAAGTTGTCGAACAGTTCCACGCGATCGGCGCCGCCCTGCTGCGCGGCGAGCGCCGACGCGGCGGAGTTGCTGGCGATTTCCAGCAGCCGCCTCATGCCTGGGTACTGGTGTAGACGGAGGCCGAATCCAGCAGCGCGTCCTGCTTCTTCGCGTCGCAGACCGCATAAACGAACCCGCGATGCAGCGCATAGGCGCCGACTTCACCCTTCCGGTTCAAGGCAAGGAAGCAGACCTGCAGGGTGCGGCTGGCTTCTGGTCGCTTGCGCACCACGCGCGCGATGGCCTCGCGGCAGGCGTCGCCCGGCGAGAGGCCTTGCCGCATCAGCTCCACCACAAGGAAGGAGGCGGCGTTGCGGATCATTTCCTCGCCCATGCCCGACGCCGTGGCTGCGCCCACTTCGTTATCGACATACAGGCCGGCACCGATGATGGGGCTGTCGCCGACCCGCCCGTGCATCTTGAAGGCCATGCCGCTGGTGGTACAGGCACCGGCCATCTGGCCGTTGGCGTCGATGGCCAGCATGCCCAGCGTGTCGTGGTTGTCCTTGTCGCCCGGCATGCCACGGCGTTCTGCATTGATCTGCGGCGCGTAGTGCTCGGTCTTGAGCCATTCGCGCCATGCCTTCTCAGCGTCGGCGGTCAGCAGCCTGCGGCGCTCGAAGCCCTGCTGCACGGCGAACTGCTGTGCGCCCTCCCCCACCAGCATCACATGCGGTGTCTTCTCCATCACCTGCCGGGCGACCGAAACCGGATGCAGGATGTCGGCCAGCGCCGCCACCGAGCCGCAACGGCCATCACCCGCCATGATGCTGGCGTCCAAGGTCAGCACGCCATCGCGGTCAGGATTGCCGCAGTGGCCGACGGTGGAATTGCACAGATCACTTTCTGCCCAGCGCGCACCGGCTTCCACGGCATCAAGTGCGTTGCCGCCTGCGGCGAGCTCCTTCCAGGCGGCCTGGTTGGCGCCCACGCCGAAATCCCAGGTCGAGACCACGCGCGCACCACCGGGGGCTGTCGGCGATGCCATCAAGCCCGGAGCGGCACCCGCCGCGCCCAACAACATCGAAGTCTGCAGAAACCGCCTGCGCGTGCTCATCGCTGCCTCTCCCAATGGTTTGCCAATCACGGGCTTCAGCAACCAGCATGCTCTGCATGCCACGCCAGCGCGCCCAGTACCCCGAGCTCGCCGTGTTCCACCCGCCAGACCGGCACCTTGGCCAGCGCGGGGGACAGCCCGCCCTTGGCGTGGAACCGTTGTTCAAATTCTCCACCATGCAGCTCGGCTGCAAGATGGCCGGCGACGCCACCGGTGACGTACACCGAGCGTGCGCCGAAGGTCAGTGCCAGATCGCCGGCAAGGCTGCCGAGCCAACCGCAGAAGGCGCGCACGCACTCGTTGGCCAGCACGTCACCGTCCCGGCTGGCCTGTACCAGCTCGGCGGGCTGCTGCCAGCGCGGTGCTTGGCCGCGCAGTTCGCACAGGCACCCGTACAGGCGCATCAGACCCGGCCCGGACATCACGCATTCGCTGTCCACATAGGCGTGGCGCTGGGTGAGCAGACGCAGTACGTCCTGCTCCAGTGGCGTGGCGGCAGCCAATGCGGCGTGACCGCCCTCACTGGGGAGCACCGAAGGCCGTCCGTCGCCCAGATGCACGGCAACGCCCAGGCCGGTGCCCGGCCCCAGCACGAGCGCTGGGTAGCGGACCTCGTCGGTGTCGTCACCACACACATGCTGCAGGCTCGCGCGACCTGCGTGCGGCATGGCCTTGGCCACGGCCACGAAGTCGTTGATCAGCTGCAGATCGGGCAGCCCGCTGTCCTGACGGGTCTTCGAGAGCGACACCTGCCACGGCAGGTTGACGTTGAGCAGGGTGTCACCTTCCAGCAGGCCGGCAATGGCCACCACGGCCTGGCTGATCGCGCCGACCTCGCCGTCCGCCAGCAGATGGTCGATGTAATCGCGCAGGATCGCCGCCAGGCTGGGATGGTCCGCGCAGGCATATCGGCGGAAACCGCGCATGTGCAGCGGCTCGCCCGGGCGCAGCTCGGCCCAGGCCAGACGCGCCCAGGTGCCGCCGACATCAGCCCCCAGCACACAGGGAAAGGCGGGCTCATGCGCGCAGTGCTCGGTGGAAGACATGCCGGTGCCATCGGCGTGGTGCCGGCTCATTCCTGGTCCCGCAGTTGCTGCATGTCGTTCTACTGCCTTGGTAATCGTTGCCGAATGATGCGGCATGGTTTCACGGTTTGGAAAGCGCCGAATGATCAGACAAGCCCGCGAACGGCGCGCAGCGACCACCAGCCAAACGCGGTCATTGACAGCGAGCCGCCAAGATGCAGCCCGATGGTGACCAAGGCCCAGCCCAACTGGCCGCGCTGCAGTTGCTCGATCACTTCGGCCGAGAAGGTCGAGAACGTGGTCAGGCCACCCAGCAGGCCGGTGATGAGAAACAGACGCCACTGCGGCGACAGCTCCGGATGGGCCGCGAACCAGGCCAGCGCCAGCCCGATCACATAGCCCCCCAGCAGGTTGGCGGCCAGTGTGCCGAGCGGCAGTTGGCCGTGTGCCGGGTTCAGCCACAGACTCAGGCCGAAACGCAGCCACGCGCCCAGTGCCGCGCCCACGCCGATGGCTGCCAGCGAAAGCCACATGGGTCAGTGCTCCACCGGGCGTGCGCTCGTTGTCGAAAACGGCCGTGTGCGGTTCATTCGCCCTTGGCCCCGCGCTGGGCACGCGCCTGTTCGCGCGCGGCACGCAGGCGGTCCAGCTTGTCCTTGAGCTTGATTTCCAGGCCGCGTTCGACCGGATGGTAATAGACGCGCTCGCCCATTTCATCCGGGAACGCGGTCTGGTCCAGCGCGATGCCGCCTTCCACATCGTGGTCGTACTGGTAGCCCTGTCCATAGCCCAGGTTCTTCATCAACCGCGTCGGCGCATTGCGCAGGTGCAGGGGCACCGGCTGCGTGCCGAGTTTGGCGATGTCGGCACGGGCGGCATTCAGCGCCATGTAGCTGGCATTGGATTTGGCGGTGCTGGCCAGATAGACCACCAGATTGGACAGGGCGATGTCGCCCTCCGGCGCGCCGATGCGGTCGTAGGCGTTCCAGACGTTGATGGCCATTTCCAGCGCACGGGGGTCGGCCAGGCCCACATCTTCCACCGCCATGATGGTCAGCCTGCGCAGGATGTAGGACGGGTCGCAACCACCATCGAGCATGCGCGCCAGCCAGTAGATGGCACCATCTGGGTTGGAGCTGCGCACCGACTTGTGCAGCGCCGAGATCTGGTCGTAGAACTGCTCGCCGCCCTTGTCGAAACGACGGGTGCGGTCGGCCAGCACCTGCAGCAGGGTTTCCGGGGTGATCTGCCCGCCTTCATCGGCAGCCAGCTCGGCAGCGATTTCCAGCAGGGTCAGCGCACGCCGCACGTCGCCGTCGGCAGCGCGGGCGATCTCCAGCAGCGACTCCGGCGAGACCTTGATGCCCTGCCCGCCCAGCCCGCGCTCCTCGTCCTCCAGCGCACGCTGCAGAGCCTCGACCACGTCCTCCGGCGACACCGCCTCCAGTACATGCACGCGGCAACGCGACAGCAATGCCGAGTTCAACTCGAAGGATGGGTTTTCGGTGGTGGCACCGACAAAGACAATCGTGCCGCGCTCGATATGCGGCAGGAAGGCATCCTGCTGGCTCTTGTTGAAGCGGTGCACCTCGTCCACGAACAGCACCGTGCGCCGCCCCTGGGCGAAACGCTGCGCTGCCTCGGCCAGCACCTGCCGCACTTCCGGCAGGCCTGACAGCACCGCCGAAATGGCCTTGAACTCGGCATCGGCATACTGCGCCAGCAGCAGCGCCAGTGTGGTCTTGCCGCAACCGGGCGGCCCCCACAGAACCATCGAATGCACGCGGCCGGATTCCACCGCACGGCGCAGCGCCGTGTTGGGCGCCAGCAGACGCTTCTGACCCACCATCTCGTCCAGCGTGCGCGGGCGCATGCGCTCGGCGAGCGGGCGCATGCTCTCGCGGTCCACGCTCAGCAGGTCGGCGGGGGCGTCGTCTATGAAGATGTTTCGGGATCTGGCCACGCCTGCATTCTAGCGCGGCCGTCCCCCGGGCTCAGCCTGTGGTGGCTTACTGCTCGCCCACCACGTCCACGTCCTTGCCTGGCACGAAGCGGAAGGTGCCTGCGGCGAAGCCGGGGTTCTTCTTCCAGCCGGTGAAGCTGATGACGGTGCGCTGACCCACGGCGTCCACCACTTCCATGCGCGACAGGCCGCCGGAGGCGAAGCCAAGCGCGGCGTACTGGAAGCTGGCATCGGTGTCGCGCTTGGGCGTCAGCGACAGCCACTGCATGCCGTCACGCGGCGCGGCTTCTTCGCTCACGTCGTACTGGCGTTCCAGCAGCGCCGGGTTGATCAGCGCGGTCAGCGGGCTGTTCTGCTCCTCGGCGCCCTGCCCACGCACCGTGGCCTGCTCCAGGTCGGGCTCATAGACCCACACCTTGCTGCCATCGGCCACGATCAGCTGCGGATGCGGGCGGGTGTATTCCCAGCGGAAAAGGCGCGGCGCGGACAGCGCCACGCGGCCACTGGAGGACTCCTTCAACTTGCCACGCGAGTCGAACACCTGCTGCGAGAACTGGCCATCCAGGCCACGCAGGCCATTGGTGAAGCTCTTGAGGTCGTCGCGGGCGCCGGCCCAGGCAGATGCGCTCGCCGCGCCGACAAAGGCCATGAGAAGAGTGCTGGCATAACGACGGAAGTTCGTGTTCATGGTCGGATTCGGCACACAGGTTGGGAGAATCAGGGCTCAGTCTGCCCGGTCGATTCTGAATGGGGCGAAAGCGCAATTATGCGCTTTCTGGAACCAACGGCGCTGCTGCCTTTCGCACGAATGTGGACGTGACGTGAAAGCGACCGGCACATCATCCAAGGTATGTTTCATGAAGCTTCGGCCTCCGCTCAGCCTGGCGACCTGCTCCCTGATCCGCTGAAACACCGTGATGCAAGGGCTGAGTGTTCTGCTTCATTGGATCCAGGGACCGACATGCAAAGGAATGTTCGTGATCATCAGCCCGCCGTTTCTCCCGACACCCGCTGCCAACGCTGACGACGCGGCGTATCTCGACGACGCGATGATCACCGTCGAGAACGGGCACTTTCCGGTAAGCCGGAAGCTGTCCTGGCATGGCGGGCTGCACCTGCGCGCGCCCACCCGTGGCAATGGCCGCGAACCGGTGAGGGCCATTGCCGATGGCACGGTGGTGTACGTCCGTGAAGCCGCCGCCCGCCCCGGCAGTGCAGCCGAGGTGGATGCCCATCCTCAAGGCTATCTGGGCTGGTCCGACAATGGCTGCGTGATCATCCGCCACGACACCGCCATCGGTGCGACGGGCACCCAGGAAACCGCGGTGCGCTTCTATTCGGTCTACATGCATCTGGCGCGCATCAACACCACCAATGCCGTCGCCAACCGCCGCATCTACCGGAAGGCGGAGCTGGGTGAGGCCGGCTCCATCGATGGCCAGGCCGACCTGATCCACTTCGAGATCATCTGTGACGACGCCAACCTCGCCCTTCTTCTGGGCCGCGCCAGCGGTGATGTCGATGTGGCAACGGATGGCCGTATCGATTCGGTCTTCGGTGACGTCTATTTCCATCTTCCGGCACAGACGCAGGTGTACCCCGCCCAGCCCGCGGCGAACGAAAACAGTGGCGTGGCAGGCACCGGTGCCGCGTTGGGAAGCGAACGGGTGATCGGCCTGCGTTACAGCGGCGATGCCGTGGTGACGACATACGATCTTGAGGGTGCCCCCATCGGTGCGGCACTCACGGAGGCGGATGCCGAGTACAACCTCTACAAGACCGCAGGCGACATCGTCAGGGCCTACTCCAAGGCCGGCGCCGCCGTGGCGCCCAGTACGGCGGCGGTCTACGAACTGTTGCGCTTTGGCAGGACCCTTGGCGGGCCGGATGCACTGACGCCTGCCGACACACCGCACTGGCGGCAGATAACCACCGACAGCGGCACTGGTTGGGTGAACCTCAACGCAGCGGACGTCCACAAATACAGTGACTCTGATGCACCGCACTGGATGCACTGGAAGATCGTGGAGGATTTCGAGGACAGCGACAGCCGCTGTGATGCGGCAGTGCTGCGGGACGCTCTCGAGCGCGCAGGTGACAAGGCGGCCACGCCTGAGCAGATTGAACAGAGCATCGCCGGTGACGCAATGCGGCCGGTCCTGCAGGGTATGGTCTGCAAGCTCCCGACCGAATGGCAGCGCAAAGACGTGGCAACCCGTTGGGGCTGGTTGAAGGTGGAGGGGCCAGGCTCAGCGCGTGGCGGTGCGCCGACGATGGGCCAAACCACCTATCTGTCCGAAGCCGACTTCCCGAAGTTCCAGCAGCATGTCGAAGCACTGGCGTTCTGGGAGGATGCGGCCATTTCCGGCATGGAGCCGGCGCACTGGCACTTCCATCCGCGGCGCTTCATCCAGCACTTCCGCAGATGTGGCTGGCTGAGCCAGCGCGAAGCCACACGGATGATCCGGCGCACCCTGCGTGAGAATGGCAGGGAGGTTGTCGCCGTGGACTGGGCATCCGTTACCGCTCGGCTGACCACCTCCTCGACCCGACGCCCCGCCGACCTGCACGTCAACATGCAGAAGATGGCCCGCAAGTACGGCATCGCCGCGACACGCATCCGTACCGCTCACCTGTGGGGCCAGCTGACCGCTGAAACGGGCCGTCTGGAATTCATGGTCGAGGGCGGTGCCGATTCTTATTTCGACAAGTACGAACCGGGTACGGATCAGGGCGGCAAGCTGGGCAACGACCAGGTGGGCGATGGTGTCCGGTTCAAGGGCCGCGGACTCATCCAGCTGACAGGCCGCAGCAACTATCGCCAGTATGGTGCCTACCGCAGCCTGGCTTTCACTACCGACGAGACCAGCTCCCTTCTGCTGACGGATGCGTTCAATACCTGCGATGGCTCCGGCTACTACTGGGCAAGCAAGCAACGCTATACAAATGGCGCCAAGGGCAAGCTGGTGCCGCTGGGCAAACTGAGCATCAATCACTGGGCCGATGGCGGCTCCGACGAAACCTCACAGCGCAATGTGACCCGTTCGATCAATCCGGCCCAGCTGCATTTTGATTTCCGCCAGCAAGGGTTCCAACATGCGTACTACGTACTCAACGATGACACCGACGTGGACGCTGAGTACAAGGAAATCACCGAGACCTGAGATGAAGAAACCATTGGGAACCGCCCTGCTGAGCTGCGGGCTGCTGCTGACCACGCTGGCCTGCCATGCCGGTGCCACGCGCATTGATCGGCAGGATTGCGGGCTGTCGTTCGAGACGCCGCGCGGGTGGCAGCAGCTGGACATCGCCGATGCCCGGCTTGAACCCGGCGTCACCTGTGTCATCGCCTTCACCCGCGCGGGCGCATCGGCACCCGCCGAGGTGGGTCAGCCAGAGGGCTGGCGTGAGATCGCCGACTACGTGCTGGAGGTCAAGCCGCGGCCGCTGCGCGACGCTGCCCAGGAGGTGGGCCTGAACCTCGGCGCTGCTGACAAACCGCAGCTGGCCCCTGCCCCGCCGTCCGCATCGGTCGCGTTCAAACTGACCAAGGCGGAGCAGCAGGCGCTGCCACATGGCGAACTGGCGTTGGCCGAAACCGAAGCCACCAAGCGTCCGCCGTCGATGGTGCGCAACGGCACGACCGGTCAGCTGATCCTGGTGGCGGGCAACGAAGGCCGTTCGGTCGCCTTCGTGCATTGGCAGTCGGCCCGCAATGCGCAGAGTGGTCAGGATGCCGCTGCGCTGACCTCCCTGTTCAAGTCCATCGCTTTCGACACGGACAACTGAGTCGAAACCGCGCGCCTGCGTTCACGGCAGGCGCGCCATCTTCCGTGATGCTTACTTCGGCGGCGGCGGTGCCAGCACGGCACGGTCGCCGTTGTGCTCTGGCGGGCTGACCACGCCGGCAGCTTCCATCGCTTCGATCAGGCGCGCCGCGCGGTTGTAGCCGATCTTCAGGCGGCGCTGGACGCCGGAAATGGAGGCGCGACGGGTCTCGGTGACCACGCGCAGGGCTTCGTCGTACAGCGGGTCGGATTCGTCGCCGCCACCGTTGCTGCTTTCCGGCAGGCCGGTTGCGCCGACCACCACGCCATCGCCCATGGTCTGCACTTCGTCCAGCACGCCTTCGATGTAATCGGCGGGGCCGCTGGCCTTGAGGTGTTCGACCACGCGATGCACTTCGTCGTCAGATACGAAGGCACCGTGCACGCGGTCCGGCATGGCGGTGCCCGGCGGCAGATAGAGCATGTCGCCGTTGCCCAGCAGGGCCTCGGCGCCGGACTGGTCCAAGATGGTGCGCGAGTCGATCTTGGAGCTGACCTGGAAGGCGATGCGGGTGGGAATGTTGGCCTTGATCAGGCCGGTGATCACGTCCACCGACGGACGCTGCGTAGCCAGGATCAGGTGGATACCCGCCGCACGCGCCTTCTGCGCCAGACGTGCGATCAGTTCTTCGACCTTCTTGCCGACGATCATCATCATGTCGGCGAATTCGTCGATGAAGATGACGATGAACGGCAGCGTTTCCAGCGGGCGCGGCGCCTCGCCCATTTCCGGGTTGGGCTTGAACAGCGGGTCCATCAGCGGCTGGCCGGCGTCGATGGCGTCCTTCACTTTCTTGTTGAAGCCAGCCAGGTTGCGCACGCCCACCGCGCTCATCAGCTTGTAGCGGCGCTCCATTTCGGCCACGCACCAGCGCAGGCCGTTGGCGGCCTCCTTCATGTCGGTGACCACCGGCGCCAGCAGATGCGGGATGCCCTGGTAGACGCTCAGTTCGAGCATCTTCGGGTCGATCATCAGCATGCGCAGGTCTTTCGGGCTGGCCTTGTACAGCAGGCTCAGCACCATCGCGTTGACCGCCACCGACTTGCCCGAGCCGGTGGTGCCGGCCACCAGCAGGTGGGGCATGCGTGCCAGGTCGGCCACGGTCGGGCGGCCGGCGATGTCCTTGCCCAGGGCCAGGGTCAGCACGCTGGCCGACTTGTCGTATTCCTTCGAGCGCAGCAGCTCGGACAGGAAGATCATCTCGCGGGTGACATTGGGGATTTCCAGACCGATCACCGACTTGCCCGGAATCACGTCCACCACGCGCACCGACTTGACCGACAGGCCGCGGGCGATGTCCTTGTCCAGCGAACTGATCTGGCTGACCTTGATACCCGGTGCCGGCTCGATCTCGAAGCGGGTGATCACCGGGCCCGGATAGGCCCCCACCACCTGCGCGTCGATGCGGAAATCCTTGAGCTTGAATTCGATCTGGCGCGACAGCGTTTCCAGCGTCTGCTCGTCGTAGCCCTTGGGCTGCGGCTTGGGATCGTCGAGCAGTGCCAGCGGCGGCACGTCCGAGCCATCGCCATTCACGCCTTGGAACATGGGAATCTGCGTCTCGCGCTTGGCGCGGTCGCTCTTTTCGATGACGGGCGCCGGGCGCGGTTCGATCTTCACCGGCTCACGCTTGGCACGCACTTCGGCATCGACCTTGCGCACTTCCTCGCGTTCCTCGCGCATCGCACGGGTCTGCTGCCACTCGTTGGCCTGCTCTTTCTTCTTGTTGAGCATCGGCCCCAGCGCCATCACCCACTTGCCGATCTTCTCCATCACCACGAACCAGGACAGCCCGGTTGCCAGAGTGATCGAGGTCAGCAGCAGCACCAGCAGGAACAGGTTGCTGCCCACCGGGCCGAAGCCCGTTTCCAGCGACTTGCCGACCAGCACGCCCAGGCCGCCGCCCGCGCGCGCCACATCGCCCGGTGCCATGCGCAGGTACAGGAAGCCGGTAGCGCCGATCAGGAAGCCGACAATGCCCACCAGCCGCAGCGCAGGGCCAAGGTCGTCCTGTCCCCGCTCTTCACGGTTGAGGCCGAACATCGCAATCCAAGCCACCGCCGCCAGCATCAGCGGAATGAGGTAGGCCACATAGCCGAACAACTGGCGCATCACGTCGGCGATATACGCACCGACCCTGCCGCCCATGTTGTGCACCGGCGCCACGACCGAGCCCGACTGCGACCAGCCCGGATCGGTGGGGGAATAGGTGAAAAGACTGGCCAGCAGATACAGCAGTGCCGGCGCGATGGCGATCAGGGCAAGGTCGCGCCAGAGCTTCTGGCGGCGCGGATTGTCCGCAGCGGCAGCCGTTTTGCGTGCGGCATTGCCAGCACTGGAGTTCTTGCCACGTTCCGGGACCTGTTTCGCCACCTTTGACCAGACCTTAGAAATGCACGGTTAGTGATTGATATTAAACGACAGATCGCTGTGTTTCACCTATCACCAGCAGCCTGCGTACGGCACCTATACAGAAAGCGCCAGAACCCCGCCCTGCGAGGGCTGGCAGCATTGGCGCTGAGGGGGCGACTGTATCCGACGGGCCGCGCAGTTCCATTCACGCGCCTTGATTCACCTTGCCCGGATCGCCACTCTATGGGCCTGCCCGGACATTCGCATTCCCCGCGATCGTGCCGTCATTCCTGACTTCCGCGAGTATACATGAGCACTTCCAGCCCCCAGACGCCGCCCACCCGCCACCAGAAGCTCATCATCCTCGGCTCCGGCCCCGCCGGCTGGACCGCCGCCGTGTACGCCGCGCGCGCCAACCTCAAGCCGCTGGTGATCACCGGCCTGCAGATGGGTGGCCAGCTGATGACCACCACCGAAGTGGACAACTGGCCGGGTGATGCCCACGGCCTGATGGGCCCCGACCTGATGTCGCGCATGCAGGCCCACGCCGAGCGCTTCGAGACCGAGGTGGTGTTCGACCACATCCACACCGCCGACCTGACCAAGCGCCCCTTCACCCTCACCGGTGACAGCGCACAGTACACCGCCGATGCGGTGATCATCGCCACCGGCGCCACCGCCAAGTACCTGGGCATTCCGTCGGAAGATGCCTTCAAGGGCCGTGGCGTGTCCGCCTGCGCCACCTGCGACGGCTTCTTCTACAAGGACCAGGACGTGGTGGTGGTCGGCGGTGGCAACACCGCCGTGGAAGAGGCGCTGTACCTGTCCAACATCGCCCGCAAGGTCTATCTGGTGCACCGCCGCGACACCCTGCGCGCGGAGAAGATCATGCAGGACAAGCTTTTCGCCAAGGTTGCCGCCGGCAAGATCGAGACCGTGTGGCACCACGAGGTGGAGGAAGTGCTGGGCAACGACATGGGCGTGACCGGCGTGCGGGTGAAGTCCACCCAGGACGGCAGCACCCGTGACCTGGAGGCGCATGGCTTTTTCGTGGCCATCGGCCACCAGCCCAACACCGACCTGTTCAAGGGCCAGCTGGCGATGAACAACGGCTACCTGGAGATCCGCTCGGGCCTGGGCGGCAACGCCACCCAGACTTCGGTGGAAGGCGTGTTCGCCGCCGGCGACGTGGCCGACCAGCACTACCGCCAGGCGATCACCTCCGCCGGCTTCGGCTGCATGGCGGCACTGGATGCCGAGCGCTTCCTGGATTCGCAGGGCTGAGTCCAGCGATGAGTGCGTGATCTGAAGAGCCGGCGCATGAACGTCGGCTCTTTTTTGTGCATGCATTCGTAGCCCGGGTAAGCGAAGCGCACCCGGGAGCGTCCTGCCCAGTGGCGCGGGTCAGCTCATCGCGGAAAGCCCCGGGTGCGCTTCGCTTACCCGGGCTACAGGTGGCAGACATATGGACGCCGCCACACGCGATGCACGCCGCTGCCCTATCCTTACGTCATGCTCTCCCCCCGCATCATTGATGACCTGCAGGCCATCGCCGCCGCCGATTGGGATGCGCTGCATGACGGCAGCAACCCGTTCGTGAACCACGCCTTCCTCAGTGGTCTTGAGCAGCATGGCTGCCTGCGCCCGGACTGGGGCTGGTTGCCGCGACACATCACCCTGTGGCGGGGCGACGAACTGGTTGCCGCAGCGCCGGGCTATCTGAAATTCAATTCGCACGGCGAGTTCGTGTTCGACCATGCTTGGGCCAACGCCTACGCACGCGCTGGGCTGGACTACTACCCCAAGTGGCTGGGAGGGGTGCCCTACTCGCCCGTCACCGGCCCTCGCCTGCTGGCGCGCGATGACGCCGACCGTGCCGCACTGCTGGCCGCCATCCTCGAGCATGCAGCGGCGGAAGAGCTCTCTTCGGCGCACATCAACTTCCATCTGCCGGCGGAGTCTTCGCTGTTCGGCCAGGACTGGCTGGCGCGTACCGACGTGCAGTTCCAGTGGCAGCGGCAACCGCAGTGGCAGAATTTCGACGATTTCCTTGCGGCGATGGATCACAAGCACCGCAAGAACATCCGGCAGGAACGGGCCAAGGTGGCGCGCGCGGGCATCCGCTTCGTGGTGCGCCACGGTGATGAGGCCAGTGCCGACGAGCTGCGCGCCATGCACGGTTTCTACCTGCAGACCTTCGCCGAGTACGGCAACTCGCCGGCCCTGACGCTGCCGTTCCTGCGCCATCTCGCGCAGCAGATGCCCCGTCAGCTGGTGCTGCTCCTTGCGCTGCAGGACGACGAGCCCATCGCCGGAGCGCTGTGCCTGCGTGGCAAGGACACGCTCTACGGGCGCTACTGGGGCGGCGCCACCCTGCCCGGCCTGCATTTCGAGACGTGCTACTACCAAGGCATCGATTACTGCCTGCGTGAAGGGCTGCAACGCTTCGAGCCCGGCGCGCAGGGTGAGCACAAGCTGGCGCGCGGCTTCCTGCCGACACAGGTTCGCAGCCACCATTGGGTCGCCCATCCCCAGTTCCGCGACGCTCTGGGCGAATGGTGTGCGCGTGAACGCGAGGACGTGGTCGGCTATGCGCGGGCGTTGGCCAGGCATTCGCCGTTCAAGCCGGAGACCGCTGCACCATGAGCCGCCGCCCCGGCCCCTACCTGCTGGACGACGCCAGCGACGCGCCCTTCCCGCCGGCGGAGCTGGCCCTGAGCGAGCCCGATGGCCTGCTGGCGCTCGGTGGCGACCTGTCGCCCGTGCGCCTGCTCAACGCCTATGCCGGCGGCATCTTCCCGTGGTTCTCGGAAGGCCAGCCGTTGCTGTGGTGGTCGCCCGACCCGCGCATGGTGTTCCGTACCGGGGCGGTGCACCTGTCCAGCCGCTTCCGCCGCAGCCTGCGCGCCAGCCGCTGGCGGATACGCGCGGACACCGCCTTTGCCGACGTGATGCAGGCCTGTGCCAAGGCCCCGCGCCCCGGTCAGGACGGCACCTGGATCACCGCCGCCATGCTCGACGCCTACCTCGCCCTGCACCAGCTCGGCTACGCCCACTCGGTGGAGATTTTCGACGAGGACGATGTGCTTGTGGGCGGCATCTACGGGGTCGCCATCGGCCATATGTTCTTCGGCGAAAGTATGTTCAGCGGCCGCAGCGGCGGCTCCAAGGTGGCGTTGGCGGCACTGGCGCACACCCTGAACGGCTGGGGCTGGCCGCTGATCGACGCCCAAGTGGAGAACCCCCATCTGGTGCGGATGGGTGCCAGCTTTCTGCCCCGGGAACCCTTCCTGGCGCAAGTACGGCAACTGGTGCGCGAGCCCGCCCAACCCGGCCCCTGGACCGGCCTGTTCGGCGAGTTTCCCGCCGCGATGCTGGCTGGAAGCCAACCGGTTTAACGCAAACTTTGCATCCAGCGCCCCGGCAGCGTAAAATGCCCGCCCTTAGGCCCAAGGGCCGTCCGCAGAACCGTACAGGGCTACATGTCGAAAGACGATTCCATCGAGTTCGAAGGCACCGTCAGCGAGACGCTGCCGAACACCACATTCCGCGTTCGTCTGGAAAATGGGCACGAAATCATCGCCCACATTTCCGGCCGCATGCGCAAGAACTACATCCGCATCCTGACCGGTGACCGCGTCAAGGTCGAGATGACGCCGTACGACCTGACCAAGGGCCGTATCACCTACCGCATGAAATAACGCGGTACGCAGGGCATTTGCCTGAAAAGCCAGCCTTCGTGCTGGCTTTTTTGCGTGGGGCTTTGGAGCTGGGACGAGGAAACGGGGAGGCGGGAATACTGGCCGCTGCGCGCCGCTCTTTCCGCAATGAAAAAGCCCGCACCACCTTTCGATGATGCGGGCCTTGTTGCCGTAGCGGAGCAGTGAAGCAAGCAGCTACTCGAGGGAGTGCAAGCACAGCCTCAAACTGCCACTCCCACCTCCCTGCTCCCGGTTCTCCGCCTTACTCCACTGTCACCGGCAGCAGGTGCTCCGGCTCGGCTTCGGTTTCCACGATCAGCTCGCCATCGCGCACGTCGATGTTGACCTTGCCGCCGTTCATCAGCTTGCCGAACAGCAGCTCGTCGGCGAGCGGGCGCTTGATCTTGTCCTGGATCACGCGGCTCATCGGGCGGGCACCCATTTCCGGGTCGAAGCCGTGCTGGGCCAGCCAGTCGCGTGCCGCCGGCGTGGCCGACAGGGTGACGTGCTTGTCCTGCAGCAGCATCTCCAGCTCGATCAGGAACTTGTCCACCACGCGCAGGATGTGGTCCAGCCCCAGCGCCTGGAACTGCACCACCGCATCGAGGCGGTTGCGGAATTCCGGGGTGAAGCTCTTGCGGATCACTTCCATCGCATCGGTGGCGTGGTTCTGCTTGGTGAAGCCGATGGAGCGGCGCGCGGCCTGGGTGGCACCGGCGTTGGTGGTCATCACCAGAATCACGTTCTTGAAGTTGGCTTCGCGGCCGTTGGTGTCGGTGAGGATGCCACGGTCCATGACCTGCAACAGGATGTTGAAGATGTCCGGATGCGCCTTCTCCACCTCGTCCAGCAGCAACACGCAGTGCGGCGTCTTGACGATCTTCTCGGTCAGAAGGCCGCCCTGGTCGAAACCGACATAGCCCGGAGGCGCACCGATCAGCCGGCTGACCGAATGCGGTTCCATGTACTCGCTCATGTCGAAGCGCACCAGTTCGATGCCCAGCTGCAGCGCGAGCTGACGGGTGACTTCGGTCTTGCCCACGCCGGTGGGGCCGGCGAACAGGAAGTTGCCGATCGGCTTGTCCGGATTGCCCAGCCCCGAGCGTGACAGCTTGATGGCCGAGGCCAGACTGTCGATGGCCGGGTCCTGGCCGAAGATCACCATCTTGAGGTTGCGCTCCAGGTGGCGGAGCACGTCCTTGTCGGTGGCGTTCACCTGCTTGGCCGGAATGCGCGCCATCTTGGCCACGATGGCCTCGATCTCGGCGATGTCGATGTGTTCCTTGCGCTCGTCGTGCGGCAGCAGGCGCTGGCGCGCGCCGGCCTCGTCGATCACGTCGATGGCCTTGTCCGGCAACAGGCGGTCGGCGATGTGCTTGACCGACAGGTCCACCGCCGCCTGCAGCGCGTCATCGCCATAGGTCACGCTGTGGTGCGCCTCGTACTTGGGACGCAGGCCCTTGAGGATTTCATAGGCCTCACCCACGGTCGGCTCGACGATGTCGATCTTCTGGAAGCGGCGTGCCAGTGCACGGTCCTTCTCGAAGATGCCGCGGTATTCCTGGAACGTGGTCGAGCCGATGCAGCGCAGCTCACCCGACGCCAGCGCCGGCTTGATCAGGTTGGAGGCGTCCATGGTGCCGCCCGACGCCGACCCGGCACCGATGATGGTGTGGATCTCATCGATGAACAGCACCGCGTTGGGAATCTTCTTCAGCGCGGTGATCACGCCCTTCAGGCGCTTCTCGAAATCACCGCGGTACTTGGTGCCGGCAACCAGCGCACCAAGGTCGAGCGAATAGATCACCGCATCGGCCAGCACGTCCGGCACCTCGCCATCGACGATGCGCTTGGCGAGGCCTTCGGCGATGGCGGTCTTGCCCACGCCGGCCTCACCCACGTACAGCGGGTTGTTCTTGCGGCGGCGGCACAGCACCTGGATGGTGCGCTCGATCTCGTCACGACGGCCCACCAGCGGGTCGATGCGACCGGCCTTGGCCTGCTCGTTGAGGTTGCTGGCAAATTCGCTCAGCGATTCGCCCTTGCCCTCACCTTCGCCACCCTCGGCACGCCCCTCGCCTTCCAGCGGTGCGGACATGTCGGCATCGTCGCCACCCTTGCCCACACCGTGCGACAGGTAATTGACCACGTCCAGACGGGTCACATCCTGCTGGTTGAGGTAATAGACAGCGTGCGATTCCTTCTCGCCGAAGATGGCGACCAGCACGTTGGCGCCGGTCACTTCCTTCTTGCCCGAGGACTGGACGTGGTAGACGGCACGCTGCAGCACGCGCTGGAAGCCCAGCGTCGGCTGGGTGTCGCGGCCATCGTCTTCGGCCAGCAACGACACCGAGGCGTTGATGGCTTTCTCGAGTTCGTCGCGCAGGCGGTCCAGATCGGCGCTGCATGCCTTCAGCACGGCCTGTGCCGAAGCGTTTTCAAGCAGGGCCAGCAACAGGTGCTCCACGGTCATATATTCATGACGTGCTTCCCGGGCGCGCTTGTAGCACTGACCAATGGTCTGCTCGAGGTCTTTACTGAACATGTGGCACTCCGGTTCCGGTTGCAGACAATATGCGGCCTTGCTGCGTGTTTTCCAGCACCCTAGCGGCGTTCATGTAGAAGCGATGTCAGCTGCCGGACAGGACTGGGCAACGATGAACGAGGCGTTCAGTTTCAATGAAAACCATGACGCCTGCATGCCTGTGACGCAAGCCATTGAACGGCTTGGCAAAGCTGTCCGCAACCGGTGCCGGCTCTTACGCCCGGAAGGCGCTCTAAGGCTGCCGGAACGCCCCTGGCACGCGGGGAATCAGGCGCGCTCCATCGTGCACAGCAGCGGGTGTTGGTTCATCCGCGAGAACTCGTTGACCTGGGCCACCTTGGTTTCGGCCACCTCGCGGGTATACACGCCGCAGATGCCACGGCCACGGGTATGGACGTGCAGCATCACCTGGGTCGCCTTGTCCAGGTCCATCGAGAAGAAGTCCTGCAGCACGGTCACCACGAAATCCATCGGGGTGTAGTCGTCGTTGAGCAGCAGCACCTGGTACTGCGGCGGCGGCGCGACTTCAGGCTTTGCCGGGGCTACCAGCAGGCCGTGATCGGAGTCGTGTTGGGGCTTGGTGGGCATCCGGCCATTATAGCGTTTCGGCAGCTGTCGCTCCCCTGTATTGGACGCAGCCCCCCTGCCCGCCCGTACAATTTGCGGATCAACCAATCATTGATGGGGAAACGATGAAAAAGTCCGTAACCGGTATCGCAGCGGCCGTGGTGTTGGCCGCCGCCGTGGGGGGCGCAGTTGCCGGTGAACCCGACCGTGCCACCGGTCGCCTGCTCGATTCGCTCGACTACAAGTACGAGGTGGACGAGGACGGCGACTACAAGCTGGTGTTCGATCTGGACAACAACCGCACGCAGCTGGTGTTCGTGCGCTCGAGCGTTGAAACCTTCGGCGCCCACCATGTACGCGAGATCTGGTCGCCCGGTTACAAGTCGCCGAGCCCGCAGTTCAGCGCCGCCGTGGCCAACCGCCTGCTGGAGGACTCCAACGAATCCAAGATGGGCAGCTGGGTGAAGCAGGGTGACCTGGCCATGTTCGTGGTCAAGATCGATGCCGATTCCACTGCCGAGCAGCTCTCCGACGCCATCGACGCGGCCTCGCGCAGCGCCGACGAGATGGAGCTGGAGCTGACCAAGAAGGACGAGTACTGAGCGTGAATGCGTTGCTGTCCCAGCGTTGGGCGCCACACATCACCGTGGCAACCGTGGTTTCCCGCGCAGGGCAGCTGCTGCTCGTGGAAGAAGAGATTGCCGGCCGGCGGGTGTTGAACCAGCCGGCTGGCCACCTTGAGCCGGACGAAAGCCTGCTGGAAGCGGCCATCCGCGAGACCCGCGAGGAAACCGGCTGGGAGGTCAAGCTGACCGGCTTCATCGGCAGCTACCAGTGGCAGGCGCCCGACGGCACCCCGTTCCTGCGCTTCGCCTTCGCCGCCGAGCCACTGCGCCATCACCCCGAGCAACCGTTGGACGACGGCATCGTGCAGGCCGTGTGGCTGTCATCTGATGCCCTGCAGTCGGACATGGCGCGGCTGCGCAGCCCGCTGGTATGGCAGACGGTGTCCGACTGGCTGGCCGGCCAGCGTTACCCGCTATCCATCGTGAGGCAGGTGCCGTGAGCCGCCCGGGTGTGGTCGTCGGCGTGTCCGGCGGCGTGGATTCCTCCGTTGCCGCACTGACCCTCGTTCAACAGGGGCTGGATGTCGCCGGCCTGTTCATGCAGAACTGGGCCGATGACGGCAGCGGCCATTGCCGTGCCGAGGAAGACCGCCGGGATGCGGTGGCCGTATGCGGCCGCTTGGGTATCCCGTTCCACTTCCGCGATTTCTCCGACGAATACTGGAAAGGCGTGTTCGAGCATTTCCTTGCCGAGTACGCCGCTGGCCGCACGCCCAACCCCGACGTGCTGTGCAACCGCGAGGTCAAGTTCAAGCACTTCCTCGATGCCGCGCGTGAGCTGGGGGCCGAGCGCATCGCCACCGGCCACTACGCGCAGGTGGCCGAATCCGCTGGCCGCTGGCGCCTGCTGCGCGGTGCTGACCGTGGCAAGGACCAGAGCTACTTCCTGCACCAGCTGGGCCAGGCACAGCTGTCGGCCACACTGTTCCCCATCGGTCACATGGAAAAGAGCGAGCTGCGCCGCATTGCCCGCGAGGCCGGCCTGCCGACGCATGCCAAGAAGGATTCCACCGGCATCTGCTTCATCGGCGAGCGTGATTTCCGCGAGTTCCTGGGCCAGTACCTGCCCGCCCGCGAAGGCGAGATGCACGATCCGGACGGCCAGCTGATCGGCCATCACCCCGGCGTGTTCTATTTCACGCTGGGCCAGCGCGAAGGCCTGAACATCGGCGGCGTGCGTGGCCGTCCTGCCGCCCCCTGGTTCGTGGTGGGCAAGGACGTGGCGCGCAACATCCTGTACGTTGACCAGGGCCATGACAGCCCGTGGCTGCAGTCCAGCTGGTTGCGCAGCGAGACGATGCACTGGATTGCAGGTGCGCCCCCGGCCCGCCGTTTCGAGTGCACCGCGCAGACCCGTTACCGCCAGCCGGACGAGCCCTGCACGGTGGACGTACGCGACGACGGCACGCTGGACGTGCGCTTCCCGCGTCCGCAGCGTGCGGTGACGCCCGGGCAGTCACTGGTTCTTTACGACGGCATGGAATGCCTCGGCGGCGCGGTGATCGCCGCCACCGACGCACCCCTTGAGCGCCGCTTCGGCGCGCCTGTTTCCCCTTGAAGAGGTAGCCATGAGTTTTTCCATCGATGACCGCGTGCTCGCCATTGCCGGCATCGCCCAGGCCCTGCAGCAGGTGCGCCGCATCGCCGAGACCGGCCATTCCGAGGCCAGTGTGGTCCGCACTGCGATGGACAGCGTGATGCGCATCGACGCCGCCACGCCCGCCGAGGTGTATGGCAGCGTGACGCAGGTGGAGCCCGGCCTGAAGGTGGTGCGCGACTACTTCCGCAACCAGGGCAAGGATGACCTGCTGCCGCGTCTGGCACTGTCGGTGATGCAGCTGGAGCGCCGTTTCGTGCGCGAGGATGCCACCGTGGACAAGGTGTCCGCCGGCATCGCCCGCGCGGCCGGCATCGCGCGCGAACAGGGCGACAGCAATCATCCCGACGTGCTCAATGCTCTGGGCGCGCTGTATGCGGACACCATCAGCCAGCTCAAGCCGCGCATCATGGTGCAGGGCAACCCGCATTACCTGGGCCAGGCGGCGGTGGTTTCAGAGATCCGAGCGCTGCTGCTGGCTGCGGTGCGCTCGGCGGTGCTTTGGCGCCAGCTGGGTGGCACCTATTGGGACTTCATCTTCTCGCGCAAGAGCATGCTCGAAGCCATCGAGCGCCGGGTGCGCTGAGCAACTGCACTGACGGAACCAAGGGCTGCCTTCCCGGCAGCCCTTTTCAGTTCCAGGCGTTTCAGGCGCCCTGCTCTGCCGGTTGCAGCGCCGCGATGCGCACCGGTATCGATTTGGCTGCAGGTGTACCGCTGATGCGGTCGTAATGATCCAGCGGCAGCAGCGGATTGAGCTCCGGGTAGTAGCCCGCGATGGCACCGCGCGGCATCGGGTAGTCGAGCACGGTCAGCCCTGCGATGCGGCGGCTGATGCCGTCGTCGCTCACGGTTTCGATGCTTACCCGCGCTTCCTTCTCAAGCCCACGCGCCAGCCGATCCTCGATGTTCATGAACAACACCATGCGGTCGTTGTACACGCCACGGTAGCGGTCGTTGTAGCTGTAGATGGTGGTGTTGTACTGGTCGTGCGAGCGCACGGTGGCCAGCCGCAGCACCTCGGGATCGGCCACCGGGTCGTTCACATGCAGACCCGGCAGCACCAGGAAATTGGCCTTGCCGTTCGGCGTGGGCCATACGCGGCGACGCGGCGGGATGTCCAGATGGAAGCCCTTGGGGTTCTGGATGCGCTCGGCGAAGCCGGCGAAGATTTCCGGGTAGACCTCGGCGATGAGGTCGCGGATCGGCGCGTAGTCGTGCATGTAGGCCGCCCAGTCCACCTTGCTGTTGGGGAGGGTCGCCATCGCCATGCGGCAGACGATCTCCACTTCCGGCATCAGCGTGTCGCTGGCCGGCTCCAGCACGCCGCGCGAGGCAGTGACGTTGGACATGGCGTCCTCGATGGTCACGAATTGCTCGCCAGCCGGTGTGCGTATCCATTCCGAACGCGCCACCACCGGCAGGATCAGCGCATCACGTCCATGCACCAGATGGCCGCGGTTGAGCTTGGTGGCGATGCCGACGGTCAAGGCCAGCTTGCGCATGGCGGTGTAGGCGCGCTCGGTATCCGGCACGGCATGGATGAAGTTGCCGCCCAGACCAATGAACACCTTGGCCTGACCGTTCATCATCGCTTCCATCGATTCGACCACATGGTGCCCATGTTCGCGCGGCGGCTCGAATCCGAAGACATCGCGCACCCGGTCCAGATAGCGCTGCGAAGGCTTTTCGTCGATGCCCACGGTGCGGTCGCCCTGCACGTTGGAGTGGCCACGAATGGGGCCGATGCCAGCGCCGGGTTTGCCGAAGTTGCCACGCAGCAGCAACAGGTTGGCCACCTGCTGCAGCAGGCGTGAGCCCTGCTGGTGCTGGGTCAGGCCCATGCCATAGCAGATGATGGTGGCGTTGGAGCGGATGTAGATTTCCGCGCAACGGCGGATCTGCTCCTGCTTCACGCCGGAAACGCGCTCGATCTCATCCCAGTCCTGCGCCAGCGCATCCTCGCGCACGGCCTCCAGGCCAACCGTGTGCTCGGCCAGGAAGGCTTCGTCCAGCACTGGCTCGCCATTGGCCTCGCGCTCGAACATCACCTTCATCATGCCCTTGATCAGCGCAAGGTCGCCGCCGATCTTGACCTGCACGAACTCGCTGGAAATGGGCGTGGAACCGAAGGTGGCCATCTGCACCACGTCCTGCGGCTCGGTGAAGCGGATGAGCGCACGTTCCGGCATGGGATTGACCAGCACGATGGGAATGCCGCGTTTCCGCGCGTCCACCAGGTTGGTCATCATGCGCGGCGAATTGGTGCCGGTGTTCTGGCCCATCACGAAGATGGCCTCGGCATCGTCG
Organism: Stenotrophomonas sp.; assembly: GCA_031987665.1. Taxonomy (GTDB): domain Bacteria; phylum Pseudomonadota; class Gammaproteobacteria; order Xanthomonadales; family Xanthomonadaceae; genus Stenotrophomonas. The sequence goes on along the minus strand of DALZZG010000007.1, from coordinate 41,439 downwards.
AAATCGCCCAGCACGATGGTGCCCTTGCCGACGCCGATGGCCGGCGGCAGGCCACGGCTGGTCGGCTCGTGGCACATGTTGGAGCAGTCGGGAAAGTTGTTGGTGCCGAACTCGCGCACGAAGATGGAGTACAGAAACGCCGCTTCGTTGGGTGTGCGCCCGGAGGTGTAGAACTCCGCCTCGTGCGGACTGTCCAGCGCCTGCAGGTGACGGGCGATCATCTCAAAGGCTTCATCCCATCCGCACGGGACGTAATGATCCGTAGCTGCGTCATAGCGCATGGGTTCAGTGAGCCGCCCCTGCATCTCCAGCCAGTAGTCGCTCTGCGTCATCAGGTCGGTAACGCTGTGCTCGGCGAAGAACGCGCGGTCGATGCGGTGCTTGGTGGCCTCCCAGGCCAGCGCCTTGGCACCGTTTTCGCAGAACTCCAGCTTGCGGGTGTGTTCGGCGTCCGGAAATGCACAGCTGGGGCATTTGAAGCCGCCGGGCTGGTTCATCGCCAGCAGCGCTTTCGACCCCTTGGTCACCACGCTCTGCTCCAGCAGCACCTTCGCGGTGGCGCCGGCAGCGCCCCAGCCGCCCGCAGGCTGCTCGTAAGGCTTGTAACGGGGAGGCTTCTGCTCGCTCATGACCTGGCACCTTCAAAGGGTGGAAATCGTGCTGCCTGCGGCAATCATTCAAACATGGATCACTGTCTGCTGCGGAACCACGGCCACCGCAGGTGATGGCGGCCAGCGTGGCATGCACGCCGTCATGGCGGTGTGGCGATGGAAGCGGAGGAAGAAACCTTGATGCAGCCTTGATTCGCTGCACCGCATCATCGCACCACGCCCGTGATTGGCTATGGTCACGACGAATGAAGGAAGCAAACGCGCCCCCCATGTCCAACGCCAAGCCACCCCGCTCCGCCGAGTCCCTGCCCGGCACCGCGCACCGTGGCGTGCAGCGCTGGCGTGGTGGCGTGGGTGAAGCGCTGGCTGATGCCGTGGCCGAAGAGGTGCCCGTGGCGATGCGCTACAACGGCGCGTCCTTCGCCGTGATGATGGCCACGCCCTGCGATCTCGAAGATTTTGCCTTGGGCTTTTCACTCAGCGAAGGTCTGATCCAGCTGCCTGAGCAGATGCTGCATGTGGAGGTGCAGCCGCGGCTTGAAGGCATCGAGCTGCTGATGACCGTGGCCGACGGCAGTGCAGGCGCACAGTTGGCGGAATCACCTGCACGACTGCTGCCGGGACGCAGCAGCTGCGGTATCTGCGGCACCCGTGAGCTGGAAGATGCGCTGCGCGCACCGCCATCTCTGGACAGCAGCCAGCGCTACCCCGTGGCGGCGCTGCAACGGGCACTGGAAACGCTGGAACAGCACTAGCCCATGAATGCGCGCACCGGTGCCACGCACGCTGCTGCGTGGGCGGACGACGCGGGCGACATCCAGCTGGTGCGCGAAGATGTGGGCCGCCACAACGCGCTGGACAAACTGACCGGTGCCATGTGCCGTCAGGGCCTGCCCACCACGCGCGGGCTGCTGCTGATCTCCAGCCGCGCCAGCTACGAAATGGTCAGCAAGGCCGCACAGGCCGGCATCGGCATTGTCGCGGCGTTGTCGGCACCCACCGCGCTGGCCATCGACATCGCGCAGTCGGCCGGCATCTGCCTCGTCGGCTTCGCGCGCCAGAACGGTTACAACGTCTACACCTGCCCGGAGCGTCTGCAGGGCTGAGCCGCCTCAGCGCAGCTGCGCCTTGACCAACGGGTTGAGCAGGTAGTTGAGCACGCTGCGCTTGCCGGTGAGGATGTCCACTTCGGCGATCATGCCGGGAATGATCGGCAACACTTCATCACCACGCTTGAGCGCCCCGCCCTTGGTGCGGATCAGCACCTGGTAGAACGCTTCCTTGCCGCGCGGCGTGGTCTCCTCGATGGTGTCGGCGCTGATCTGCTCGACGGTGCCCTCGAGATCGCCGTAGATGGTGTAGTCGTAGGCGGTGATCTTGACCTTGGCCGGCATGCCGGGCACCAGGAAGGCCACGTCACGCGGGCGGACGCGGGCCATCACCAGCAGCCGCTCCTCCACCGGGATGACTTCCATGATGGCTTCCCCCGGTGGAATCACGCCGCCACGGGTGTTGATGAGCACGGTGTTGACGCGACCGCGTACCGGCGAAGCGATCTGCGTGCGGCGCAGCTGGTCTTCGCGTTGGGTCACGATGGGCTCCAGCGCACTCAGGTCGGCCTTGCGCTTGGCACGCTCGGTATAGGCCTCCTGGAAATAGGTGTTGCGCAGCTCACTGAGTTTGCCGCTGAGCGTGGCGATCTCCTGCGTCAGCTTGAGTTCTTCCATCTGGCTGACCGCCTGCCGAGCCACCAGTGGCCGCACGATCTGCAGCTGCTGCCGCGCCAGCGCCATCTGATGTTCGATGGCCGCCGCGCTCTGCTGCAGCGTGGCGCGGCGCGACTGGAACAGCTCCCGCTCCGAGCGCGCCAAGGCACTGTCAGCGTCGATCATTGGTGGGAACGCAATCCGATCCTTGCCAAGCACCTCGGCTTCCAGCCGTGCGATGGCCGCCTGCAGCACCAGCGCCTGATTGGCCGACTCCTGGTAATTGGTGCGGAAGTGGGTTTCCTGCAGCTGGACCAGCGGCTGACCGGCCTCCACCAGATCGCCCTCGTTCACCAGCAGACGATCCAGAATGCCTCCTTCCAGACTCTGTATCTTCTGGATGCGGCTGTAGGGCACCACACGCCCTTCGCCGCGCGTGATCTGATCCACCTGCGCCCACGCGGCCCATGCGACGAACACCAGCACGGAACACAGCAGCGTCCACATCAGCGGGCGATAGACCGGATGGGTGGCGGTCAGCAACGGGTCTGCCAATGCCCGCCGCAAGGCCACGCTGCTGCGGGTGCGACGGTCAGCCATGGCTCGCCTCCCTTTCAACAGGTGAAGCCACCGGCACCTGCACGCGGTTGCCCTGCACGATGTCGGTGACCGGGCCGTCCATGACCACCCTGCCCTGCCGCAGCACGACCGCGCGGCTGACCAGCGCCAGCATCGCTTTCTTGTGCGTGGTGATGACCAGCGTTCGCCCCCCCAGCCATTGCTGCAGATGGGCGATCACATGGTTCTCGCTCTGCTGGTCGAAGGCGGCGGTGGGTTCGTCCAGCAGCAGGATGCGTGGGTCCTGCAGCAGTACGCGGGCCAACCCCACGGCCTGCCGCTGGCCACCGGACAGGCTGCCGTTGCCTTGCAGCGGCATGTCCAGCCCCTGCGGATGGCCCCGCACGAAGCGCCCCATGCCGACGCCATCCAACGCTTCCAGCATTTCCTCGTCGCCCAATGCCGCACCGCCCGGATTGAGGTTCGAGCGCAGCGTGCCCTGGAACAGCGCCACGTCCTGCGGCAGATAGCCGATGCCGCGCATGCGGTCGGCGGGGTCGATCTGGGCGAGCGCGATGTCGTCCAGCACGATGCGCCCCTGCACGGGTTCGACCAGCCCGGCCATCAACCGCAGCAGTGTGGATTTCCCTGCGCCATTACCCCCCAGCAGCGCCACGCACTGCCCTGCTGGAATGGTCAGGGCATGCACATCCACGACCGGCGGCGCCTTGCCATGCGACAGGCGAACCTCCTCCACGACGTAATGCCCCTGCAGGCGTTCCCGGTGCACGAAGCGGCGTTTCGGCGGGCGCTCCTGTTCACTGTCGATGAGCTGGTCCAGCCCTTCCATGGCCACCCGCGTGTGCTGCCATCGCCCAAGCACGGCGGCGGCCTGCGACAGCGGCGCGATGGCGCGGGCACCGAGAATGGAACACGCCACCAGCGCGCCCACGGTCATCAGGCCGGCGTTGATCCGATAGACGCCGAAGATGACGATGCCCACGTAGGCCAGCTGCTGCACCACGCTGGCGCCATGGGACAGGCTCGACGCCAGCGTATGCGACTGCATCGATGTGCCTGCCAGCTGTGCCGTCAGCGACTCCCATTGCTGCTGGTTGCGCCCTTCGGCCCGCGAGGACTTCACCGTTTCCAGATGCTCGAAGGCTTCCAGCAGCAGGCCGTTCTTCAACGCCCCTTCGCGCAGACTCTGCCGCGACAGCCGCGCCAGCTGCCGCTGTGCCAGCAGGCCCGGCAGCACCATCAACACACCCGCCACCAACGGCACCCAGACCACATGCCCACCGATGAAGGCGATGATCAGCAGGAAGATCAGGACGAACGGAAGATCACTGAGCAACGCGGCGCTGGAGGACGTATAGAAGTCGCGCACGGTCTCGAACTCGCGCACCTGCGTGCTGAACGCCCCCATCGACGATGGCTTGGCCGCCAGCCGCATGCCCAGCACGCGCGAGAACAGCAGCGTGGACAACTGGATGTCCAGCCGCTTGCCCAGGATGTGCAACAGCTGCCCGCGCAACACACGCAACACACCCTCGATGACGATGGCCAGAGCAACGCCGATGCCCAGCACCCACAAGGTATCGAACGCCGCGTTCGGCACCACGCGGTCGTAGACCTGCATCACGAACAGTGCCGACGCAATGGCGAGCAGGTTGGCAACCAGCGCAGCGCATGCCACTTCCGCATAGGAGCGCCGCAGGCGTTTCAGCGGGCCGAAGAACCAGTGCGCGGGTCGCTCGGCACCATAGCCCGTCGCAGTCTCTTCAGCGCGGAAGCGTGGCTTGGCGAACACGGCCAGACCGCTATACAGACTGCGGAGGTCCGCCAACGGCATCTGCTGATGACCGCCTGCCGCTTCAGGCACCAGCACCTGCGCATTCCCCTCCGCAACGCCCATCAGCAACAGACTGTCGCCGTTGCGCAGCAGCAGCAGCGCCGGCAGCAGGTGCGCGTCCATCTCCCCCAGTCCTCGTGCCTGCACACAGGCATTCAGGTCCGCGCGCCGCAATGCCCGGGGAATGCGGGCCAGCGGTATCCGGCCATCGACCAGCGCGATGCCTTCCACCAGTTCCGCATCGCCCAAGGGCCGCCCGAGCATCCGGCACAGCAGCAGCAGCCCGGCACGCAGGCGATCCGGGCCGGCCGTTGGATGGGTGATGATGACGGCATCTTCGTCATTGCCCATGGGACACCTCCCCCTTCAGGGCGGCAGCCAGCAGCCCGAGCTGCGCCGCCGCGCGATAGCCCAGCCGGAGCTGTTCGATCTGCAGGCTGATCAGCTGGCGCTCGGCTTCGAGCCGCTCACGCTGCACGGTAAGCAGGTCGATGATGTCGCGCTGCCCAATGGAGAACTGATCCTGGTAGAGCGCGTTCACCTGCTCCGACTCCGCCACCTGCTCACGCAGCGCGTCGAGCCGCCATGCCAGTGTGCGGCCGTTGTCCTGCAGGCTCAGCACTTTCCGCTGCAGTTCGCGGCGCGTTGCCTGCGCCTGCCAATGGGCGGATTCGATCCGCTCGCGTGCTGCAGTAGCGCGCTGGAAGCCGGAGATGCCCTGCATCGCCTCCATCCGGAACCGCAGTGCCACCACGGAATCGTTCTGCATGCGCCCGCCGATTTCCCTGCGTTGCGCCGACGCTTCCAGATTGAGCTGGGGCCGCAGCGCGGCCCTGGCCTGCTTCAGTTCGGCTTCGGCCACGCTTACTTCTTCGTCGGCGCGCTGCTGCAACGGCGACGCGTCAATCAGCGCATGGAGTTCGGCCGTCTGTTCCGCGCCCGCTACCGTTACGTTGGCCGGCTCGTGCAGCCCTTCCGGGCGCCTGCCCACCAGAAGCTGGAACTGCCCCTGCGCATCCGCCAGTGCGCCTTCCTCCATGGCCAACTGCTCGCGCCCACGCGCAAGCTCCAGGCGGGCGCGCTCCCACTCGGAACGGTCGGAAAAGCCGCCCTCGCTACGCGCCCGCGCCATCCCGGCGACAGCGTCCAGCTGTTCGATGAAGTCCGCCACCGCCTGCCGCCGCCGTTGCGCCTGCAGCACGTCCAGATAGGTTTCGATGATGTCCAACGCCGCATCATCACGCGCGACCGCCAGCCCGGCATCAAGCTGGCGTTGGCCTGCGCTGGCCGCTTCCACCATGCCCCCTACCCGGCCCCAGTCGAACAACATCTGGGAAAGCGTCACGTCGTAGACCAGCTCGTCCATCTCGCCCGCCTTGGGGCCACCGGACACCTGCAGGGCCGGGTAGTAACCACCGCGTGCGATGCGCACTTCCGTGCCGGCGCGTTGTGCGTCCATCAAGGCGGCCTGTACCTGCGGGTGGATCGCAAGGCCGGCATCGACGGCCTCGCGCAGCGACAGGGACAGCGCCGCCCCGGGCAGCAGCGCGAGGAGCAGCGCGGTGGCTGCGCGGCTGCCCCGTGCTGGCCCGGTGGTGGCCATCAGCCGTACACGACGACGGTATTGTCCTCGACCAGTATCGTGAAGCCGCCGAGGGTGAATACGTTGTAGGTGATGCCGTCTATCGTCTGGGACGTATGCGTGTTCGTTCCTCCCATGATGGTCAGGCTGTCGTTCGACTCACCGGTGATCTGCAGCACGTTGTTGCCGTCGGTGATCGCATCCAGCTCGGATGCCGTCAGCGTCAACGCACTCCCCGCATCCCCTGTACCGAGGTCGATGCGCTCGATGTTGGCGAACGTACCGACACCTATCGCGCCGTAGTCGATATCGGTGCCGTTGGCCAGAAGCACCGTATCGAAACCAGCGCCTCCATCGACGTGCACGAAGTTCGGCGAGATGATCTGGATCGTGTCGTTGCCATCGCCTCCATAGGCGCGATCACCTGTGCCGATGTTGAGTATCAGGTCGCTGCCATCCCCCCCGTGGATGGTGTCCGGCGCGGCCACGATGCCGGAGAACACTTCATCACTGGCGCCACCGTTCACCTGCACACCCGCGGTGTTCACATAGAGACCGCTCTGCCCGAGGGTGAGATGGTAGTCGGCACTGGCCACACCGCTCGGGTTGACCGCACGCACGTCCAGCGACAGCTGGGCGCCCATCGTGACCAGGTCGTCCGCACTCAGTCCGAGCTGCGCCAGCGAGCCGAGACTGAACAGATCCAGTGCGAAGTTGCCTGTTGCATTCGCCATCACCGGGTCAAGCGTGACATCCAACGCGGGGCCCATGGCCCGGACGGAGACAGCGGAGTCCGGCTGGGTGGCGCCCGTCAGTGCGAACTCCAGACCATTCGCGCCAAGTCCCGAGGCAGCCACCAGGTTCTGGACGGTTACGGGTGCCAGAAGACCAAGCCCGATCCCCATGCTCGCCACCGAGCTGGCATTGCCTGCGGGGTCATAGCCGGTCACGTCCACCTGGGCGTTCAACAGCTGATCCCAGGTGAAACCGATGCTGAGGCCTGTCAGCAGATTCACCGAAGCCAAGCCGCTGTTGTCCGCCAGCACGGTGGTGTTCGCGGTCACACCGCCGACTGTCACCGCCACCATCAGTTCGGTACCGGGCTCGGCGGAGATGCCGAGCACACTGGCCAGCAGCGACAGCACCGGCGTGCCCGGCGCGATGGTATCGACGGTGAAGGCCTGCGGAGTGGCATCCGGGCCTCCCTGGATAGCGGCCGTGATGCTCGCCGCACCCTGCGGGAAGGGCCCCTGCGCACCAGACGGAGCCACCGTCACGGTGGCCATGCCCGCAAGGATGTCCGCAGCGGTGAGGACATGGCTGGTCTCGATCTCATAGCCGCCCTGCCCCGTGAACTGCACCGTCACCACCTGACCCTCGCTCATGGTTGGACGCAGCGCCACGTTCACCTGGATGCCGTCGCTGGCCTCAACCACGTTGATCCAGGTATCCGCAGCCTCTGGGAGGGTGAATGCCGGTGGCTGCAGATCCGGCGCACTCACCTGCGCAGGCGCGCTGGTATTGCCTGCCGCATCCACACTCACGGCGGTGATCACTTCACTGGCGATCAGCGGCGGCACCAGTGCATGGGTGAAGTTGCCGGAGCCGCCAACGCTGACGGTGATCGGATTGGCCGTGTCGCCGTCGATGACCAGTTGCACCTCGCTGCCTGCCTCGGCCGTACCCGTGACGGTCGTGCCATCGGCGCTTATGGAAAGCGTCGGCTGCACGGGGGCAACCGCATCGATGATGATCGTCGCGTCGGTGCTGGCGTTCCCTGCCGCGTCGGTGGCGATTGCGCGCACGAGCGCGCCATTGGCCAACGGCGTACCCGGTACGAAGTTCCAGTCACCATTTCCATCAACGGGCACCTGGCCCAGCGTGTTGCCACTGCCGTCGATCAACATGACCGTGGCGCCTGCTTCCGCCGTACCGCTCAGCTGCTCGCCATTGCTGGCATCGATGAGGGGCGGCGGTGGTGGGAGTGCATCCACCGTCGTACTTGCGGTGCCGCTGGTGTTTCCCGCGGCATCGGTTGCCGTCGCGTTCACCACCGTGCCATGCGCCAAAGCGGATGGCGGCGTGAAGCTCCAGTCACCATTGCCATCCGCGACGACCTGGCCAATCTGCGCACCACCGGCATCGGTAAGCGTGATCGAGGCGCCGGCTTCCGCCGTACCGGCGATGGTGCTGCCATTGCTGATATCGAGCACCGGCATCGCAGGGGGCACTGCATCCACGGTGACGGTCTGGGCACCACTCGTATTGCCTGCGGCATCCGTTGCAGTGGCGGTCACCACGGTGCCATGGGCCAATGCCACGCCCGGGGTGAAACTCCAGCTGCCCGTCCCATCGGCAACCACTTCCCCGATTGGAATGCCATCACCATCCACGAGGGTGACGGTGGCACCGGCTTCGGCTGTACCGGTGAGCAGGCTGCCGTTGCTGGGCGCGATGACCGGTACGGAGGGCGCGACCGCATCCACCGTCAGGAGGGTGGCCGCACTGGTGTTTCCAGCAGCGTCGGTCGCCGTTGCACTGACCGTGGCTCCGTCGATGAAGGGCGTGCCTGGTGTATAGGTCCAATCGCCGTTGCCATCGGCGGTCACCTCACCCAGCAGATTTCCTTCGCCATCGAACAGACGGATCGTCGCCCCCGCCTCTGCACTGCCAACCACCACGCTCCCGTTGCTGGGATCGAGGTCCGGTGCGGCAGGTGGCACCGCGTCGGTCACCACGCTGCTGGCGGCGCTCGTGTTGCCTGCCGCGTCCGTGGCGGTCACTTCAACCACCGTGCCATGTGGCAGCGGCGTAGCCGGCGTGAAGCTCCACGCACCGCTGCTGTCTGCAGTGACTTCGCCGATGGGATTTCCACCACCGTCCGTCAATGTGATGGTGGCGTCCGCCTCCGCCGTGCCACTGAACATGCTGCCATTGCTTGGTGCGACATCCGGTATGGCGGGGGCCACGGCATCGATCGTCACGCTGCTGCTGCCGCTGACGTTGCCCGCGGCATCGGTGGCGGTCGCATTGACGACGGTGCCATGCAGCAGACCGGTCGCAGGGCTGTAGCTCCAGTTTCCGCTGCCATCTGCCGTCACCTCCGCCAGCGGATTGCCGCTGCCGTCGGTCAAGGTCACCGTGCTCCCGGCTTCCGCGCTGCCACTGATGGTGGTGCCGTTGCTCGGATCAATGACCGGTGACGCGGGCGCCACCGCATCCACGATGATGTCGGCGATGCTGCTGGTGTTGCCCGCTGCATCGGTGGCTGTGACATTGACGGTCGTGCCGTGCGCCAATGCGGTGACGGGTGTGAAGCTCCAGTTGCCGCTGCCATCGGCGGTGGTCTGGCCCAGCGGGTTCCCGCTGGAATCGGTGAGCAGGATCGTCGCGTCCGCTTCAGCGGTACCGGTGATGCTGCCGCCATTGCTGGGGTTGATCACCGGTGCATCGGGCGCTACGGCATCCACCGTCACAGTGGCGGCACCGCTGGCGTTCCCTGCCGCGTCCGTGGCCGTTGCAGTGATCGTCGTGCCGTGGGCCAGGGCGGCACCCGGCGTGAAGCTCCAGTTGCCGCTTCCGTCAGCGATTACTTCGCCAATCGGAATTCCGCCGCCGTCAACGAGCGACACCGTGGCACCAGCTTCCGCAGTGCCACTGATCACGCTGCCGTTGCTTGCGTCGATGTCCGGAGCCGCCGGTGGGACTGCATCGATGGTCAGGCTGGCCGCACTGCTGGTGTTTCCGGCTGCATCCGAAGCCACCGCGTTCACGACCGTGCCGTGCGTCAGCGCTGTAACGGGCGTGAAGCTCCAGTCCCCACTTCCGTCCGCAATGGCTTGCCCGATCGGAGCGCCACTCCCGTCCGTGAGCGTGATCGTCGCACCCGCCTCCGCGGTGCCGGAGATGACACTGCCGTTGCTTGGATCGACAACGGGACCGGCAGGTGCGACTGCATCCACCGTGATGCTGCTGCCATCGCTGGCGTTGCCTGCTGCATCAACCGCAACCGCGGTGATGACGGCACCGTTGGCCAGCGCAGTACCTGGCGTGAAGGACCAGTCACCGTTTCCGTCCGCTGTGACTTGGCCGATCGGATTCCCGCTTCCGTCGGTGAGAAGGATGGTGGCGCCCGCCTCTGCCGTGCCGCTGATGCTGCTGCCGTTGCTCGGATTGATCGCTGGGGCGTCGGGGGCTACCGCATCCACCGTCACTGTGATGGCACCACTGATGTTGCCTGAGGCATCCGAAGCGGTGGCCGTCACTGACGCACCATCAGACAATGGCGAATCCGGCGTGAAGCTCCAGTTGCCGCTGCCATCGGCAAGGGTCTGTCCCAGAGTGCCGCCGCTACCATCGGTCAACGTGATCGTCGCGCCGGCTTCTGCCGTGCCGGTGATCGCATCACCATTGGTCGGATCGATGGTGGGGGTTGCCGGTGCCAGGGCGTCGATGGTCACGCTGGTTGCGCCACTGATGTTGCCTGCCGCGTCGGTCGCGGTCACCTCGACCGTGTCCCCATGGGCGAGCGCCGTGGCTGGTGTGAAGCTCCAGTTGCCAGCGGCGTCCGCAACGACTTCACCCAATGGATTGCCGGCATCGTCGCTCAGGCGAATGGTTGCGCCAGACTCCGCGGTGCCCGAGATGACGCTGCCGTTGCTTGGATCGACAACGGGATCGGCAGGTGCGACTGCATCCACCGTGATGCTGCTGCCATCGCTGGCGTTGCCTGC
>DALZZG010000007.1:0-30294 GCA_031987665.1 Stenotrophomonas sp. | reverse complement strand
CAGCGGCGTCCGCAACGACTTCACCCAATGGATTGCCGGCATCGTCGCTCAGGCGGATGATTGCGCCGGCCTCAGCGGTTCCCGAGATGACGCTGCCGTTGCTTGGAGTGACAAGCGGATCGGCAGGCGCGACTGAATCAATGGTCATGCTGCCCAGGGTGCTGGAATTGCCCGCTGCGTCGATGGCCGCTGCGTTGATCACCGTTCCGTGCGGCAGCGGAGCGTCAGGTGTGAAGGTCCAGATCCCGCTCCCGTCCGCCTGCGACGTCCCGATGGGAACGCCCGACCCATCAACAAGCACGATGACGGCGCCTGCTTCTGCCACGCCATTGATCACCGTGCCGTTTGATGGCCCCATCGTCGGCGCGTCAGGAGGCACCGCATCCACCGTGGTTGTCGCTGCAGAGCTGCTGTTGCCGGCGGCATCGCTTGCCACCGCAGTAACGACCGCACCATCCGCCAAAGACACCTCTGGCACCAGGGTCCAGGTGCCACCTTCCTCCACGACAGCCTGCCCGATGGGCGCACCGCTTGCGTCGAACAGCGTGATCGTCGCGCCGACTTCGCCTGTGCCGCTGAACACCACGCCATTGGACGCATCGATGATGGGCGCTTCCGGCGCCACGGTATCAATGGCGATGCTCGCCTGCCCGCTGGTATTCCCCGCATCATCGACGGCGACGACATTCACCACGGTGCCGTGCGCAAGCGCGGTGTCGGGAATGATGCTCCAGGTTCCATCCTCGGCCACGGTCGTCTGGCCGATGAGCGCACCATCGCCATCGGTCACGATGATCTGCGCTCCCGGCTCGGCGACGCCGCTCAGTTCGGTGCCGTTGCTGGCATCGACGACGGGCACCTCAGGCGCGATGGCATCCACCGTCTCGCTGGCCGAACCGCTGACATTCCCTGCCGCGTCGGTGGCGGTGGCGTTCACCACAGTGCCATCTTCCAACGGCGGGTCGAACGTGTGGCTCCAGTCGCCATTCGCATCGACGACGATCTGTGCGAGTGGAATGCCCGCGTCATCGGTAAGCGTGACCTGTGACCCTGCTTCAGCCGTGCCGCTGATCACCGCACCATTGGTGCTGTTGATGACCGGTGGTTCGGGTGCGACACCATCCACGATCACGCTTGCGTCATTGCTGACGTTTCCAGCAGCATCCGCAGCCGTGGCCACCACCACGGTGCCATCAGCCAATGGCATTTCTGGTGTGAACGTCCAGTGGCCGTTTGCGTCGGCCACCGCAATGCCTATCGGTGCGCCTGCATCATCGCTCAACTTCACGGTGCTGCCCGGCTCGGCGGTGCCGCTGAGGCTGCTGCCGTTGCTGGCATCCAGGATCGGGGGAGGTGGCGCCGCGGCATCCACAGTGATGCTCGCTTCATCACTGGTGTTGCCCGCCTTGTCCGTCGCCGTTGCGATGATCTGCGTGCCGTCAGGCACCTCCGTCGAGGGCGTTATGCTCCAACTGCCGTCATCACCGGCCACAACCTCACCTACCAAAGCGCCGTCACTGTCGCGCAAGGTGATGACGGCGCCAGGCTCCGCTGTCCCGGAGAATGCATCCCCGTTGCTGGGATTCAGCGTGGGTGCCGCAGGCGCCACACCGTCCACCACGACACTGGTTGGCGGGCTCTGGTTGTCCAGTTCATCCTGCACGACCACCTGCACGACTGTGCCGTGGGGCAGCGGCACGTCAGGCGTATAGCTCCATTGACCATCCGGGGCGACGGTCGTCTGCCCGATCGGCGTGCCTTCATCATCGGTGATCACGATCAGCGATCCCGGCGCTGCGGTGCCTTCGATCTCGCTGCCATTGCTGGCATCCACCTGCGCTGGATCGGGGAAGTCAGGCCCGGACACCGTGACGGGATCACTGCTGTTTCCCGCAGGGTCCCTCAGTACCACGCTGACGGTTTCACCATTGGTCAGTGGCGGCTCCAATGCGATGTCGAAGCGCCCGTCCTCACCGATAACGGCAGTCAGGTCAGGCTGCCCGTCGCCATCCACGTCCACTTCGACCGTGGCCCCATGCTCACCGCTGCCGATGATGCCGCTGCCGTCATCGGCGATCATAAGATCGGTGACGGGCGCCGGCGCGGTGGTGTCACCCGCGACCACCTGCACGGCCTCGCTGCGGTTGCCTGCGGCATCGGTAACCACGACGGAGAGTGTTTCACCATTCGTCAGCGGCGGGTCCAGTGCGACCTCGAAAGTTCCATCCGCGGCCACAACTGCAGTGACATCCGCGGTGCCATCGCCGTTCACGTCAACGCCCACCGTTGCGCCTGCCTCCGCACGGCCCGTCAGCCGGGTGCCGTCGGCGGATACCGCCAGTTCCGAGGCGGGTGAAGGCGGCTGGGTGATCGGGTCGCCTGCTGGCGGCGGTGACACGGGTCCTGATGACGAACTGCCACCGCCACCCGAGGCGGCCAGCCCGCCACCCACCACCGCCAGTCCGCCGAGCGCCCAGCCCAGCGTGCCGCCCGCACCCGCACCCGCGCCTGTAGCCGCTGCGGTCAAGGATTCAAACCCGGCCGCGGTTGCGCCATCGGCCACCGCATAGCTTGCCAACAACGCACCATCGTCATGGCCTGCAGGAAACTCCACCGCTACCAGCTGGTCGTCCTCCACCAGGAACAGGTGCGAAGGCTTGTCCTTGCTCACGAAGAAGTCCACGAGCGTCAGCGTCGTGCCGTCCGTGAGCTGGAGCACCAGGTCATCGCCCTGCTCCTGGTACGCATGAACCTGCGTGCGTGTGAGATTCAAGGCAACGCTGTCGCCCGCTTGAAGCCCAAGGCTGGCACCGGCTTCCACAGCGATGGTTTCAGCCGCCTGCAGCGACTGCCCTTCCCGCACGACCTTGACCGATATCGACATGACCTACCCCCGTTCTTTCGAGATTTCAGACCTTGACTGGTCTGGGCGACGCCGCCTTTAGAGCAAAAACGGCAAGTTCAATCGCGAATACGGCAAACAATATCCACGGCAAATTCGTTCGCGTTCGTGACCTCCTGCAAAAAAACAGACGGAAATTTATCCATCCACTTGATGGAATCTGGCGGTTGGCGGCAAATCGGCGCGAAACATGAACTGCTTCGCAAAGTCTCCGGATCGTGCGCGACAGCGCATCGAACCGCGATTGATCGTGAGAGTTCTCTTGAACGGAAGTGTGCTGAATCAGGCGAACGGTTCGCCTGCATGCATCAGGAGCACGCTGGCTTAAGCAGGATCATTCGAGCGCCAACGCCCCTCTGGAAAGCATCTTGAAAGGTGGATTCCACGCGCGCCGAAGCGCGCCCGATCATCACGATCAGTCCACTCGCCTCACGGTTGAATACCGCGATCCGTCGCAGGAAAAACACACCCATGCAGCCGATCCTTTCGCAGCAGGTCACCGAACGGGTAACCCGCGCCGCCTTGTTCCTTGTCATCACCCTGCGCAAAGGGACAACCAGCGCCAGGACCTGCCGCTCGCTCTGCGGTGACATGGCCGGCACTGTGCGCGCCATTGGCAGCCGCGTACCCGATACAAATCTGACCTGCGTGATGGGCTTTGGCGCGGATGCGTGGAAAGCCATCTTCGGCACGCATGCGCCGAAGGGGCTGCATCCGTTCAAGGAGCTCAAGGGCAAGCATCATGCTGTTTCAACGCAAGCGGACCTGCTGTTCCATATCCGTGCCGAGCGCATGGATGTGTGCTTCGAGCTGGCGTCCTACCTGATGCAGCGTCTGGGCGACGTGGTGGACAGTGCCGACCAGGTGCAGGGCTTCAGCTATTTCGACAACCGCGACCTGATCGGTTTCGTGGATGGCACCGAGAATCCAGTGGACGGTGCCGCCTGCGAGGCCACCATCATCGGCGACGAAGATCCGGACTTCGCCGGCGGCAGCTATGTGATCATCCAGAAATACATGCATGACCTGAAGGCATGGAACGCCCTGCCGGTGGCCGAGCAGGAGAAGATCGTCGGCCGCTACAAGCAATCGAACATCGAACTGGCCGATGACGTGAAGCCGTCGTACGCGCACAACGCGCTGACCACCATCCTCGACGAAGACGGAAAGCAGCTCGACATCCTGCGCGACAACATGCCGTTCGGTGATCCGGCCAAGGGCGAGTTCGGCACCTACTTCATCGGCTATGCGCGTGCGCCGGAGCGCATCGAACGCATGCTGGAAAACATGTTCATCGGCTCGCCACCGGGCAACTACGACCGCCTGCTCGACTTCAGCCGCGCCATCAGTGGCTCACTGTTCTTCACACCGTCCTCGGATTTCCTGGACAACGCGCCGGACATGCCCACCGACGGCAGCGCCGCGAAGGGCTGAGCGGAACGCCTCAGTCCTGTATCTTGCCTGCCGCCAGCGTGATGACCTGCTGGCCGAAGATCGCCACATCCTCCGGGTCGTGGCTGACCAGCAGCAGGGGGATGCCGGTGCTGTCCAGCACACCTTCCAGTTCGCGCCGCAGGTGCCCTCGCAGGTCGTGGTCCAGCGCGGCGAACGGCTCATCCAGCAACAGGGCCTGCGGGTCTGTCACCAGCGCACGCGCCAACGCGGTGCGCTGGCGCTGCCCACCGGAAATCTGATCCGGATACAGATCGCCCACCTGTTCGATGCCGAACGCCCGCAGCCAATGCTCGACTGCTTCCACACGCTTGCCGCGTGCAGGATTGAACAGGCCCCGGCTCAGGCCGAAGCCCACGTTCTGCCGCACGGTGAGATGAGGGAAAAGCGCATAGTCCTGGAACACATAGCCCAGCCGGCGCTGCTGCGCGGGCACATGCACGCCCTGCCCTGCATCGAAGACCGTCTGGCCCAGCAGTTCGACATGCCCCTGCTGAGGCCGCAGCAACCCGGCGATGGCCTTCAGCGTCACGCTCTTGCCTGCGCCGGAGGGCCCGCACAGTACCACGCGCGATTGCCTGCACTGCAGCGCCACCTGCAGGTGGAAGGCACTGCTCCCGCTGCCGAAGCGATGGGCAATGGCGAGATCAAGCCACATCCTGGCCTCCATGCCGACCACGCGCCAGACGCGCGGCCAGCAGCAGGATCACGATGCACACCACCGAGGTGAGCACGACCAGCGCATTGGCACGCCCGTCATTGCCGGCCTGCACAGCCTCGTAGATGGCGATGGACAGCGTCTGCGTGCGTCCGGGGATGCTGCCGGCCAGCATGATGGTCGCGCCGAACTCACCCATGGCACGGGCGAACGCCAGCAGCAGGCCCGCCAGAATGCCCCGCCACGCCAACGGCAGCGTCACGCGCAGGAACAATGCGAAGCCGGAGACGCCCAGCGTACGCGCGGCCTGCTCCAGCTGCGGGTCAACACTCTCGAAAGCGGCGCGGGCTGGCTTGAACACCAGCGGCAGCGACGCGATCGCGGCCGCGATCACCGCACCCTGCCAGGTGAACACCAGGTTGATGCCGAAGTACTGCTGCAACCAAGCACCGATGGGCCCGTTACGCCCCAGCAGTACCAGCAGGTAATAGCCCAGCACGGTCGGTGGCAGCACCATCGGCAGTGTCAACAGCGTGTCGAGCAGCTCGCGCCCCGGGAACCGCTTGCGTGCCAGCAGCGCACCCAGGCCGACGCCCACCACCAGATTGAGCAGCGTGGCCCAACCGGCGACCTTCAGCGACAACCACAACGCGCTCCAATCCAGATCCATCAATCAGGGGCTACCGAAACCATGCTGGCGCAGTATGGCCTGCCCCTGCGGCGAGCGCACGAACGCGATGAACTGCCACGCCTGCGCCGCATTGGCACTGCCCTTCACCTGCGCGATGGGGTAGCGGATGCCGCCACTTACCGGCACCTCGAAGGCACGCTGCACCCTGTCCGGCATGGCCTGCGCATCGGTCGCATAGACGAAACCGGCATCCACTTCGCCACGCGCCACATAATCCAGTGACTGGCGCACGTTCTGGGTGGTGATGATGCGGCCCTGCACCCCCTGCCACAGCCCGGCCTGCTGCAAGGCACCGCGTGCATAACGGCCCACCGGCACGCTGTCCGGGTTGCCGATGGCGATGCGCTGGATGCCGGGCTTCACAAGATCGGCCAACGCGGCAGGCTTCTGCTTCGCCGCCGGGGGAATCACCACCCACAGGCTGTTCTGCGCGAAGTCCTGACGACTGCCCGGTGCCAGCACGCCCTGCCCTGCGGCCTGGTCCATGGTGGTCTGGTCGGCGGAGGCGAACACATCCACCGGCGCGCCACGCGCGATCTGCTGCAGCAGCACGCCAGAGGCGGCGAAATTGAGATCCACCTTGTCGCCGGGGTGCGCCTTCTCGTAGGCGCTGGCGATAGCGCGGAAACTTTCGGTGAGGCTGGACGCTGCCGACACCGTGAGATCAGCGGCCTGCGCCGTGGTCGAGGCAAGCAGCAGCAACACCATCCAGCACTTCTTCATCGTTCCGCTTTCCCGGGTTCAGGCCGTCGCGTCATCACTGGCTGCCATCTGCGCCAGACGCTCGGGCCGCAGCAGGATGATCTCGCGTTGCTTGACCGCGATGACACCATCGTCGCTGAGTTTGCGCAGCACCCTGCTCGCGGTCTCCGGCGCCATGCGCAGGTAGTTGGCGATATCGGTGCGGCTCATGGTGAGGTTGAAGCGCGTGGCCGAGAAGCCACGCCGTTCATAGCGGGCCGACATGTCAAGCAGGAATGCCGCCATGCGCTCTTCCGTGCGATGGTTGGCCGCGAGCAGTGCAGCCTTGCCGATCTCCGCGCTCAGCAGATTGAACAGCTTGGCCTGGAGGCCCGGCATGCGCGCGGCCAGGTCGCTGATCTTCGGGAAGGAGATACGGCACAGATGCACGGTATCCAGCGCGACGGCGTTGCAGGGGTAACGCGAACCGTGGATGGCGTTGAGGCCGATCACCTCGCCCGGCAGGCTGAAACCCAGCACCTGCTCATTGCCGGCACTGTCGTCGATGAACGTCTTGACCATGCCTGCGCGCACCGCGGCAATGGCATCGAACGTCTCGCCCGCACGGAAGATGTAGTCACCGGCGTGATACGGCCCCACATGGTCCACGAGCACATGCAGGTCGGCCAACGCCGACTTGTCATAGCCCTGTGACATGCAGGCGTCCGAGAACGCGCACGTACTGCAGAAATGCAGTGCGTCGCCGTCATCGGCGGCAGCAGGATTCCTGGGTAACGCTACACGCGAAACGTGTGATATGGGCTTGTCGGTCATCGTCTCTGGGTCAAGCAGTTGCAGCCTGGGGACGGAAGCACCCGGCGATCATACGCCACAGAAGTACTCCTTCGTGCCTGAGCCGCAACACCTGCCCATCCCACTGCAACCACCCCCGTTCCACGAAGGGGGCCAAACCGGCCAGGGACTCGCCGAAACACTCGCCCACATAGTGCCCGTTGCGCCATTCAAAGGCCGCGATGTCCAGAGCATGGTCGCTGGCGATGCTCTGCACCACCTCGTCGATCATGCGCTCCTGCTCGGAGAGAATGAGCCCGGCCGCCACCCCGGCATGCCCGTTGAGCAGCTGCTGCTGCCAGCGGCCCATGTCGCTCTCCTGGCGGCAGATCACGTCGCCGATCTGGCTGCAGGCCCCCAGCCCGATACCGATGAAATCGCTGCGGTCGCGCCGGGGCACCCCTGCCAGGTCGCAGTGGCGCAGACCATCGCCCCTGCGCTCGGGCGGGGGGCAGTCGCCACGCTGGTAGTGGTCCCCGCCCAACGGCTTGTAGCCGGCCGCCAGCACGTCCTCCCAAGCCTGCCACCAGTAGACCGCCGAGGGAGAGGGTTGGTGGTCGCAGGGCGACGGCAGCAGGATCCGTTCCGGGGCCAGCGCCAGCACCGCGCGCAGGCGGGCAAGGAAATGGGTGTCCTCGGTCGATGGCACCCGCAGCTGGTAATAGCAGGCAGTGAATCCGGCCTTCTGGCCCTGCGCCAGGATGGTGGGGCCAATCGCGCCCGGCTGGTCGATCACGTTCAAGCGGGTGCACCCCACGCCGCGAAGTGCGGCAGGGTGCACGGTGCTGGTGGCGTCCAGCCGTACTTCCACCTGCGGCCTGGCCACGGCGCGCAGGTGCTGCGGCACCGCATCGAGCAGCTGGCCAAGGCGGTCCGGCGACAGCTGTTCGGCCAAGCCCTGCTGCAGCACCACCGCCACTACCTCGCGGTCCTCGGCAAGGTGGGCCGCATGGGTCCGGAGGCAGGACAGCATGGCCTGCAGGTAGGTGTCCGGGCTGTCCACCTGCCCTGCCCGTGGGGCGTGGAAACCCAGTGTCAGCACGCGTGGGATGAGGTGCTCGTTGCTGGCGCGCACCGCCGCGCGCCAGCCGTTTTCGCCGAAGCCATTGCTGAAATGGCTCAGGGGCGGAAACAGGACATGACGCGGTTGCTGCAACACACTGCTACGCGACAAGGTGTCTTCCACCGTGGCGACCTCGATTGACGGAGTCTGCATCCTCGTTGACCTGTTCCGCCGATTCCCTGATCTGGATCAAGTAGTACGCGGCTGCGCGGCAGCGTGCGCAGCTTCAATGGCTTCCGGCAGATCGGTCTCACGATCCAGCTGCGGGAAGTGCCTGCGCTCCATGCGGCGGATGGCGAAGTGCATCCACACCAGCGCGGTGGCCACCAGCACGAACAGCAGCATGAAACAGCTGCTCCAGATGCCGACTGAATCATTCAGCGCACCGAACACGATGGGCAGGATGAAACCACCCAGGCCACCGATCATGCCGACCACGCCACCCACCGCCCCCACATGCTTGGGGTAGTACACGGGGATGTGCTTGTAGACGGCTGCCTTGCCCAGCGACATGAAGAAGCCGAGCACGAACACCAGCACGGTGAACATGCCCACGCCGGTGGCCAGGTGGAAACGCAGCTCGCCGTTGATGCCCTTCACCACGTACTCGGTGTCCGGATAGGCCAGCAGGAAGGTGCAGATGGCCGACACGCTGAACGTCCAGTACATCACGCGACGTGCGCCGATGCGGTCGGACATCCAGCCCCCCACCACGCGGAACAGGCTCGCCGGAATGGAGTAGCACGCGGCCAGCAGGCCTGCCGTGCCCACGTCCATCCCGTAGGCGCCCACCAGGTAGTGCGGCAGCCACAATGCCAGCGCCACGAAGCCGCCGAACACGAAGAAGTAGTACAGCGAGAAGCGCCAGACCTGCAGGTTCTTCAGCGGCGCCATCTGCTCGGAGAACGGCATCGGCTTCACCCCGTCACGCCTGCGCTGCTCCAGCTGCGGGTCTTCCTTGCTGAGCAGGAAGAACAGCACAGCTGCCACCGCCAGACCCACCGCCCACACCTTGGCCACCATGGTCCAGCCTGCGGCCACCATCACCAGCGGCGCCAGCAGCTTGGTCACCGCCGACCCGATGTTGCCGGCACCGAAGATGCCCAGCGCCGTGCCCTGCTTGCTGGTCGGGAACCACTTGGATACATAGGCCACGCCCACCGAGAAGCTGCCGCCGGCAATGCCCACGCACAGCGCAGCGAACAGGAACTGGGTGTAGGTATGCGCATAGGTAAGCATCCAGGTCGCCACCGCGCCGCACAGCATCACCAGCACCAGCACCTTGCGGCCGCCGAACTGGTCAGCCCAGATGCCGAGGAAGACGCGGCTCAGCGAGCCGGTCAATACCGGTGTGGCGATCAGCAGGCCGAACTGGGTGTCGTTCAGACCCAGCTGCTTGCTGATCTGGATGCCGATGATCGAGAAAATCATCCACACCGCGAAGCACACGGTGAAAGCGAACGTGCTCAACCACAGCGCACGCTGCTGCTGGCCACGGGTGGCCGGTTGCAGGCTCTGGTTCATCGTTGTTCCTTCAGATGGGGGTTTTATTCCGCCTGTGCCTCGATCTCTTCCAGCCCGCGCACCGGGTAACGCTCACGCAGCTCCAGCAGGAACTGCTGCACGTTGCGCTGGCGCACCTGCAGCTCCAGGTAATCGGCGATCTGCGCCTGTACCTGCTCGAACGTCAGGGGCTGTCCTTCTTCCACCGCATCCACGTTCACGACGTGGTAGCCCCAACGGGACTCGACCGGGAACCCGGCCAGCCCCTGCCGCAGGCGGAACACCTGCCTGTCGAACTCCGGCGTGGTCTGGCCGCGCTGCAGCCAGCCCAGCTCACCGCCTTCGCTGCTGGACGGGCAACGCGAATGACGCGCGGCCAGATCGGTGAACAGGTGCGGCTGTTCCTGCAGCTGGCCGATCAGCTGCTCGGCCTCGGTACGCGACTTGAGCCGGCCTGCGATGTCGTCCGCAGGCGCGGCGAGCAGGATATGACGCACACGGACACGATCCGGCGAACGGAAGCGCTCCGGGTTCTGCGCGAAGTAGCGCCGGCAGTCATCCTCGCTGGGCACGCGGTCCTCGACCGCCTGCTCCAGCAGCTGCTGGATCTGCACTTCCTCATCGGTCAGGCGGCCCTCACTGCCGCTCTGGAGCAGCCCGAGCCGTTCACTCTCACGGCGCAGCAGCTCGCGCACCACCAGCGCCCGCGCCGCGTCGGCACGGGCCTGCTCCGGGCGCATGGCGCGATGGAACTGCATTTCCCGGGCGATGTCCGCCTCGCTGATCGCCGTGTCCTCCACGTAGAGGGTGCACGGTGCCGGCTGCCCCAGCGAACGCGGCCCCTGTTCGGCACCGTCGTGATGGTGATGGCCCGCCTCGGCAGGCACGGGCTGCGTCGAATCGATGACGGTGATCGGCAGGATCCTGGGCACTCTGCTCATGGCTTATCCCTTGCGGTCGTAACGCAGCGTGGCCTGACGGCGGCGCACCACCTGGTAAGGCCGCCACAGATAGCTCAGCGGAATGCTCCAGACGTGCACCAGACGGGTGAACGGCGCGATCAGGAACAGGGTCAGGCCAAGGAAGATGTGCGCCTTGTAGACCCAGTGCACGTTGGTGATGAAGTCCGCGGCACCGGCCCGGAAGGTCACGATGTGCTGTGCCCACTCGGCCAGCATCACCATCACGCCGCCGTCCATGTGGCCCGCCGAGATCTTGATGCTCACCAGCCCAAGGCACAGCTGTGCGAACAGCAGCACCAGGACCAGCGTGTCACCGAAGCTGCCGGTGGCGCGCACGCGCGGGTTGGTCAGGCGGCGGATCAGCAGGATCACGATGCCGATGAAGCAGATCACACCGAAGAAGCCACCCACCACCATTGCCAGCAGCTGCTTCTGCGGGGAGCTGATGAAGTGTTCGTACACCGCATGCGGTGTCAGCAGGCCGACAAGGTGACCGCCGAGAATCGCCAGCACGCCGATGTGGAAGCAGTTGCTGCCGATGCGCATGCCGCGGTCGGACAGCAGCTGGCTGCTGCCGGTACGCCAGCTGTACATCGCCTTGTCATAGCGCGCCCAGCTGCCGATCAGCAGCACGGCGATGGCGATGTACGGGTAGAACTGAAAGGCAAACTGATTCAGGTAGTAATTCATGGCTGGGTCTCCCGGTGCACGGCGCGTGCCGGTGAACGGTGTGGCGGATTGCAGTCTTCCGAGGGAGCTTCGGCACCGAAGCGGACCGCTTCCTCCTCCCAGAGCCTGTCCATGACTTCGGCAGTGTCGTCGCGCACCTCCTCGCTGGCACGCTGGCGCAACAGGGCGAGGTTGACCTTGCCCTCGCCTGCTTCCACCAGGATTTCCAGCAGCACGGCATGCGGCAGCTCGCGCTCGGCGGCGCGTGCGGCCAGCATCCCGGCGATGTGGCCGATGTGGTGCAGCCAGTCCCGGGCTTCGGCCTGCGGCCGCTGCGACAGGTATTCCAGCAGCAGCGGCAGGTAGTCCGGCAGCTCGCGCGCATCGAGCACGAAGCCGTTGCGGCGATAGGCATCCACCAGATCCACCATGGCCTGGCCACGGTCACGCGATTCACCGTGGATGTGCTCGAACAGCAGCAGGCTCATCGCCCTGCCCCGGTCGAATGTGCCCAGCCACGCGGACTGCGCATCCAGCGGATCGCTGCCCAGCAGCTGCTGCACGAACTCGCGCAGCTGCCGGCGGCGTGCCGCCGACAACGCGGGGTCGTCACAGGCCTCCAGCAGTTCCTCACCGTGCTGCCAGAGCTCCTCCTTCGGGTAGTCCAGCAGCACGCCGATCAGCTTGAGCAGGCTCATTTGGCCACCTCGTGCCGCTGCTGGCGGTTCGGCGGCACGGCGTAGGTGGTGCTCTTGCGCTGCGAGAACAGATCCGCAGGGCTGTCACCATTGCAGCCATTGCCAAAGGTGAAGCCGCAGCCGCCGCGCTCGCCGAAGGCATCGTTCGCATACTCGCGGTGCGCCGAGGGGATCACGAAGCGATCCTCATAGTTGGCGATGGCGAGGTAGCGGTACATGTCCTCGGCCTGTGCAACGGTCAGACCTGTCTGTTCCAGCGGCTTGAGATCCTCCACGCCATCCACGTTGCGTGCACGACGCCATGCACGCATGGCCATCAGGCGCTCCAGCGCCCGCACCACCGGTGCCTCGTCGCCGGCCGACAGCATGTTGGCCAGGTAACGTACCGGAATACGCAGCGATGCCACGTCCGGCAGCTCGCCGTTCATGCCGACATGGCCACGCTCGGCCGCCGACTGGATGGGCGACAGTGGTGGCACGTACCACACCATCGGCAGCGTGCGGTATTCCGGGTGCAGCGGCAGCGCCAGCTTCCAGTCGATGGCCATCTTGTAGACCGGCGATGCCTTGGCGGCTGTCAGCCAGCTGTCCGGGATGCCTTCGGCGCGGGCGGCGGCGATCACCGTGGGGTCTTCCGGATCCAGGAAGATGTCCAGGTGCGCCTGGTACAGGTCCTTCTCCGCCGCCACCGAGGCGGCCTCGGCGATGCGGTCGGCGTCGTACAGCATCACGCCCAGGTAGCGGATGCGGCCCACGCAGGTTTCCGAACACACCGTCGGCTCACCCATCTCGATGCGCGGGTAGCAGAAGATGCACTTCTCGGATTTGCCGCTCTTCCAGTTGTAGTAGATCTTCTTGTACGGGCAGGCCGACACGCACATGCGCCAACCACGGCACTTGTCCTGGTCGATCAGCACGATGCCGTCTTCCTCGCGCTTGTAGATGGCACCGGACGGGCAAGCCGAGACACATGCCGGGTTGAGGCAGTGCTCGCACAGGCGCGGCAGGTACATCATGAAGGTCTTCTCGAAGGCGCCGTAGATTTCCTTCTGCACCTGGTCGAAGTTGTAGTCACGGGCGCGCTTGCTGAACTCCGTGCCGAGAATCTCTTCCCAGTTCGGGCCCCACTCGATCTTCTCCATGCGCTGCCCGCTGATCAGCGAGCGCGGGCGTGCCGTGGGCTGGTGCTTCACTTCCGGCGCGTCATGCAGGTGGTGATAATCGAAATCGAACGGCTCGTAGTAGTCGTCGATCTGCGGCAGGTCCGGGTTGGCGAAGATCTTGGCCAGCATGCGCCAGCGGCCACCGGCGCGCGGGACCAGCTTGCCGCTCTGGGTGCGTACCCAGCCACCGTTCCACTTGTCCTGGTTCTCCCACTCCTTGGGATAGCCGATGCCGGGCTTGGTCTCCACGTTGTTGAACCATGCGTACTCCACGCCTTCGCGCGAGGTCCACACGTTCTTGCAGGTGATCGAGCAGGTATGGCAGCCGATGCACTTGTCCAGGTTCAGCACCATCGCGATCTGAGCACGAACTTTCATCACACCACCTCCCGTGCCGACACCAGCGCATCTTCACCATCAAGCCATTCGACCTTGTCCATCTTGCGCACGACCACGAACTCATCACGGTTGGTACCGCAGGTACCGTAGTAGTTGAAGCCATAGGCCAGCTGCGCGTAGCCGCCGATCATATGGGTGGGCTTGAGCACCACGCGCGTCACCGAGTTGTGGATGCCGCCGCGGGTACCGCTGATCTCCGAACCCGGCACGTTGATGATGCGTTCCTGGGCGTGGTACATCATCGCCATGCCCGGCATCACGCGCTGGCTGACCACCGCACGGGCGGCGATGGCACCGTTGACGTTGAACAGCTCGATCCAGTCGTTGTCCTCGATGCCGGCGCTGCGCGCGTCGTCCTCGCTGATCCACACGATCGGGCCGCCGCGCGACAGGGTCTGCATGATCAGGTTGTCGCTGTAGGTACTGTGGATGCCCCACTTCTGGTGCGGGGTGATCCAGTTCAGCACGATCTCCTTGTTGCCGTTGGGGCGCTGGTTGAGCAGCGGCTCCACCGTGCGTGTGTTGACCGGCGGGCGGTAGCTCATGAAGGCCTCGCCGAAGTCGATCATCCACTCATGGTCCTGATAGAACTGCTGGCGGCCGGTAAGCGTGCGCCACGGAATCAGCTCGTGCACATTGGTGTAGCCGGCGTTGTAGCTGACGTTCTCATCCTCCAGACCCGACCAGATCGGCGAAGAGATGATCTTGCGCGGCTGCGCCTGGATGTCACGGAAGCGGATCGCCTCATGCTCCTTGCCCACGGCAAGATGCGTGTGCTCGCGCCCGGTGAAGCTGCCCAGCGATTCCCATGCCTTGACCGCCACATGGCCGTTGGTTTCCGGCGCGAGGTGCAGGATCACTTCCGCCGCATCGATGGCGGTATCGATGGCGGGCCTGCCCTTGCTGACACCCTCATCGCGCACGGTGTGATTGAGCTTGCCGAGGAACTCCACCTCGTGCCTCGTATCCCAGCTCATGCCCTTGCCGCCGTTGCCCAGCTTGTCCAGCAGCGGACCGAGCGAGGTGAACTTGCGGTACAGGTTCGGGTAGTCGCGCTCGACCACGGCCATGGTCGGCATCGACTGGCCGGGCACCGCCTCGCACTCACCCTTCTTCCAGTCAGCCACGCCGAACGGCATGCCCAGCTCGTTGGGGCTGTCGTGCAGGGTGGGCACCAGCACCAGATCCTTCTCGACCCCGAGCACGCCCGGTGCCATGTCGCTGACACTGCGCGCCACGCCCTTGAAGATTTCCCAGTCGCTGCGCGATTCCCATGCCGGGTCGACCGCCTTGGACAGCGGGTGGATGAACGGGTGCATGTCCGATGTGTTGAGGTCGTCCTTCTCGTACCAGGTCGCCGTCGGCAGCACGATGTCCGAGTACAGAGCCGTGGTGCACATGCGGAAATCCAGCGTGACCAGCAGGTCGAGCTTTCCTTCCGGCGCCTCGTCGCGCCACTTCACTTCCTGCGGCTTGATCGCGCCCATCTCGCCCAAGTCCTTGCCCTGCAGGCCATGACGGGTGCCCAGCAGGTGGCGCAGCATGTACTCGTGGCCCTTGCCCGAGGAACCCAGCAGGTTCGAGCGCCAGATGAACATCACGCGCGGGCTGTTGTGGGCCGCATCCGGATCCGCATAGGCGAAGTCCAGCGAGCCGTCCTTGAACTTGCCCAGCGCGCGTACTCGGCAGGTGCCACGCCGGCCTGCTCGGCCTCACGCACCAGCTGCAGCGGGTTGCGGTCCAGCTGCGGTGCGCAGGGCAACCAGCCCATGCGCACGGCGCGCAGGTTCAGGTCGGCCAGGCTGCCACCGTACTTGGAGGCATCGGCCAGCGGCGACAGCAGCTCGTCCACCTGCAGCTTCTCGTAACGCCACTGCCCGGTGTTGAAGTAGAAGAACGAAGTGCCGTTCATCTGGCGCGGCGGACGGCTCCAGTCCAGACCAAAGGCCAGCGGCTGCCAGCCGGTCTGCGGGCGCAGCTTTTCCTGCCCCACGTAGTGCGCCCAACCGCCACCGGTCTGGCCCACGCAGCCACACATGACCAGCAGGTTGATCAACCCGCGGTAGTTCATGTCGTTGTGGAACCAGTGGTTCATGCCCGCGCCGACGATGATCATGCTGCGGCCATGGGTCTTGTCGGCGGTGCGTGCGAACTCGCGGGCGATCTCGATCACCTCCGCACGCGGCACACCGGTGATGCGCTCCTGCCACGCAGGCGTGCCCGGCACGTTCTCGTCGTAGCTCTTGGCAACATTGCCACCGCCGAAGCCACGGTCAACGCCGTACTGCGCGAGCAGCAGGTCGTACACGGTGGCGACCAGCACGTTGCTGCCGTCAGCCAGCTGCAGACGGCGCACCGGAATGTTCCGCTCCAGCACGTCCTCGAACGGTGCCGCCGTCCAGCCATCGCTCTCGATGCCGCCGAAGTATGGGAAACTGACACTTTCCATCGCATCGTGGCCATCGGCCAGACTCAGGCGCAGGCGCGTGTCGCTGCCGTTGCTGGCCTTCTCTTCGATGTTCCACTTGCCCTTCTCGCCCCAGCGGAAACCGATGGAACCATTGGGCACGGTGATGT
Organism: Stenotrophomonas sp.; assembly: GCA_031987665.1. Lineage (GTDB taxonomy): Bacteria > Pseudomonadota > Gammaproteobacteria > Xanthomonadales > Xanthomonadaceae > Stenotrophomonas. Next base: position 14,024 of record DALZZG010000007.1, on the reverse strand, counting down.
CGCCGCTGGTTTCATCGAAGGCCAGGGTCTTCCATTCCGGATTGTTGCTCTCGCCCAGCCCACCCAGCTCGCTGGCGCGCAGGAAGCGCCCCGGCACGCGGCGGCCATCGGCACGCTCGTCGATGCGCACCAGCATCGGCATGTCCGAGTACTGGCGGCAGTAGTCCTGGAAATACTGCGACGGCTTCTCGACATGGAACTCGCGCAGCACCACATGGCCGAACGCGAACGCCAGCGCGGCATCGGTGCCCTGCTTCGGGTGCAGCCAATGGTCGGTGAGCTTGGCCACCTCGGAGTAGTCGGGGGTGATCGCCACCGTCTTGGTGCCGTTGTAGCGCGCCTCGGTGAAGAAGTGCGCGTCGGGCGTGCGCGTCTGCGGCACGTTCGAGCCCCACGCGATGATGTAGCGGCTGTTGTACCAGTCCGCCGATTCGGGCACGTCGGTCTGCTCGCCCCAGATCTGCGGCGAGGCAGGCGGCAGGTCGCAGTACCAGTCATAGAACGACAGGCAGGCACCGCCCAGCAGCGAGAGGTAACGCGCGCCCGCTGCATAGGACACCATCGACATGGCCGGAATCGGCGAGAAGCCGACGACGCGGTCCGGGCCGAATTCCTTCACGGTGTGCAGGTTGGAGGCCGCGATGATCTCGTTCGCCTCGTCCCAGCTCACACGCACGAAACCGCCCATGCCACGGCGACGCTTGTACTCACGCGACTTGGCCGGGTCCTGCACGATGCTCGCCCATGCTTCCACCGGCGACATCGTCTTGCGGGCATGCCGCCACATGCGCACCAGCGTGCCGCGGATCAGCGGATACTTCAGGCGGTTGGCGCTGTAGAGGTACCAGGAATAGCTGGCGCCACGCGGGCAGCCACGCGGTTCGTGGTTCGGCAGATCCGGGCGCGTACGCGGGTAGTCGGTCTGCTGGGTTTCCCAGGTCACCAACCCGTTCTTGACGTAGATTTTCCAGCTGCACGAGCCGGTGCAGTTCACGCCATGGGTGGAGCGCACGATCTTGTCGTACTGCCAACGGGCGCGGTAACCATTTTCCCAGTCCCGGCCTTCGCTTTTGGTGAACCCGTGGCCTTCGGCAAAGGGTTGCGGGTCACGCTTGAAGAACTGCAAGCGGTCCAGAAAGTAACTCATTTCAATCTCCCTTCGCGGGTAAATGCATCGTGGCTTGATGGTGCAGTGGCTGCGTGCATTGCATCAGCAGGGCGTCTCCGCGCCCCGCCTGTAGTACCACCACCACGTCACGACCAGACAGGTGATGTAGAACGCAATGAATCCGTAAAGCGCCATGTCGGGGCTGCCCGTAAGCGCTATCGAAGAGCCGTAGCTCTTGGGAATGAAGAAGCCACCATAGGCGCCGATGGCACCTGAAAAACCGACGACGGCCGCAGATTCGATACCCGCCTGGTGCCGGGAAGCCGCCTTGCCCTCCGCATCGGCATTGGCGGAGAGGCGGTCATGCAGCGTGCGGAAGATCACCGGAATCATGCGGAACGTGCTGCCGTTGCCGATACCGCTGAGCACGAACAGCACCAGGAACGATGCGAAGAAGCCATAGAAATTGCCGCCCACGCCATGGCTGGGCAGGAAGTGCAGCACACCCAGCACCGCACCGATCATCAGGACGAACACCCAGAATGTCAGGCGCGCACCACCCAGACGATCGGCCAGGCTGCCGCCGACCGAGCGCATCAGCGCGCCCAGCAGCGGTCCGATGAAGGCATAGGTCATCGGGTTCACGTCGGGGAACTGGCTCTTTACCAGCAGCGGGAAGCCCGCCGAGAAACCGATGTAGGAGCCGAACGTGCCCACGTACAGCCAGCACATCAACCAGTTGTGTTTGCGGCGGAAGATCACCGCCTGCTCGGTGAAGGACGAGCGGGCGCTGCTCAGGTCGTTCATGCCGAACCATGCGGCCACGGCCGCCACGGCAATCGCCGGCACCCAGATGAAGCCCGCATTCTGCAGGAACAGCGAACCACCGCCTTCGACCAGCGTCTGCGGCCCGCCACCGAGCGTGCCGAACACGCCCATGGTGATCACCAGCGGAATCACCAGCTGCGATACCGACACACCCACGTTGCCCAGGCCGGCATTCAGACCGAGCGCCATGCCCTGCCGCTGCTTGGGAAAGAAGAAGGAGATGTTGGACATCGACGAAGAGAAGTTCGCGCCGCCGAAGCCGCACAGGATGGCGATGCACACGAACATCCAGAACGGCGTTGCCGTGTTCTGCACCGCGAAGCCCAGCCACAGCGTCGGCAACAGCAGCGACGCGGTGGAGATCGCCGTCCAGCGCCGCCCACCGAAGATGGGAACGACGAACGAGTAGAAGATGCGCAGCGTCGCGCCCGACAGGCTGGGCAAGGCCACCAGCCAGAACAGTTGATCCGTGGTGAACGCGAAGCCCACCCGCGGCAGGTTGATGGAGACCGCCGAGAAGATCACCCAGACACAGAACGCCAGCAGCAATGCCGGAATGGAGATGACCAGGTTACGGGTGGCTACCCGCTTGCCGGTCTGCTCCCAGTAGACCGGGTCCTCCGGTCGCCAGTCGTTGATCAGGCCCCGTACCGAGCCGCCGCGCTTCGCAACTGTTGAATCGACTGTCATGCATGGCTCCAGGCTGTCGTAGGACGAGGAACTGAATTGCAGTACAGCCCGTCGCCGTGCCTTTATTAGGCACAGCGCACGGTTTCTGGTTATTGATCTTGATCAATCGAACGCACTTTCAAAGCGAACTACTGACAAATATCAAGCAGGCCTTCAGTCCCGGACTGCTTGCCGGCGCGTCGCCCCCCGACGACGCACACTGTCACGCACATCAACGTCGAACTGCAGATGCAACTGCGTATCGCTGCAGGGCACTTCCCAGGCGATGCCGTCACGACTCGGCAGGCGCGCTGCCAGGTCCGCGACAGCTGAACGCGGGAGACTGACCAGCAGAGGCCCCGATGCTGCCGATACCGTTGCCGCGTCGCCCTCATGCAGGCGGATCACCAGTGCCCAAACACCGGCATTACCAAACGACGTACTGCTTTGGAGCGTGGTGCCTTCCAGAAGTCCAGCCAGTTCCTCTTCATCGAGGCGCACACGCAGCGACTGGCCCTGGAGTTGGATCTTCACGAAACAACCTCCTCCCATTCGGCAGGGGTATTGCAGTTGCGCAGGCGTGCCGCCAGTGCGGCATGCAGTGGAAGCTCCATGACACCCAAGCGTCGCTGCAGTGCTCGCAACGCGCGGGGTCCACCCGGATCATGAAGCATCGTGGCCAGAAGACTGCGACATTGTCCGTCAATATTCAACCGCATCGGCAACGGCAGGTCCTGGAACCGCACGCAGGGGCTGGGCGGCGCATCACGCAGCTGCTGCAGCAGGGCGGCATCCAGCAGCGGCATGTCCACGGGCACCACCCATACGGGTCCATCGCCCAACGTGGCGATGGTGCTGTAGAGGCCGCCCAGCGGGCCGCAGCGCGGCAGACTGTCCGGCACCCCGCCATAGCCCGGGTAGTCACCGCTGACGCGGATGGGGTCGGCACCTGCGCCCTTCAGCAGCGCATGCATGTGCGCCAGCAAGGGCTGCCCCTGCCAGGGCAGCAACGCCTTGTCGCGGCCCATCCGCGAGGACAGGCCGCCTGCCAGCACGATACCGGCGATCGTGCCCCGCTCAGCGGTGGGTGTGGCCGTGATGTTCATGCCCATGATGGTCGCCGGATTGGCTTTCCTCGGACGCGGGGTGACACAGCGAGCAGCCTTCGCTCCACACGCTGTCGCCATCTTCGTAATGTTCCTGCTTCCAGATCGGCGAGCGGTGCTTCACCGCTTCGATCAGCTGCCGGCAGGCGCGGAAGGCTTCATCGCGGTGCGGCGTACCTGCCGCGACCACCACGGCCACCTCGCCCACCGCCAGCCTGCCTTTGGCATGGGCGACGTACAGCTTGATGCGCGGGCCGAACTCGGCCTGCACCTCGGCGATCATCCGCTCGAACTCGTTGAGCACCAGCGGCACGAACAGGTCATAGCTGATGCCCAGCACCGCCCTGCCCTGGTTGAGGTCGCGCACCTTGCCGATGAACACATCGATGCCACCAAAACCCGGATCGGAAACAAAGGCGATGCCCTCTGCCGGGTCGATGGCGGCATCCGTGCGCTCGACAACCTTCCAGCTGTTCTGCATCGTCATGCTCAGCCCCCGCTCACCGGCGGCAGGATCGCCACCCGGCCATCGTCGGGCAGGCGGTCGCCATCGCGCAGCACGCGCTGCTCATCGGCGAAGGCCGAGTAGTCCAGCAGGCCGATGCGGAAATGCGGCCAACGCTGCTCCACCATTTCACGCAGTGCGCGGCGCAGATCCGCCACCTGCTCGCCGTCCATCAGCACGCTGATCTCGCGGCTGGGGTCCAGTTCGGAAAACGCACCGAACAGCTGCACCTGTACCTTCTTCATGGCTTCTCCTGTTCGGCCAGCTGCACCGGTTCACGGTGCCCCCAGCCCTGCACGCGCACCCGTGTGCCGGCCGGTACGAGGTCGCCCTCGTCCTCCAGCACCACCCAGGCGTTGGCGGCCAACATGGTTTTCAGACGGAATGATTCCTGCCCGGCAAGTACCTGCGCATGCAGCTGCCCGTTGGCGTCCATCGCCACGCGGGCACGCAGGTGCGTGCGCAGGCCCTTGGGCTTGCGCGCGTCGGCAAGCAGCGGCAGCTGCAGCATTGGTTCGTCACCCATGCCCAGCATGCGCCGCAGCACCGGCTCGACGAAGAAGCGCTGGCCCACGGCGGCGGAAATGGGGTTGCCCGGCAATCCGAAATACAGCGCACCATCGGTCAGCCGTGCGAACAGCAACGGCTTGCCGGGGCGGATGGCGACCTTGTGGAAGACGATGCTGGCACCGCGTGCACGCAACGCATCGGGAATGAAATCGTAGCGTCCCTGCGACACCGCGCCGGTACTGACGATCACCCGCGCGCCTGCGGCCAGCGCGGCGTCCAGCGTATCGGCGAAGGCCTGCTCGTCGTCGCTCACCAGCCCCTGCCAGACCACCTCAGCGCCCGCCTGCTCAAGGCGGCGCACCAGATAGGGCCGGTTGCTGTCGCGGATCTGGCCGGATTCCAGTGCCTGCGCGGCGTCGCTGACCAGCTCCTTGCCGGTGGCGATCACCGCCACCGCAGGCCGCTGCCGTACCTGCACGTTGGCCGCGCCGATGGCGTACAGCAGGGTCAGCGCGTTGACGTCCAGGCTGCAGCCTTCCGTCAGCACCGTTTCGCCCTGCTCCACATCCTGCCCGCACAGCCGCACATGCTGGCCAGGTTTCACCTGCTCACGCAGGCGGATGCGCAGCGGGCGCCCTTCGCGGCTTTCCAGCACATCCACCTGTTCGACCGGCACCACGCTGTCCAAGCCTTCCGGCATGCGCGCCCCGGTCATGATTTCCCATGCACCTTCGTCGCCCCGTGCAGGCTGGGTATCGCCCGCTGCCTGCCAACCCTGCACGTCGAAGCAGCTGCCCGCCGCGATCGGCTGCCCGCCTGCACGCAGTGCAAAGCCGTCCATCGCCGAGTTGTCGAACGGTGGCAACGATTGTGCGCTGGTCACCGCTACGGCCAGTACGCGGCCTTCTGCCTCTGACGCGGGCACGGCCTGCACGGGCAACGGCCCGGCAGCGGCCAGCAGGTGTTGCAACGCCTCGGCATAACGGATCATGCGTGGCCGCCCGTACCGTGATTGCCGCCGTCCATCATCGCTAGCGCGTGACCCAGCACCGGGGCCAGAATATCCATGCACTCGCCTGCCGCGCGTGGGCTGCCCGGCAACGCAAAGACCAGCATCTGATCCAGCTGCACCACCTCGGCTCGACTCAACCAGGCCAGCGGTGTGTGCTGTGCGCTCAGGCTGCGCACCATCTGCGCCAGACCATCCACGCTGCGACCACCAAGGGCCTGCAAGGCTTCAGGCGTCAGATCGCGCGGACCCAGCCCTGTGCCACCCGTGCACAGGCACAGGCGCACGCCTGCACTGGCCAGTGCACGCAGGTGGCCGGCCAACGGCTCGACGCCATCGGCCAGGATGTCCACGCTCTGCACATCACCGCCCAGCGCCTGCAATCCGTTCACCAGACGCGGTCCGGATTGATCGGCGTAATCGCCCTGGCTGGCACGGTCGCTGAGCGTCACCACGGCGCAGCGTGCGCCGTCCAGGCCACGCTGCGGGCGCGGCTTGAACCGCTCGCGTTCGCCCTCGTCCATGCCCTGCGGGTGCAGCCACAGGCCACTCTTCCCGCCTTCCTTGAACAGCAGGCGGATACCGCTGATCTCCAGCGCCGGCTCCACCGGTTTGCTCAGGTCGTACAGGGTCAGCAGCGCCGCATTGACGCCGGCCAGCGCCTCCATCTCCACACCGGTACGCGCCTCGCTGGCGCATTCGCACCACACGCGGATGGCCTGCCGCTCAGGAACCGGCGCGCAGTACACATGCACCAGCTCCAGCGGCAGCGGGTGGCACAACGGCATCAGTGCCGATGCCATCTTCGCGCCCTGCAGGCCGGCAATCTCGGCCATCACCAGCGCATCGCCCTTGGGCAGGCGGCGCTCGACGATCAAGGGATAGGCCACCGGCCCGGCGATCAGTTCACCTACCGCCACCGCGCGGCGACGGGTCACGCGCTTGTTGCGGACATCGGCCATGTGGAAGGCCGCGTTGATTCCACCACTCATGCTGTTGCTCATCCTCCAATCGAGGCCAGATGCGGGGTAAGCCCGGTCAGGCCCTGGTGCAATCCATGCCCGGCTGCTTTCAGCCCAAGCTGGGTGGTGATGCGCGCCAACAGCGCATCACGGTCATCGTCCGACTGCAGCAATGGCCGCAGGGCCACGCCGAAATCACCAAACAGGCACAGCCGCAGGTCACCGCGCGCGGTGACGCGCAGGCGGTTGCAGCCCTTGCAGAAATCACGCGAATACGGGGCGATGATGCCCACGCTGCCGCGGTAGTCCGGATGGGTGAACTCGCGCGCCGGGCCAGCATCGGCAGCGCGGGGGCGCTGGCTCCAACCAGCGGCCTGCAGCTGCTCGATCACCGTGTCCGCGGACAGGTGGTGGCGCTCGAAGTACTCGCGGTTGTCGCCGGTACGCATCAGCTCGATGAAGCGCACGCTGAGCGGGCGCTCGCGCAGGAACGCCATCCAGTCGGGCAGTTCATCATCGTTGCGCCCACGCAGCAGCACGGCATTGAGCTTGATCGACTGCAGGCCAAGCTGCTGCGCCAGCGCCACGCCTTCCAGCACTTCGGGCAGGCGGTCGTGGCCAGTGATGCTGTAGAAACGCTCGCGGCGCAGGCTGTCCATGCTGACGTTCAGCGCCGTCAGGCCTGCCTTGTGCCAACCCGGCAGGCGCCGGGGCAACAGGCAGCCGTTGGTGGTGATGGCCACCTTGCGGATGCCCGGCACCTGCGCCACGGTCTGGATGATCTCGTCCAGGTCCTTGCGAAGGCTCGGCTCGCCACCGGTAAGGCGTATCTTGTACATGCCGAGCGCGGCGAAGGCGCCGACCAGCCGACGAATCTCCGGCACGGTCAGGAACTGCGGGCGGCCATCGGCGTGATAGCCATCCGGCAGGCAATAGCTGCAACGGAAATTGCAGGCTTCGGTCAGCGACAGCCGCAGGTACGGAAAGCTGCGACCGAAGCCATCGGTGAGTTGGTTCATGGTTGTTCCACCTCCTGGCCTCCCATGCCCCTGCCTGCCCGAAACCTCATGCCATTGTGCTGCCAATTCGACCTGCCGCCAGAGTACGGGGGCTTACCCGTCACTGGCATGACTTAAATCAAAGCGCGCCGCTGCAGGGGAGCGGCTGCTTGTGGCAGCATGCCAGCCCAACCACTGGCAACGCGTGATAACCCTCATGATGCTGAATGACTTCGACGGCTTGTTGCACGCTGCAGCCCAGCAAGCAGAACCGCAACGGCTGTTGTTCGTGTTCACGCGCGCCGAGCTGCCTGAATCCCCCACCTCCGACCAGCATGACCGCCATGCCAATGGCGAAGGCGGCACCCTGAGCCCGGTGCTGTGCGTGGACAAGGCCCCCGCTGAAGTGGCCTCGTTCGATGCACTGGCCACCGAATCGGCCACGACCGGCATTGCGTGGGACGTGGTGTTCGTTGCCGCGATGGATGGCCGTGCCGGCATTGCACCTTCCAGCGACGAAGCCGCCCAGCCCCTGCGCCTGATGGTCAACGCGATCAACGACGGCCAGATCAGCCGCTTTGCCGCGTTTGACCGCGAAGGCAACCCGGTTCAGTTCTACTGAACCGTCAGGCCACCTGCTGCAGGGTAAGGAAGAAGATCACCAGCACCGTGTTCAGGCCCCAGGCCACGGTCAGCCCGCGTGCGGCCACGCCGATGTTGGGGTTGCTGGCCGTGGGCGCGGCGCGCCACACCGCCGGGATGATCCAGCCGGTATAGAGCAGCAGCGCGGCGAACGTGCCCAGCATCAACGGCACCATGCCCTGCGTCAGCGCCCAGAGTGCCAATGCCCACAACAGGTTGCTGGGGATCACCCCCTGCAGCCAGAACACACGCCCGAGACGCGGTTGCGATGTGGGCGCACTGCCCGGTGTGGGCATCAGGATTGCGGCAGTCATAGACCCTCCCAGTGGGTGGATACAACATGGTGTTGCCATTGAGCTTGCGCCTGTTCATGTCGCCGGGTCAACTCGGCCATCACGCACGCGCCCGCCACTGCACCCTGCCGCCGCAACCTCACGGACTCACTTCAACGCGCCCGCACCCTTGCTGTGGAAGCGACGTACCAGCTCCTCCAGATACAGGTCCACCGTCTCGTGCTGATGGGTGATGCACCAGCGCAGCGCATCGATCAGCGCGGCATCGCGCATCTCTCCCGGCGGGCTGAAGTCATTCGCACGCTTGGCGCGGTAACGCCGCGCACGCTCGGCAGGCGTGAGCGGTTCGCTGTAGATCTTGGGCCGGCCGCGTTTGCGCGGTGCCGGTTGCGCATCGGGTTCGGGGGCAGGTGTTTTCTTGTCAGGCATGCTGCAACTCAACGATCTCAGGCTGCGATAAATTAAAGTGACGCATCACCAATTTCCAGTGTGCGTGCAATGGCAGGCGTTTCAATGGAAATCACGCGACTCCACCTGCAGCTCACCGAGCAGTTCGCTGAGGTCGTACAGATCACCGGCAATCACATGCTCCACGCCATCCACCCGCTCCCAGCGCCCGCGCACCGCCAGCAGGCGTGATTCCAGCAGGGCGCGCCGGCGACGCAGCGCCACATGCGGCCAGACGATCACATTGATCATGCCGTGCTCGTCTTCCAGGGTGACGAAGATGGTGCCCTTGGCGGTGCCGGGCCGCTGCCGCTGGGTGACCAGACCGGCCACATGCGCGCCACTGCCATGCGGACGCTGGCGCAGCGCCTGCAGGTCGATGATGCGCCGCTGCGCCATCTGTGCACGCAGCAGCGCCATCGGATGCTGGCGCAGGCTCAGTCCGGTGCTGTGGTAGTCGGACAGTATCTCCTCGCCCTGCCCCGGCGCCTGCAGTTCCACCACCTGTTCCTCGGGACTGCCCGGCAGCAGCGGACGACGGCGCTCCACGCCCGCCACCGCCCACCGTGCAGCATTGCGGTTGCCGACCAGCGACTCCAGCGCGCCCGCCTCGGCCAGCGCCTCGCGCGCCTTGGCGTCCAGCACGGCACGCTGGCACAGGTCGGCCACGCTGCTGAAAGGCCGTTGCGCGCGCGCATGCAGCAGCGCCTGCGCCGCCACTTCCGGAAGACCAGAAACTTGTCGCAGGCCAAGGCGGATGGCCGGCTGCGCACCCGGCATCGCTTCACTGCGCCATGGCTGCCCGCCTTCGAGCAGGTTGTCCCAGTCGCTGTGCATCACGTCCACCGGCAGCACCGTCACCGGCTCCCGGCCCCCACCGCCACGGCGCGCGTCCTGCACGATCTGGCTGGCCGAATAGAAACCCATCGGCTGCGCATTGAGCAGACCACAGGCGAAAGCCGCCGGTTCGTGGCGCTTGAGCCAGCAGCTGGCGTACACCAGTTTGGCGAAGGACGCGGCGTGGCTCTGCGGGAAACCATACGAACCGAAGCCCTTGATCTGCTCGAAGATCTGGTCGATGAACTCGGACGCATAGCCCTTGTCTTCCATCAGCTCGCGTATGCGCCTGCGGTGTGGCTCCATGTCGCCGCCACGCCGCCATGCCGCCATCGAACGGCGCAGGTGGTCAGCCTCCTCCGGCGTGTAGCCGGCATGGATCACCAGCTCCATCACCTGCTCCTGGAACAGCGGTATGCCCAGCGTTCGCCCCAGGATGTCCTTCACCCCTTCCGAGGGATAGGTCACCGGTTCCAGCCCCTGCCGGCGACGCAGGTACGGATGCACCATGTCGCCCTGGATGGGACCGGGGCGGACGATGGCCACTTCGATCACCAGATCGTAGAAGGTGGTTGGCCGCAGCCGTGGCAGCATCGCCATCTGCGCGCGCGATTCGATCTGGAACACACCGATGGTATCGGCGCGCTGGATCATCGCGTAGGTCTGCGGGTCTTCCGAAGGAAGCGTGGCCAGCTCGTAGTCGCGGCCACGGTGCGTGCGCACCAGGTCCATGGTCTTGCGCAGGCAGGTGAGCATGCCCAATGCGAGGCAATCGACCTTCAGCAGGCCCATGCTTTCCAGATCGTCCTTGTCCCACTGGATGATGGTGCGCTCGGCCATGGCCGCGTTCTCCACCGGCACCACGCTGGACAGCGGCGCATCGGCGATGACGAAACCGCCCACATGCTGTGACAGGTGGCGCGGGTGATCCACCAGCATCGCGGTCACGCCGAGAATGCGCGCCACCAGCGGATTCTGCAGGTCGAAACCGGCCTCGCTGATGCGCTGCTCCATCGGCGTGTCGCCGTTGCCCCAGCCGTAGCAGTTGGCCAGCAGGCTGATCTGGTCAGGCGGCAGGCCGAAAGCCTTGGCCACATCGCGCACCGCGCTCTTGCCGCGGTAGCGGATGACCGTGGCCGCCAGCGCCGCACGCGCGCGACCATACTTGGTGTACACGTACTGCAGCACTTCCTCGCGCCGCTCGTGCTCGAAATCCACGTCGATGTCCGGCGGCTCGTCGCGTGCCTTGGACAGGAAACGCGAGATCAGCAGCTTGTTCTCGCCCGGGTCCACCGCGGTGATGCCCAGCGCGAAGCACACCGCCGAATTGGCCGATGACCCCCGCCCCTGACACAGGATGCCGCGCGAGCGCGCGAAGCGCACGATGTCCTGCACGGTGAGGAAGAAGGCCTCGTACTTGAGCTCGGCGATCAGCGCCAGCTCCTGCTCGATGTCCGCACGCACCTTCGGCGGCATCGGCCGCGCTTCATTCCAGCGTTCGCGTATGCCCGCTTCCGTCAGCGCACGCAGATGACTGGTGAGGGTGTGCCCCGCAGGCACCAGCTCGGCGGGATACTGGTAGCGCAGATCGCGCTTGAGCTCGAAGTGGCAGCGTCCTGCGAGTGCAACCGTTGCCTGCAGCAAGGCCGGCGGATAGATGTTGCCCAGCGTGCGCCGCGCGCGCAGATGACGCTCACCGTTGCGGAACAGGTGGGCACCGGCTTCGGCCAGCGGCACGGTATGGCGGATGGCGGTGAGTGTATCCTGCAGCACGCGCTCGCGGCGGGTCGCCATGTGTGCGTCACCACTGGCCACCGCCGTCATCTGCAGCTGCTGCGACAGCGCCAGCAGTGCTGCAAGGCGCACGCTGTCATCGCACTCACGGTGCAGCTCCACCGCAAGAAAGGCACGCGCGTCGAACACCCGCTTCAGCCATTCGCCCTGCCCTGCATCCGGCGGGGCCGACGGCAGCCACAGCACGAACAGCCCCGGCACCTGTCCGTCCAGCACCGCCTCCACATCGGCCCGCGTCAGCCGGTATTCGCCCTTGCTGGCGGCGCGGCGCGCACGGGTGATCAGGCTGCACAGCTGCACATAGCCGTTGGCGTCCTCCACCAGCAGCACGAACTTGATGCCATCGACCAGGGTGAACTCGCTGCCGGTGATCAGTTTCATGCCGGTCGCACGGGCCGCCTCCCAGCCGCGCACGATGCCTGCCAGTGAGCATTCATCGGTGATCGCCAGCGCGCTGTAACCACACTGGCGGGCGCGCTCGAACAACTGTTCCGCGCTCGATGCGCCCCGCAGAAACGAAAAATCGGACAGGCAATGCAGCTCCGCATACGCGGGGCTTCCGGCGCTGTCGTGATGGGCGATGTCGTCATTGGCGGCAGCGGCCAGCCGCTGGCTTACCACCCAGTGGCGCGGTGGCCGTGCGCCGGGCGTATCGGGCTGCACACCCGGCGGCAGCTCATCCCAGCTCATGCGAACCAGCCCTGCAGCATCCAGCCTTCGCGCGCACCTGGCGCCACGAACGCCCAGCCACGTTGGCCCTGCGCGGTTTCCACCACGTAGTAATCGCGGCGTGCCTCCTCGCCGTCCCACCAGCCGCTTTCCAACCGTTCGGGGCCGGAGAGAATGCGCAGGCGCGTGTCGCGCAGCGGCACCGGGTGTGGCAGCAGCCAGGTCGGGCGCGGTGGCCGCTGCAGCGGCCTGGTCGCCGGCACGGCATCACCCACGACGCGCCGCCATGCGCGCTCAGGGCGTGGGTCATCACCCGCCACCAACCGGTACACGGCTTCATCACCCAGCCGTGCACGCAGGCGCTCGCGCAGGTGCGGCCAGTCCATCGCCTGCTGCGGGCGCGTATCGAACAGATCGCGCGCCGCTGGAATGAACGGCGGCAACTGCCGCGCCAGCAACCGCATGCCCACCACCGGGCGTGGAATCTCCACCCGCTCCAGCCGGTTGCGCGACAGCTCGAACAACATCGTCGGCGAACGCTCGGCCGCCAGCAGGCCCACTTCGATATCGGTATGTCCTTCCTCATGCTCCAGCCGCAGCAGGAACCGCTGCACGCCGCCATCGCGGATGGACAGATAGGTGCACAGGTCACCGATCAGGCGACGCAGCGGGAACAGCAGCGCGATATGCGTCTCCACCTCATAGCCCAGCTCCAACCGTGCGTCGAAATGGTCGGGCGGCGCGTAGCAGGCCAGCGGGTCGTCAGCCTCGCCATACAGGCGACGAAGGTGCTCCTGCACCTCGCCCCCGAAGCGGCGGCGTACGCCATCACTGGGCAGCGCACGCAGCGCGGCCAGATCGCGGATGCCCATGCGATGCAGGCGCTCCCCCACATCACCGGGCAGCGCCGCACGGCGCACCGGCACCTTGTCCAGCAGCGCCTGCATCTGCGCCGGCTGCATCACCGCCATGCCATCGCGCAGGCCGACGAATACCCGCGCCGCACGCGGCGTGGGCGCCAATGCAATGCGATGCCGGAAGCCCAGCGTCTCCAGTTCGCTGCGCAGGCGCCGCTCGAAGCGCGGCCATGGCCCGAACAGGCGGAAGCTGGCCTGTACTTCCAGCACGATCGCATGCGACCACTGCTGGCTGACCAGCGAGCTGTGCCGGTAAGCCCACGCCGCAAGAAACCGATGCCAATGCGCCTCGGCCTTGGGGTCATGGTCCAGCGTGCGTACCTGCGACAGCAGCGCATGCGCGGCGGAAAGCCGCATGCCGGGTGCCAGGCCATGCGCGGCGGCACTGTCGTTCACCGCATGCAGGCGGCGCAGCTGCGCCGGCCCTTCGACCAGCGCCAGCGGCTCGTCCGGATCAGGCAGGCGGCGGAGGACGGCGTCCAGTGCCAGCTGCGGCAGCAGTATGCAGGCCCAGAGCATGGCGGCGCCTCACTGCACCAGCCGCAACGGCTGCTGCGGCACCTGCCCGCCGCGGCATTTGCGCACCTGCCAGGCATCGTGCGCTGGCAGGTATTCCAGCCGCAGCGCCGCCGGCGACGCATTCACCGCATGGCGCCGGTCACGCAGCGCGAAGCCGCAGCAGTCGCCGCTATCGGCCGCCACCTGCAACCGTCGCAGGGCACGCGCATCG
>DALZZG010000006.1:0-67442 GCA_031987665.1 Stenotrophomonas sp. | reverse complement strand
TGGGGTGGCCGGGGTCGAAACCGGCGCCTCGGGGGTTTCCTGCAGCGGCTGAGGCTCGCGGGTGATCAGGTTCGACGGTGCGGCAGCGGGCGCCTCGATGACCGGTTCGGCCACGGCGGTCGCGGTTTCCGGCGCGGCCACCAGCGCGGAATACTCGCGCACCAGCCTGCCCTGCCCCCAGTCCACCTCGATCAGGAAACCCACCGCCGGCACGGTCACCGGCGCGGCGCTGGTGACGCGGATCACCGCGCGGCCTTCACGGTCCTGGGCGAAGGCGAACTGCAGTTCGTTGACCAGCCCCTGCGGCGGCGGCAGGCCCACGCGCTCGAAGGTGGCCGGCGAAGCCAGCGTGACGTGGGCGTTCTCAAGCTCGCCCGGGTCGGCGGAGATTACCGGAATCTCGGCCACCAGCGGCTGGCCGGGCTTGGACAGCACGCGGATGTTGCCCAGCCCCAAGGCCATCGCCGCGCTGCTGAACAGCGCTAAAGCCAGTACCAGCGCGCCTTGTATTGAGCGCCTGGCGCTCGGTCCCCATAGTTTCATGCCGGCAAATATAACGGCTGCCCGCCGTTTGGAATACCGCAGGGGTATTCACCCGACGAAAAACGCCGGCAAAAGGCCGGCGTTTTCCCCTGCTGCAACGGGCCTGGCAGGCTCAGCCGCCGTTGGCCACCAGCTCGGCCACCTGCACCGCGTTGAGTGCCGCGCCCTTGCGGATGTTGTCCGCCACGACCCACAGGTTCAGGCCACGCGGGTGTGAGATGTCCTCACGGATGCGGCCCACGTACACCGGATCGGTGCCCGAGGCATGGGTCACCGGGGTCGGGTAACCACCGGCCTTGCGCTCGTCCACCACCTTCACGCCCGGCGCGGCAGTCAGCAGCTCACGCGCCTGCTCCACACTGATCTTCTTCTTCGTCTCGATGTTCACCGCCTCCGAGTGGCCGTAGAACACCGGCACGCGCACGGCGGTGGGGTTCACTTGGATGCTGTCGTCGCCCAGGATCTTGCGGGTCTCCCACACCAGCTTCATTTCTTCCTTGGTGAAACCGTTGTCGAGGAACTCGTCGATGTGCGGGATCAGGTTGAAGGCGATCTGCACCGGGAACTTGCTCGGCTCGATCTCCTGGAAGCCCAGCAGCTGCGCGGTCTGCTTGCCCAGCTCTTCCATGCCGGTCTGGCCGGCACCGGACACCGACTGGTAGGTGGCCACGTTGACGCGCTCGATGCCGTACTCGCGGTGGATGGGAGCCAGCACCGGCATCAGCTGCATGGTCGAGCAGTTCGGGTTGGCGATGATGCCGCGTGGGCGGTTCTTCGCCGCTTCCGGGTTCACTTCCGACACCACCAGCGGCACGTCATCGTCGTAACGGAACGAGGACGAGTTGTCGATGACCACCGCGCCGGCAGCGGCGAACGCCGGCGCGTACTGCTTGGAGATGCCACCGCCCGCGGAGAACAGGGCGATCTCGACGCCAGCGGGGTCGAAAGTGGCGAGATCCTGGATGGTGACCTTCTCGCCGTTGAACTCCACCTGCTGGCCGGCGGAGCGCTCCGAAGCGAGCAGGCTCAGCTTGGCGACCGGGAAGTTGCGCTCGGCCAGGATGGACAGCATGGTCTGGCCGACCGCGCCGGTGGCGCCGACAACGGCTACGTGGAAACGACGGGCTTCATTGCTCATGGGGCTCTACTCGAAATGTAGTGAATTGGGGGGACACACGTCGGGCCAGGTTCGGGGAACCTCCGGCACACCGCCTCGGAGGCTCCCTACCGTTTATTGATGTTGGTTTTGTTGCCGGCGATGGCCATGCGAGCGGTGCACGCGGCCAGCAGGTCGCCGTTGATGGCATTGGCAGGATGACCGGCATTGGCGCCGATTCCCAGCCCGGCCAGCAGGTTGTCCACGGCCAATTGCACCATCCCCCGGCGCGTGGCCAGCGAGGCGCTGCCGATGTGCGGGGTCAGCACGATGTTGCGCAGCGCCAGCAGCTCCGGGCGCACTTCGGGCTCGTTCTCGTAGACGTCCAGTGCCGCCGCTGCAAGCCGGCCATTGGCCAGCGCGTCCGCCAGCGCCAGCTCGTCCACGATGCCGCCACGGGCGATGTTCACCAGTGTGGCAGACGGCTTCATCTTCGCCAGCGCGGCGGCGTCGATGATGTGATGGCTATGCGCCGAGTACGGCAGCACCAGCAGCAGGTGGTCGGCATTGGCCAGCAGTTCGTCGAAACCCACGTAGCTGGCCCCCACTTCCTGCTCCACCGCCTGCGGCAGCCGTGAGCGGTTGTGGTACAGCACGTTCATGCCGAAGCCATGGTGGCCGCGCCGCGCGATGGCCTGGCCGATGCGGCCCATGCCCAGAATGCCCAGCGTGCTGCCGTGCACGTCGGCGCCCAGCATGGTGGTGAACGACCACTGCCGCCACTGCCCTTCGCGCAGCCAGCGCTCGGATTCCATCACCCGCCGTGCAGCCGCCATCAGCAGGGCGAAGCCGAGGTCGGCGGTGGTTTCGGTGAGGACGTCCGGGGTGTTGGTGGCGACGATGCCCGCCGCGCTCAGCGCCGGGACATCCAGATTGTTGTAGCCCACGCCGACATTGGCGATGACTTTCAACGCAGGTGCATTGGCGATTTCCGCTGCACCGATGCGCTCGTTGAGCGTGACCAGCGCACCGTCCACGCCGGCCAGATGCGCCGTCAATGCCGCGCTGTCATGCGCGGTGATGGCCGGGGTGGCGTCCACGTCACAGTAGGCGGCCAGTTGTTCGACGGTGTCGTCGAACAGGGGCTGCGATACCCAGACGCGGGGCCGTTGCTCAGCCATCCACCTGCCCCGGGATGCGCGGCGTCATCTGCCCGACATCGCCGCATTGCGCACGATGGCGCAGCGCCTGGTCCATCAGCACCATTGCCAGCATCGCCTCGGCGATAGGCGTGGCGCGGATGCCCACGCAGGGGTCGTGGCGACCGGTGGTGATCACGTCCACCGCATTGCCTGCCGTATCCACGGTGGCACCCGGCAGCCGCAGGCTGGACGTGGGCTTGAGCACCATCGAGGCGACGATCTGCTGCCCGGTGGAAATACCGCCCAGAATGCCGCCGGCATGATTGGACTGGAAACCTTCCGGCGTGATCAGGTCACGGTGCTCGGTGCCCTTCTGCGCGGCGCTGGCGAAACCATCGCCGATCTCCACGCCCTTGACCGCATTGATGCTCATCAGCGCTGCGGCGATGTCGCCATCGAGCTTGCCGTAGATGGGCTCACCCCAGCCGGGCGGCACGCCATCGGCCACCACGCTGACGCGCGCGCCCACCGAATCACCGGATTTGCGCAGCGCATCCATGTACGCCTCCAGCTCAGGCACCTGTGCGGCGTGAGGCCAGAAGAACGGATTGCCCTCGACCACGCTCCAGTCGAAACCAGCCGGCGTGACCTCACCCAGCTGCGACAGGTAGCCGCGCACGGTCACGCCGTGACGCTGCTGCAGCCACTTCTTGGCGATGACGCCCGCGGCCACGCGCATGGTGGTTTCGCGCGCCGACGAACGGCCACCCCCCCGCGGGTCGCGGATGCCGTACTTCTGCCAGTAGCTGTAATCGGCATGGCCCGGGCGGAACTGCTGGGCGATGTTGCTGTAGTCCTTGCTGCGCTGGTCGGTGTTGCGGATGAGCAGCGCGATCGGCGTGCCGGTGGTCAGGCCTTCGTAGACACCGGACAGGATCTCCACCTCGTCGGCCTCGCGCCGCGCCGAAGTGTGGCGGCTCTTGCCGGTGGCACGCCGCTGCAGGTCATGGGTGAATTCCTCCGGCGCGATGGCCAGCCCCGGGGGGCAGCCATCGATCACGCAGCCAATGGCCGGCCCATGCGACTCGCCGAAGGTGGTGACACGAAGAAGTTGTCCGAATGTATTCACTGTGCCGTTTCTGTTTCTTTCCGGGTTCAGCCCGCGCTTCTGTGGTCACTATCGCTGAAGGAGGCAACACCGGCCCAAGCAAGCGCCCTGGCCGGCAGCATCCTCACGGGCGCGTCGCTGCCAGTTCGGCGATGCGGCCGTGGTGAGCGCGCAGCTCGGCGGCTTCCACCGCGAAGATGCCCATCTGGCCCACCTTGAACTCGATCCAGCTCATGTAGACCTCCGGCAGCAGCTTGATCAGGTGCTGCTCGGAATCGCCCACTTCGCAGATCAGCAGGCCGTCTTCAGTCAGGTGGTCCGGCGCATCACGCAGGATCTTCAGCACCAGGTCCAGTCCATCGTCGCCGGCACGCAGCGCCAGATCCGGCTCGTGCGAATACTCCTGCGGCAGCGCGTCGGTCTCGTCGTTGGTAACGTACGGCGGATTGGTGACGATCAGGTCGTACACGCGCCCCTGCAGGCCGTTGAACAGGTCGCTCTTGACCAGTTCCACGTTGGTGGCCAGCAGGCGCTCCTTGTTCTCTTGGGCCAGCGACAGCGCGGCGTCGTTGACGTCGCTGCCGTCCACTTCCCAGTTGGGGTAGTAGTGGCCCATGGCGATGGCGATGCAGCCCGAACCGGTGCACAGGTCCAGCGCGCGGTTGACATCGCGCCCCGCCAGCCACGGCTCGAAACCGTTGAGGATCAGCTCGGCGATGGGCGAACGCGGCACCAGCGCGCGCGCATCGCTCTTGAAGTTGAGCCCGGCAAACCAGGCCTCGCCGGTCAGGTAGGCGGCGGGCTGGCGCTCGTTGATGCGGCGCTCGAACAGCGCCAGCACACGCTCGCGCTCGTCCAGCAGCAACCGGGCGCTGCCATAGGCAGGGCCGAGGTCCGGCGGCAGGTGCAGGCCGTGCAGCACCAGCTGCGTGGCCTCGTCCAGGGCATTGTCGTAGCTGTGGCCGAAGGTCAGGCCTGCGGCATTGAAACGGCTGGCGCCGTAGCGGATCAGATCGATGATCGTATGAAGTTCGGCGGCCGCTTGGGCAGTCATGGCATGCGGAAATACTTGAATGGTCTGCGATTATAGGCGCCTGCCCGGTATATTGAGTGCCCAGTTGCAGCCGAAACTTCGGCCGGTGGCTGCTCGAACGGGGCCGACCACCGCCCGCAACCCCCTGCCTACGCCAGCCCCGCGCCGTTGCCGGGCAGCGACGGCGCCCTACCTTGGACGGAAGCAGCAGCCCATGTTCAACCGAAATATCGGCATCATCCTTGCCATCGCCCTGGCCGCCGGCCTGGGTCTGGTCGCCGCCCAGAAGGTGTTTGGCCCCTCCAACAAGGGGACGCAGGGCACCAGCTCGATCATCTTCTACGGCACCCCGCGCACGCTGCCGGAGTTCGATCTGGCCCAGTCCGACGGCACGCGGATGATTCCCGGCGAGCTGCGCGGCCACTGGAACTTGGTGTTCCTGGGTTTCACCTCCTGCCCGGATGTCTGCCCCACCACCCTGACCGAGCTGGCCCAGGCCCAGAAGCAGTGGCAGGACATTCCCGACAGCCTGCGCCCGCGCGTGGTGTTCGTTTCCATCGACCCCGAGCGCGATACCCCGGCACGGCTGGGCGAGTACGCCCACGCTTTCCACAAGGACACGCTGGCCGCGACCGCCGATGTGCCCTCGCTGGAGCGCTTCGCCACCTCGCTGGGGCTGGTGTTCCAGAAGGTGCCGGGCAAGGACTTCGACCAGAACGCCAACGATTACACGATGGACCACTCGGCCAGCATCGCCGTGCTGGATCCGCAGGGCCGCCTCGCCGGCCTGATCCGCCCCCCGTTCAACCCGCCGGCCATCGCCGCGGACCTGAAGCAGCTCACCGAGAAAACCGCCCCATGAGTCTGGTCACCACTCTCACCTACGTCCTGCCCCATCGCCTGCTCTCCTCGATGGCGCGCTCGCTGGCCTACTCGCAGAACCCGCGGGTATCGCGCTGGCTGATCGACACGGTGACGGAGAAATTCAACGTCAATCTGGGCGAAGCGGCCAACCCGGATCCGCGCAGCTATGCCAGCTTCAATGCCTTCTTCACCCGTGCGCTGAAGCCGGGCGCGCGCGCGGCCGCCGCTGATCCACGCAGCCTGACCATGCCGGCCGATGGCCGCATCAGCCAGCTGGGGCCGATCGAGGACGGGCGTATTTTCCAGGCCAAGGGCCAGAGCTTCACTGCCGCCGAGCTGCTGGGCGATGCCGCCGACGCGGTGCCGTTCAACAACGGCCTGTTCGCCACGGTGTACCTGTCCCCGCGCGACTACCACCGCGTGCACATGCCGTGGACCGGCACCCTGCGCGAAACCGTGCATGTGCCGGGGCGTCTTTTCAGCGTCGGCACCGATGCGGTAGCGAACGTGCCGCGCCTGTTCGCCCGCAACGAGCGCCTGGTGTGCCACTTCGACACCGATTTCGGGCCGATGGTGCAGGTGATGGTGGGTGCGCTGCTGGTCAGCGGCGTGGAGACCGTGTGGAGCGGCGAGGAAATCCCCGCCTACGGCGACCGCATCACCCGCAAGGACTGGCGCGGCAAGGGCATCACGCTGGAGCGCTTCGCCGAGATGGCCCGCTTCAACTACGGCTCCACCGTGATCGTGCTGCTGCCGCCCGGTGTGGCCGAATTCGACCCGTCCCTGCATGCGGAAAGCCCGGTGCAGCTGGGCCAGGTGCTGGCACGGCTGAAGGGCTGAAGCTCAGGAACTGGACGCGGAGACCGCATCTGTAGCCTGGGTAAGCGAAGTGCAGCCGGGGCTTTTCGCTGGGTTTGGTTTATCGGGAAGGCTCGAAGCACCCCTCCCCAGCCCTCCCCTTGGCTGCGCCAAAGGGAGGGGGCAAGAGCGGCTTGGCTGGGGTCTGTCAGATCGCGGGATTCCACCCCCTCCCTTTGGCACAGCCAAGGGGAGGGGTGGGGAGGGGTAACGCCCTTCACCCAGACACAGAACGGGCGCCCAAAGGCGCCCTTCTGCTTCCACCCCTTTCAACCACCCGCCTCAGCGGTCGCAGCCTTCCAGCTTCAGGCTTTGGCCCGGCTTGATGGCGTAGGCCGGCGCGCGCAGGCCATTGGCGCGTGCCAACACCGGCAGTTCGCACTGGAAGCGGCTGGCGATGCGGCCGAGCGTGTCGCCCTTGGCCACCTTGTAACTGCGTGCGGCACGACGCGCCGGTGCCGCCGGACGCGGTGCCGCCACCGGCGCTGCGACAGGCGCAGTCGGCTGGATGCCCTGCATCGCCTGCACGTCACCCACCGCCACGCTGCCGGTGAATGATGCCGCCGAAGGCCGCTTGATCGCCGCATTGACGTCGGCGGTGATCAGCGTGCGCGCCAAGTCAGCACGCGGGCCGCTCACGCAGTAGCGGTTGTACAGGCTGGCGATGCGCGTGGTGGCATTGATGGTGACACCAGCCGGAATCCAGCCGTCGGCTTCATAGCGCGGGTTGAGGTTGCGCAGCGCGCGCATGTAGCCGTCGCGCGTACCGGCACTGCCCAGGCAGATGGTCAGCTCGTAGATGGTGGTCGAACGCGCCAGGCGGATGGTCGCCGGCTGCGCGTTGATCTTCGGGAACTCCACGCCGTACTGCTGCGGGTGCAGGAAGATCCACGCCGCCGCGATCACCATCGGCACGTAATCCTTGGTCTCGCCCGGGAACTGGTTATAGGAGGAATCGGTCCAGAAGCTCTGGCCACCGGTCTCACGGTAGATGCGCGCGGCACGCCCTTCACCGCCGTTGTAGGCAGCCAGCGCGTACTCGATGTTCTTGTTGAGCCCGCGCATCCGCTCGTTCATGTAATCGGCGCTGGCGCTGGCGGCACTGCGCGGATCAAAACGGGTATCAAAGCCGGTGCCATCCGGGCCCAAGCCGAAGCGGCGGCCCGTCGCCGGCATGAACTGCATCAGGCCGGCGGCGCCGACCCGCGAAGACGCATGCACGCGGCCATTGGATTCCTTGGCCATGATGCCGAACAGCAACGCCTCTGGCAGACCGTCCTTCTCCCACTCCGGCCACATCACCGCACGCAGGTTCATGTAGTTCTCGTAGCTGGTCAGCAGCGACGGGCGCATGTCGGTGAGCCAGCGGCGGATGCCCGCCTGCACGGCCGGGTTGTACTCGACCATGTCGTCGAAGGCATGGCGGTGGTCGTTGAGCAGTGCGGCGGCGCGGGCGGCCTCGGGCACGTCGGCACGCAGCGGGCCGATGTGATCCGGGTCGGCCTCCACCGGCGCGCCGGCCTCTTCCTCTTCACCCTCGCCCTGCACGTCGGTCTTCTGCTTGAGCAGGCGCTTGTAGGTCGTGAGCAGACCGCTGACCTGACAGCCCTTCTGCGCGATGCAGGCGGTGATCACGTCCTCCATGTCCTCCAGCGCCGCATCCGACTCTGCCGTGCCCTTGGGGTCGGCGTTGTTCACCAGCACCAGCGCATCGCTGTAGCGCTTCTCCGCGGCCGCCATGCGGGCCTGGATGGCCTCCACCTTGGCCTTGTCACGCGAGGAAAGGGCGTGGGCAGCCGGCACCACGGTCAACAACGCAGCCGCCACCAGTACCGGCAACGGACGAAGGGAGAACAGGGATACGGACATCAGCAGCACTGCAGACGAAAGGTTAAGCAGGGTAGCCGCCGGGCTTGCCCGGGGGCAACATTGGCCCCCTGTCGATACAGTCACCGTTAGAATCCCACCTTCATTCATCTATGAGTGCCTCCATGGACCCGATCCTGCTCGGCAAGGGCGTCACCGACGACATCGCCGTCACCCTGCTCCCGCGTTTTGGCAACCGTCACGGCCTGGTGGCCGGCGCCACCGGCACCGGCAAGACGGTGACCCTGATGACGCTGACGGAAGGGTTCTCGCGGCTGGGCGTGCCGGTGTTCGTGGCCGACGTGAAGGGCGACGTGGCCGGTCTGGCCGTGGCCGGTGACGGCAGCGAAAAGCTGGCCCAGCGTGCGGCGGAGATCGGCGTGGACGGCTATGCGCCGGGCGCCAGCCCGGTGGTGTTCTGGGACCTGTACGGCAAGCAGGGCCACCCGGTGCGCACCACCGTCAGCGAGATGGGCCCCACCCTGCTGGCGCGCATCCTGGAGCTGAACGACACCCAGTCCGGCGTGCTGGACATCGTGTTCAAGCTGGCCGACGACCGTGGCCTGCTGCTGCTCGATCTGGATGACCTGCGCGCCCTGCTGGGGCTGGTCGCCGAGGAGCGCAAGGACATTTCCACCGAATACGGCCTGGTCAGCGCCCAGTCCGTGGCCGCCATCCAGCGGGCCCTGCTGCGGCTGTCGCAGGACGGCGGCGAGCAGTTCTTCGGCGAGCCGGCACTGGAGCTGGCCGACATCATGCGCGTCAACCATGACGGGCGCGGCGTGGTCGGCATCCTGGCCGCGGCCCAGCTGATCCTCAAGCCGCGCCTGTATTCCACCTTCCTGCTGTGGCTGCTGTCCGAGCTGTTCGAGCAGCTGCCGGAAGTGGGCGACCTGGAAAAGCCCAAGCTGGTCTTCATCTTCGACGAAGCCCACCTGTTGTTCGACGATGCGCCGCCAGCGCTGGTGCAGCGCATCGAGCAGGTGGTGCGCCTGATCCGCTCCAAGGGCGTGGGCGTGTACTTCTGCTCGCAGTTCCCGGACGACGTGCCGGCCAACATCCTGGGCCAGCTGGGCAACCGCGTGCAGCATGCGCTGCGTGCCTTCACCCCGCGCGACCAGAAGGCGGTGAAGACCGCCGCGGAAACCTTCGTCCCCAACCCCAAGCTCGACGTGGTCGCCACGCTGTCGCAGCTGGGCACCGGCGAGGCGCTGGTCTCCACGCTGCAGGACAAGGGCATCCCCTCGCCCGTGCAGAAGACCATGGTCGCACCGCCGCGCTGCCGCATGGGCGCCATCACCGATGCGGAACGTGCACAGGTGCGCGCCGGCAGCCCGGTCGGCACCCGCTACGACACGGCGGTCAACCGCGAATCGGCCGCTGAAATGCTGGCCCAGCGCGCGCAGAAGGTCGTCGAACAGACCGACGCCCCCAAGGCCCGCAGCCGCGAGCAGGACGAGCAGGAAGAAGGCGGTTTCGGCCAGGCCATCAAGGACGCCATCTTCGGCACCAAACGCCGCCAGGGCATGATCGAAACCATGGCCAAGCAGACCACCCGCACCGTCGGCACCAAGCTCGGCAACCAGATCGTGCGCGGCATCCTGGGCGGCATCTTCGGCGGCAAGCGCTGACGCGATGAGCCGTTGGCGTCCACCCGCTGAGAAAAGCACCGCCCTGATCACACCGCAGGGGCATGCACGCTTGAAGGCCGAGCTGGATGAACTGTGGCGCCAGCGCCGGCCCGAGGTGGTCAAGGCGCTGGCGGCAGCGGCGGCGGAAGGCGACCGCTCGGAGAACGCCGAGTACACCTACCGCAAGAAGCAGTTGGGCGAGATCGACCGCCGCGTGCGCTATCTGAGCAAGCGGCTGGAAGCGCTGCGCGTGGTGGATACCACGCCCAGCGACCCGGAGGCGGTGTTCTTCGGTGCGACGGTGGAGCTGGAAAACATCGACTCGGGCGACAGCCACACCTATCGCATCGTCGGCCCGGATGAAACCGACGCCGCCACCGGCTGCATCAGCATCGACTCACCGCTGGCACGGGCGCTGCTGAAGAAGCGCATCGACGACGAGTTCGCTGTGCAGCTGCCCGGCGGGCTCACCCATTTCGTGCTGGTGGACGTCAGCTATACGCAGGGCTGAGCGGCGCAGGATAGCGGCGCCCTTCGCGCAACGGCCTGAAGTAATCCGCCTGCTGGTAGAAGCAGGCGTCCTGTTGTGCGTGCCAATCTGGAATGCCGGCCAATGGCAGCGGCCGCAGCTCTGAAGGCTGTTGCAACACGTCACCGTTGGCGATGGCAGCAGCCACTGTCGCCACGCTCGCTTCGTCATCATCGCCCTGCGCCACCACGCACTTGCCGACCAGCAACCGCCCCGGCAGCAGCGCCTGCTCCATCATTGCATGGCCAATCACGGCGGCGACGCAGATGGCGCCGCTGCGCCAAAGCGCTGCACCGTCCACGAACAAGCGTCGCCAGTCATGCGCATCCCAAGCGGTCAGCATGGCGGCATCACGCACGCGCACGATCACGCCGGTTTCGTCGAACTGGGTAAGCGCGGCCTGCGCATCGTTGCGTTGACGCACGCCCATTGTGGCGATGGCTGCGCATTGCCGCGTATTGAGCGCGCGTTTGATCGCCGGCCATCGCGCCCAGACCATCGCATTGAACAGGTCGTGCCAGTTTTCGGTGCGCGTCGCGATATCGCCTGCGGCGATCCGCTGCTCGTAGTGCAGGCCGTCAGCCAGCAGCGTTTCGTTCTGCGTCACGAAACGCTTGCCCGGCACTTCCAGCCGCGCATTGATCGCCTCGATATCCGGCCACGCACTGCCCTGCATCAATGCACGCCAACGCTGCATTTCCGCGAAGACAGGGTGATCGAAGCAACGCGCCTCCACATCGCCACGCAGGGGCGCGATGAAACGACGCCGGCAGTTGCCGGCGTCTTCAGTGCTCACATCGGTACGGCTCACAGCACCTTGAGGTCAAACGGCGTGCCGGTGGTCTCGATGATGGCGTCGCCGAACAGGTCGTGGTCGTCGCTCTCGGTGATTTCCACATTGACGAAATCACCCACGCGCAGCCGCGCTTCATCGGCATTCTGGATATGCACCAGGCCGTCGATTTCCGGCGCGTCGGCCTTGGAACGGGCCACCGCGATGCCGTCTTCGATCACGTCCACCAGACACTGCTGCACGCTGCCGATCTTGGCTTCGAGCTTGGCAGCGGAAATGGCCGCCTGCTTTTCCATGAAACGTGCCAGACGCTCCTGCTTCACCTCTTCCGGCACCGGGTCCGGCAGGTCGTTGGCGGTTGCACCTTCCACCGGCGAATAGGCGAACGCACCCACGCGGTCCAGCTGCGCGGCATCCAGGAAATCCAGCAGCTGCTCGAACTCGGCCTCGGTCTCGCCGGGGAAGCCGACGATGAAGGTGGAGCGCACGGTGATGTCCGGGCTGATCTTGCGCCAGCGCAGCACCCGCTCCAGCGTCTTGTCCACCGCACCGGGGCGCTTCATCAGTTTGAGGATGCGCGGGCTGGCGTGCTGGAACGGGATGTCCAGATACGGCAGGATTTTCCCTTCAGCCATCAGCGGCACCACATCATCCACATGCGGGTACGGGTAGACGTAGTGCAGGCGGGTCCACGCATCCAGCTCGGACAGGCCTTCGCACAGCGCCTTCATGCGCGTGGCGTACTCCTTGCCACGCCAGGTGCCCGGCGCGTATTTGCGGTCCACGCCATAGGCCGAGGTGTCCTGTGAGACCACCAGCAGTTCGCGCACGCCGCCCTTCACCAGACGCTCGGCCTCGCGCAGCACTTCGTCCACCGGGCGCGATACCAGATCGCCGCGCATCGAGGGAATGATGCAGAAGCTGCAACGGTGGTTGCAGCCTTCGGAAATCTTCAGATACGCGTAGTGACGCGGTGTGAGCTTGATGCCGTAGTCCGGCACCAGATCCACGAACGGGTTGTGCTTGGGCGGCAGCGCGGCATGCACCGCATCCATCACGCTGGTGTAGTCCTGCGGGCCGGACACGGACAGCACGTCCGGGTAATGCTCGCGGATCATCTCCGACTTCTTGCCCAGGCAGCCGGTCACGATGACCTTGCCGTTCTCGTTCATCGCCTCGCCGATGGCATCCAACGATTCGGCCACGGCCGAGTCGATGAAGCCGCAGGTGTTCACCACCACCACGTCGGCCGAGTCGTAGGACGGCACGATGTCGTAGCCCTCCACCCGCAACTGGGTGAGGATGCGCTCGGAATCGACAAGGGCTTTCGGGCAGCCAAGGCTGACGAAGCCGACTTTGGGGTTCAGCTGGGACATGTGTTCTGGAGCTTCTGGAGGCCGGGGCCGGAATGACCGCAGGGCCGGAAAGGGGGCGATTATACCGGGCACCCGCCGCACCGCCGTTCGGAAGCCTTAATGGGCGGCGCTGCCCTCTCCCCAACCCCTCTCCCGAAATGGGAGAGGGGTTGGGGAGAGGGCCGCTCTCAGCAACAAAAGCAACCACACCATCAAAAACACTCCATTACCCATGCGACGATCCGTCCACCCCACTCAAGGAACCCCCATGTCCAACTGGATCGAACTGCCCTCCTCCGTCGGCACGGTGAGCGCCTGGCAGGCACTGCCCGATGGCCCAGCGCGCGGCGGCCTCGTCGTCATCCAGGAGATCTTCGGGGTGAACGCGCACGTCCGTCACGTCGCCGAACAGTACGCCGCACAGGGCTACGCGGTGCTCGCCCCGGCCTTCTTCGACCTGCTGGATCCGGGCCTTGACCTGCCCTACGACGCAGACGGCACCGCGCGTGGCAAGGCGCTGGTGGATGAACTGGGCGTGGACCGCGCCGTGGCCGTGGTGGAGGCCGCCGCGCAGCAGCTTGCGCGATATGGCAAGGTCGGCACGGTCGGCTACTGCTGGGGCGGCACCATCGCCATGCTGGCCGCGCAACGCCTGGGCCTGCCGTCGGCAAGCTACTACGGCGCGCGCAACGTGCCCTTCCTCGATACCCCCTTCAACGCCCCGGCCATTTTCCATTTTGGTGACCAGGACGCCTCCATCCCACCGGCCGCCGTTGCAGCGCACCGTGAAAAGCAACCCGCTTTACCGGTATATGTGTACCCGGCTGGCCACGCCTTCAACCGCGAGGTCGGCCCGCACTACCACGCACCCAGTGCCGAACTGGCACGCGAACGCACCTTGGCCTTCTTCAGCGAGAACCTGCGATGACCGAAGCTGTGACGTCCGATTTCGAGCTTGATACCCGCCTTGCCACCGACAGCGTTCTGATCGCTGACGGTCCGCTGTCCCAGATCCGCCTGATGAACGACGATCGCTTTCCGTGGATCGTGCTGGTTCCCCGCGTGGCGGGCGCCGGTGAATGGATCGACCTGGACGGCGGGCAACAGCGCCTCCTGCTGGCCGAGATCAACCAGATCTCGCAGCACCTGAAGCAGAAGCCCAACGTCACCAAGATCAACATCGGCGCGCTGGGCAACATCGTGCGCCAGCTGCATGTGCACCTGATCGGCCGCCATGAGGGCGACGCCGCGTGGCCGGGGCCGGTATGGGGCAACGGCGTGGCGCAGCGCTTCGATGCCGACGTGCTGGCCCAGCGTGTCGAAATCTGGCGCCAGCGGCTACGATAGGCGTTCTCACACCTACGGACATTGCACGCCGATGCGTTCAAACCTGATCGCCGCCCTGATCCTGATCATCGTCGGCCTGTTCTTCCTGGCCAAAAACCTGGGCTGGATCAACGGCAACATCGGCGCCGTGCTCGCCACCTGGTGGCCCGCCATCCTCGTGGCGGTCGGCATCGGCATGCTGTTCGGGCGCGGCAAGTAAGCCGCGCATCGCAGGGAATCACCGGAAATGGAAAATGCAAAGGGCGCGGAATTCCGCGCCCTTTTCCTGTCCGTCTGGCCGCCTCAGGTGCGCGGCAGGGTCACACCGGTCTGGCCCTGGTACTTGCCACCGCGATCCTTGTACGAGGTTTCGCAGATGTCATCCTTGTCAGCCTGGAAGAACAGCATCTGCGCCACGCCTTCGTTGGCATAGATGCGCGCCGGCAGCGGCGTGGTGTTGGAAAACTCCAGCGTCACATGGCCTTCCCATTCCGGCTCCAGCGGCGTGACGTTGACAATGATGCCGCAGCGCGCATAGGTGCTCTTGCCCAGGCACACCACCAGCGTGTCACGCGGGATGCGGAAATACTCCACGGTGCGGGCCAGCGCGAAGGAGTTCGGCGGAATGATGCACTCGTCGGCCACGATGTCCACGAAGCTCTTCGGGTCGAAGTGCTTGGGGTCCACGATGGTGGAGTTGATGTTGGTGAACACCTTGAACTCGCGTGAGCAGCGCACGTCGTAGCCATAGCTGGACGTGCCGTAGCTGACGATGCGCTGGCCGTCCACCTGCTTGACCTGTCCGGGCTCATACGGATCGAGCATGCCATGCTGCTCGGCCATGCGGCGGATCCAACGGTCGCTCTTGATGCTCATTCAATGATCCTGGTTGCGTAGGGCTGCGCGGCCCGGGCCGCGACGATGACTGCCGATTCTAGCCTACCGCTCCGCCGCGGCTGAAACGGCAGTTTCCCGCAGGGCAGGCAACCAGAGACCAGATGGCCACCCATCACAGACAGGTGGCCAGCGCGCTGCGGCAGCTCAGGCCAGCGAGGACACGATGGGAATGCCGGCGCGCGGACGCTTGGCCAGTTCCTCGGCCATGCGCTGTGCGGCCGCCATGTACGCCTGTGCAGCGGGCGAATCCGGAGCGGCGGCCACGACCGGCGTGCCCACGTCACCCTGTTCACGGATGCGGATGTCCAGCGGCAGCGAGCCCAGCAGCGGCACGCCGTACTGCGCGGCC
This sequence comes from Stenotrophomonas sp., assembly GCA_031987665.1. Lineage (GTDB taxonomy): Bacteria > Pseudomonadota > Gammaproteobacteria > Xanthomonadales > Xanthomonadaceae > Stenotrophomonas. The sequence goes on along the minus strand of DALZZG010000006.1, from coordinate 52,052 downwards.
ATGCGCTGACCACCGCCTTCGCCGAACAGATGCTCGACGTGACCACAGTTGGAGCAGGCATGCACCGCCATGTTCTCCACGATGCCGAGCACCGGCACCTCCACCTTCTCGAACATCTTCAGCGCCTTGCGCGCATCGAGCGTGGCGATTTCCTGCGGCGTGGTGACGATCACCGCACCGGCCACCGGAATCTTCTGTGACAGGGTCAGCTGGATGTCACCGGTGCCCGGCGGCAGGTCGATCAGCAGGAAGTCCAGATCACCCCACAGCGTGTCGTTGAACAACTGGGTGAGCGCCGACGTGGCCATCGGGCCACGCCAGATCATCGGCGAGTCCGGCTCGATCAGAAAGCCGATCGACATGGCCTCCACACCGAACGCACGCAGCGGCTCGATGGTCTTGTTGTCCGGGCTTTCCGGGCGGCCACTGAGGCCCAGCATGGCCGGCACGCTGGGGCCGTAGATGTCGGCGTCCAGCACACCCACGCGCGCGCCCATGCGCTGCAGCGCCAAGGCCAGGTTCACCGCCGTGGTGGACTTCCCCACCCCGCCCTTGCCCGACCCAACGGCAATGACATTACGGATACGCGGATGAGGCGAAAGCCCCTTCTGCACCTTGTGGGACGTCACGGCTCCAATCAACCCGCTCACAGCAAACCTCGAAAGCTCGATATCACCGCCAACTATAGCCGCATTTACCACCGGTCTCATGGACGGCTTGCGCTTGGCAAGGAGGCTTGGGCGGCGTCTTATCGAAAGGCCGGAGACCTGAATAAAGCAAATGGATTCAACCAATTACCCTCCTCGGACGTACGAGAATTTGATCCACACACCAAGCACTTACAGTCCTTCCGACGGAAGTCCCAAGTGTTGACGCCGTCGGGGGCCCCAGCTTGAGACCCGAAGCAGCCCCTCCCTGCTCGGCCCGCCAAAGCACGCAGTTCCCGTGGTCTTGACCGGCTGCACCGCTCGCAAGTGGCACCCACTTATCTAGCTAGACACCCCACTTCAGTGGCTGCAGCTCACTTTCGCGTCCACGCGTCATGTAGACAGCGCGTTGAGCCAGCCTTTCCAACGTGAATGGCCGGACGACATGGTTGCTGCATTGCGGAAGGTCAGATGCCCTGATTTCTGATTTCTGTCACATGGAATCGCGGAATCGAGACAGGTCAAATGCTTACGCATTCCATCTCAGACTTAAATGAGACATAGCAGAATTTTGATTACAAAACACTGCCGAATTTGGCGAAAAATATTTGAATTCCGTTAAGTTCATGTTAGGTTCAACCCGCGCTCACCTCCTTCAAGCCCCACAGCCCCGTGCTGTGCAGGTGAGGCACCAATCACTTAATAGGGGATTCAACCGTGCAGACCAAGTCGCCTGCCATGATCAAGCGTTCCGTCCTGACCAGCGCCCTGCTGGCCGCCCTCGTGCCGGCCGCGGCGTTCGCCCAGGAAGACCAGAGCAACACCGGCACCCAGAGCAACGCCCAAGCCACCAATCTGGACCGAGTCTCGGTCGTGGGCTCGCGCATCAAGCGCGTTGACGTGGAAGGTCCGGCTCCTGTCACCGTCGTGACCCGCGCGGACATCGACCGCGAAGGCTTCCAGACTGTCGGCGACATGCTGCAGACCCTGACCCAGAACACCAGCGGTTCGTTCACCGGCGACCTCGCCGTCACCGGTTTCACCCCGAACGCCCAGGTGGTCAACCTGCGCGGCATGGGCCCGGGCTACACCCTGACCCTGATCAACGGCCGCCGTCCGGCGCAGTACCCGCAGCCGTACAACCGCGACAACAACGTGGTGAACGTGCGCGCCATCCCGTCTTCCATCGTTGAGCGCGTGGAAATCCTGACCGGCGGCGCTTCGGCCATTTACGGTTCGGACGCTGTTGCCGGCGTGGTCAACATCGTGCTGCGCGAAAACTTCGACGGCACCCTGCTGCGTGGCACCGTGGGCACCACGGCTGAAGGCGGCGGCGACAATGCCAAGATCGAGCTGACCGGTGGCCGTACCGGTGACCGTTGGAACACCACCTTCGCCGTGCAGGCGGGCGTTGAAGAGCCGGTGTGGGGCAGCCAGCGCGATTTCATGGCCGATACCCGCAATGGCCCGCTCGGCCCGGATTTCACCAACCCGGCCCTGTCGCTGGCCGTGCTGCGCATCAACACCGCCAACAGCGCGCTGGGCACCAGCATCTACTACCCGGGCCAGGACGTGTGTGACCGCTTCGGTTACACCACCAAGACGACGGCTGCCCGTGGCACGTACTGCGGTGGCTTCACCCAGTCCGGTTCGCGCACCATTTCGAACAAGGAGAAGTACTTCTCCGCGTACAACCACACCAGCTTCGACCTGACCGACACCACCCAGCTGTACGGCAGCGTCAACGTCTACAAGAGCGATGCCGAATCCAGCGGTGGCACCGAGTTCTGGTCCACCACCAGCAGCCCGTTCAACCGCACCCCGCCGACCGCTCTGGCGCCGTTCGGCAGCCAGCTGCCGGGCTACTACGACGCGAACTTCAAGCAGTTCACCATGCTGCAGCGCGTGTTCAACCCGTTCGAGCTGGGTGGCAATGATGCCGCCACCACCAAGTACGACGAGCTGACCTACGACATCATGTTCGGCGCCAAGGGCACGATCGCCGACCGTTTTGACTGGGATGCCGCTGTCTCCTACGGCAAGTACGAGTACGAGTCGGACCGTCCGCGCCTGCTGGCCAAGGGTGTTTCGGATTACTTCCTGGGCGCACAGCAGGGCTGGATGCGTTCGCCGCAGGGCACGATGTACCCGATCTACGCGCTGAACCTGGACCGCTGGAACACGCCGATCACCCCGGAGATCTACCACTCGTTCTCCACGCGCGCCAAGAACACCGCCGAGACCACCTCGTCGATGGCCAACTTCAACCTGTCCGGCGATCTGTTCGACCTGCCGGCCGGTGCCGTGGGCTTCGCTGCCGTGCTTGAAGCCGCACGCCAGACCGTGGACCTGCAGAGCGACCCGCGCACCAGCCTGACCCGTCCGTACGACGGCGAGACCATCTACAACCTGACCAGCTCGGGCCGCACCAAGGGTGATCGCAACCGTTACGCTGCCGGCCTGGAAATCCGCGTGCCGATCCTGTCCTCGCTGACCGCCAACATCGCCGGTCGCTACGACAAGTACGACGACATCACCGCCGTGGACGATGCCGTCACCTCGATGCTGGGCCTGGAATGGCGTCCGTTCGAACGCCTGCTGCTGCGTGGTTCGTACTCCACCAGCTTCCGCGCACCGGATCCGCAGATGGTGTTCGCTGAAGGCGCCGGCTCGTTCTCCGCTGCCGTCGACCAGTACGCCTGCCGCGCCGGTGTTGGCGTTGCCGATGGCCTGGGCCAGCGCTCGCTGGGTACCTGCCAGACCACTCCGTCGGACCCGACGATCTACACCATCCAGACCGCCGTTGCCGGCAACACCCTGCTGGAAGAGGAGAAGGGCACCTCGTACGGCTTCGGCTTCGTGTGGGACATCGTCGATGACATGTCGCTGTCGGTGGACTACTACCGCATCAAGCTGGAAGACCAGGCACTGCAGCTGTCCGCTGCGACCCTGCTGGCCAACGAGGCCAACTGCCGCATCGGCACCTACCCGAACGGCAGCGCGTTCGAGCATGCCGCCGATTCGGCGTACTGCCAGAACGTGTACAACCTGGTGCAGCGCGCCGGCGGCACCAGCACCGGCCCGATCCAGCGCATCAACTCGGCGTACATCAACGCGGCGCTGACCGACATCAGCGGCATCGATGCCACCTACAAGTACCGCCTGGACACGGACCGCATGGGTACGTTCCGTCTGGATCTGGGTTACTCGCTGAAGCTGACCGACAAGTACAAGCAGTACGAGGCTGATCCGCTGGTCGACTACCGCGACACCCCGAGCTACTACGACACCCGCAGCCGCGTGCGTGGTTCGCTGAACTGGACGATCGGCGACTGGTCCTCGACCCTGTTCGGCGTCCGCTACGGCACCATCCGCAACGCTGCCAACGCCGACTTCACCAACGCTGCCGGCGTGTATTCGCCGCTGCGCCTGAAGCCGTACATGCTGTACAACCTGTCTGTCAGCCGCAAGTTCGGCACCCAGGTCGAGGCGACGCTGCAGGTGGCCAACCTGCTGAACAACATGTACCGCAAGGACTCCAGCGAAGGCTATCCGTTCTACAACGCCTTCGGCGGTTCCGATCCGTTCGGTCGTCGCTTCAACTTCTCGGTGGCCTACAAGTTCTAAGGCCTCAGGAAGCTGTGTCACATCCAGAGCCCGGCTTCATGCCGGGCTCTGTTTTCACGGCCCTTGCAGCATTTCCAGGAGACATCCCGTTGAAACAGCTCAAACCCCTGATGCTCGCGCTGGCGCTTGCCACAGCAGCAAGCGCACATGCTCAGACCTACTCCGTGAAGGATTTCGTGGGCCATCCTGCCTATGGCAACGCACGGATCTCGCCCAATGGCGACTACCTCGCCGTGACCGTTGACCACGGCGACCAGGATGTCCTGACCATCCTGCGTACTTCCGATCTGAAGATCATGAAGGTCAACCAGCTGCCCGACAAAAAGAGCGTCGGCCAGTTCGCATGGATTTCACCTGACCGCATCATGTTCAATGCGGTCAAGAAGATGGGTGGCTACGCGCAGCCGTTCGCTCTGGGCGAATGGTACGCAGTGAACGCCGATGGCTCGCAGGCGGTCCCGGTGATCTTCCGCGGCACCCGTGATGCCACCCAGCGTGGCAAGACCGTGGGCTTCGAAAGCTTCTCGCTGCTGGACACGCTCAAGGGGGATGACCGCAACGTCATCATGCAGGCACGCTACCCGCGTTCGGACGAAGGTGCAGGCACCGAAGTGGTGAAAGTGGACACCATCAGTGGCCGCCGCACTTCGCTGGGACGTGCACCAAAGGCGAACTGCTCCATCGCGTTGGACGCTGGCAAGGAACCGCGCTTCGCGGTGTGCTCCTCCAGCCGTGATGAATCCGGCGAATATGACGAGCGCACCGAGCTGTACCGTCGCGATGGCCAGAACTGGACGCTGGTCAATGCTTCCAAGACCGACGGCAAGCACATCTGGGTTGACCGCACCACTGACGACGGTACCGTCTACGCCACCCAGGACGACGGCAAGGCACCATCGGCCATCGGCACCTTGGACACCGCTACCGGTGAGTTCAAGTCGCTGTTCGTAGACCCGGTTGCGGAAGTGTCCCGCAACATCTGGTCCACTGATCGCAACACACTGCTCGGCGTGGTGACCGAAGCAGGTGCCCCGAAGGTCACCCTGCTCAACGAATCGCATCCGGACGCGGAACTGTACGCCTCCCTCGCTGGTGCCTTTGACGGCCAGATGGTGGATTTCTCCAGCTATACCGAAGACGGCAAGAAGATCCTGGTCTCCGTCAACAGCGACAGCAATCCCGGCGAGCTGTACCTGTATGACCGTGACTCCGGCAAGGCACGCTTCCTGATGTCGCGCATGGCGCATCTGGACGCGAAGAAGATGGCGAGCACCAAGCCCTTCTCCTTCACCGCGCGCGATGGCCGCATCATTCACGGTTACATCACCATTCCGAATGGCAGCAACGGCAAGAACCTGCCGTTGATCGTCAATCCGCACGGCGGTCCCATCGGCCCGCGCGATGACTGGTCCTTCAATCCGGAAGCGCAGCTGTTCGCCAGCCGCGGGTACGCCACGCTGCAGGTCAATTTCCGCGGCTCGGGTGGCTACGGCAAGGCGTTCCAGGATGCAGGCCATCAGCAGTGGGATCAGGCGATCCAGAACGACATTCTGGATGCGACGCACTGGGCGCTGGATAACGGCTACGTCAATCGTGACCGCATCTGCATCTATGGCGGCAGCTTCGGCGGCTATTCCTCCATGATGGCCCCCATCCGCGAGCCTGGGCTGTTCAAGTGCGCGTTCGGCTACGTCGGCGTCTACGATGTGGATATGCTGTTCAAGCGTGGCGACATCCCACAGCGTGATTCGGGCCTCCGCTACCTGCGCCGCACCTGGGGCACAGACCATGCAGCCTGGGAGCGCGGTTCGCCGGCGTTGCGCGCTGCCGAGGTGAAGATTCCGGTCTACCTTGCGGCAGGTGCACGCGATGAACGCGCAGTACCTGAACAGACCGAATTGATGAACAAGGCTCTCATCGCGGCTGGCAACAAGCCGGAGGGAATGATCATCCAGTCCGGCGAAATGCACGGCTTCTATGGAGAGGAAGCGCGCGTGAACGTCTATACCGAGATGCTCAGGTTCTTCGACCGGCATATCGGTGCCGGCAAGCAGGCCGGTAACTGACTGTGCAGGACGAGGGGGCGTGGGCCCCCTCGTCACATGTCCGGACATGACTTCCAGCCGTTGTACCTGCTACAAACAGTAATGACCATCCACTCACGGACACGGACTGACCAAGGAGTAAGGAATGATCCAGAAGCGCGCATTTGTTGCTGCTCTCGCCTCCGCCCTCGCACTCGCCTGCTCGTCTTTCGCGATGGCTGACACACACACCTCGCAACCGCCACCGGATCCGTCCCAGGACAAGGCCATGGTCACGGCGGGATTTCTGAGCGGGCACCCCGACCTCCGCTTCCGCCTGCTGGGCCTGGAGAAGCGTGACGCCGGCAAGCAGGAAGATGCACTTGCCTACTTCCGCCGCGCCGCCTACTACGCGGACAAGCCCTCGCAGGGCATGGTCGCGGAGATGCTCTGGAACGGCATTGGCGCGCCTGCGGACAAGCCTGCCGCCTATGCGTGGATGGACCTTGCCGCGGAACGTGGCTACGAAGGATTCCTGGACCTGCGTGAACGCTATTGGGCTCGTCTTGATGAAGCCCAGCGCGCGCGCGCCGTCGAGCTTGGCCAGGAAATCTACGCGCGTTATGGCGATGAAGCAGCGCTGCCGCGCATCTCCACCGCAATCCAACGCGGGCGTAAAGCAATGACGGGCAGCCGCACCGGTGTCGCCGGCAACCTCAAGATCTACATCCCGGGCCACGCAGGCAGCATGGAGCTGATTGATGGCTCCAAGTTCTACGACAGCCGCTTCTGGGATCCCAGGCAATATCTGGCTTGGCACGATGCGATCTGGGCCAAGCCGCGCGTGGCCCGCGTGGATATCGGCGGTGTCGAAAGCATGCCGTCTTCGGCCCAACCAACACGCATCCCTACCGTTGCACCGCAACCCGACGCGCCGGAGCCGCAGACCGACGACGCCATGCCCACGCTGCAGGACCACGACGACAAGCAGTAAAAGGAACCCAGGACAATGGCCGCACTAGCGGCCGTTGTCTTTGAGTATCTCCACCGCCGCGTTATGCCCCGGCGCTCCCGTCACGCCACCGCCGGGGTGCGTGCCTGAGCCACACAGATAGAGGCCGGGAATTGCTCCGCGGTAGTTGGCCTGCCCCAGCATGGGCCGGGCGCTGAACAACTGGTTGAGACTGAGCGCGCCGTGGAAGATGTCGCCGCCGATCAGGCCGAAGGTACGTTCGAGATCCAGCGGGCTCATGATCTGCCTGCCCAGCACTGACGCGGCAAAGCCCGGCGCATGCTGGTCCACGGTGGCGATCATCAGGTCGGCCACTTCCTCGCGGTGATCGTCCCAGCTGCGGCCATCAGGCAACTGCGGCGCCACATGTTGGCAGAACAGGCTGGCCACATGCTGGCAGGTTGGCGCCAGTGAATCGTCCAACGTACTGGGGATCAGCATTTCGACCACGGGTTCGCGCGACCAGCCGTAGCTGCGTGCATCGGCATATGCGCGGTCCATGTATTCCAGACTGGGCGCGATGATGATGCCTGCGGTGAGATGGTCGCCCTGCCCCGGCAGCACGCTGAAATCCGGCAGCTGCGACAGCGCCACGTTCATGCGGAACGTGCCCGAGCCGCAACGCCAGTTGGCCATGCGTTCGCGCGTCGCCGCGGGCACGTGCGCCGGGTCCAGCAGCTGCTCGTACAACAGCTTCGGGTTGACGTTGGCGACGATGGCGCGCGCGCGCATCACTTCACCATCAGCCAGCACCACGCCGCACGCCCTGCCGTGCTCCACCAGTACCTTGCTGACGCCTGCATCCACACGGATCTCGGCACCGGCTTCCACCGCTGCACGCGCCATTGCCTGGGTGATGGCGCCCATGCCGCCGATGGCATGGCCCCATGCGCCTTTCACGCCGTTGCTCTCACCGAAAACGTGGTGCAGCAGCACATAGGCCGAGCCGGGGGTGTAGGGGCTGGCGTAGTTGCCGACAATGCCGTCGAAACCGAACAGCGCCTTGATCGGTGCGCTCTCGAACCAGCGCTCCAGATACTCGGCGGCGGACAAGGTGAACAGGTCCAGCAGTTCCTGCTGCAGTCCCGCGTCCAGCCGCTGCATGCTCCGGCCCAGCCTGCCCAGCTTCCACAGCTCCGGCAGTGCCTGCAGCCAGTTGCCGGCCTGCACGTTGGGCGGGGCCTGCAGCGCCTGAGCGCGCAGCACGTCGGCGAACAGCTCCAGCCGGCGCTCGTACTCCGGCAGGCGCTCGGCGTCGCGCGCGGAGAACCGCGCTACCTCGGTCTGGGTGCGGCCTGCTCCGGCCAGCAGATATTGGCCGTCAGGCAGGGGCAGGAAGTTGTTGATGCGGCGCGGCACCACCTTCAGCCCGTGGCGCTCCAGATCCAGATCGGCGATCACCTTGGGCTGCAGCAGCGACACCGTATAAGAGGCCACTGAATTGCGGAAGCCGGGGTGGAACTCCTCGGTCACCGCCGCACCGCCCACCACCGGCCGCCGCTCCAGCACCAGCACCCGTTTGCCGGCCTTGGCCAGATAGCTTGCGCAGACGAGGCCGTTATGGCCGCCGCCGATCAGGATTGCGTCCCACTGCAGGTTGGATGGCTGGCTCATGACAGCTGTATAGCACCGCAACCGCCCGCCGGCGCGTCAGGCATGCCCGTCCGGCGGCATTACCTTCGACACCCTTTCCGTGTCAGTTTCAGGCGTATCTTCTGCGATCGGCCCCGGCTCCCGGGGCCAACAACATGCTCTGATTCGGCCTGGAGGCCTATCCCGTGATCGTTCGCAAACCCCAGATTCTCCTGCTGACCCTGGCCGTTTCGGCTGCGCTGGTCGGCTGCAAGAAAGACGAGACCCCGGCCCCGCAGGCTGACGCCCAGACACCGGCTGCCGCCGCGCCCGCCAACGAGCTGAAGCTGGACGAATCCAAGCTGCCGGCCTACAACGCCTTCACCGCTGCCGACCTGGACGCCAGCAAGGACGCCTGCACCGATTTCGGCGGCTATGTGAACGACAAGTGGCTCAACGCCAATGAGATCCCGGCCGACCGCACCAGCTGGGGTGCCTTCACCATCCTGGACGAGCGCTCGGTCGCCGTGCAGCACCAGCTGGCCGAGCAGGCCGCTGCCATCAAGGACGCCACCGGCGTTGAGAAGATCGTCGGCGACATCTGGGCCTCGGGCATGGATGAGGCCAAGATCAATTCGCTGGGCATCACTCCGCTGAAGGCCGACCTGGCCGCCATCGACGGGCTGCAGGACACGGCGGCCATCGCCGACTACCTGCGCGCCACCGCCGCCAAGGGTGAGAACTTCCTGTTCGGTTTCGGCCCGGAGGCGGATTTCAAGAATTCGTCGATGAACATGGCCTACGCCAGCCAGGGCGGCCTGGGCCTGCCGGACACCACCTACTACACCGACGCGAGCAAGGCCGACAAGCTCAACGCCTACAAGGCCCACGTCGCCAAGGTGCTGGAGCTGAGCGGCGTTGCCGCTGCCGATGCCGCCAAGCAGGCCGAGGACGTGGTGAAGTTCGAGACCCGTCTGGCCAAGGCGTCCAAGTCCAGCGTCGAGCTGTCGCGTGACGTGTCGCTGTACTACAACCCGGTCAGCGTGGCCGATGCCGACAAGCTGACCCCGAACTTCAGCTGGAGCGAGTTCTTCAAGTCGCAGGGCCTGCCCTCACCGGAGAAGTTCTCGCTGGCCATGCCCACCTTCCACGAAGAAGTGAGCAAGATGCTGGGCGACACCGACCCGGCCACCTGGCGCGCCTACCTGCGCTTCCACACCGTGGACGGCGCTTCGCCGTACCTGAGCAATGAGTTCGTGCAGGAGAACTACGCGTTCTACGGCAAGGAACTCAACGGCCAGAAGGAAATCAAGCCGCGCTGGAAGCAGGTGCTGGGCACCGTCGAGAACAACGCGGGCGATGCCTTCGGCCAGATGTACGTCAAGGTCGCTTTCTCGCCGGAAGCCAAGGCCAAGATGGAACAGCTGGTGAAGAATCTGGCCGCCGCGCTGAAGGAGCGCATCCAGGGCCTGACCTGGATGAGCGACGAGACCAAGGCCAAGGCTGTCGCCAAGTGGGAAACCTTCACCCCGAAGATCGGTTATCCGGATAAGTGGCGTGACTGGAGTGGCCTGAACACCACCCACGACGACTACCTGGGCAACGTGCGCGCCGCCAATGCGTTCAACTACAAGTGGGCGCTGGGCAAGATCGGCCAGCCGGTGGACAAGACCGAGTGGGGCATGACCCCGCAGACCGTCAATGCCTACTACAACCCGCTGCAGAACGAGATCGTGTTCCCGGCCGCCATCCTGCAGCCGCCGTTCTTCGACCCGAACGCCGACGACGCGCTGAACTACGGCGGCATCGGTGCCGTGATCGGCCACGAAATGACCCACGGCTACGACGATCAGGGCAGCCGCTTCGGGCCGACCGGCAACTTCGAGAACTGGTGGACGCCGGCTGATGCCAAGGGCTTCTCGGCGCTGACCGGCAAGCTGGTCAACCAGTTCGACGAGTACAAGGTGGGCGACCAGAAGGTCAACGGCTCGCTGACTCTGGGCGAGAACATCGCCGACCTGGGTGGCCTGGCCACCGCCTACGACGCCATGCAGAAAGCCACCGCGGGCACCGAAGATCCGAAGATCGACGGCTTCACCCGCGATCAGCGCTTCTTCTTCAACTGGGCCACCGTGTGGCGCACCAAGTACACCCCGGAGAACGCCAAGGTCCGCCTGGCCACCGACCCGCACGCCCCGGCGCAGTTCCGCGCCATCGGTGCGCCGTCGAACCTGCCGACCTTCGCTGCTGCGTTCCAGTGCAAGGCCGGCTCGCCGATGGTCCGCGCCGACAACAAGAAGGTGGTGATCTGGTAATCACCGGCTGAAAGGTGGCTACCTGCGAAGGCCCGGCACTGCCGGGCCTTCGTGTTTCCGGGCTCCGGCGCCGCCCGGGTAGCCCGGGTAGCCCGGGTAAGCGAAGCGCACCCGGGGCAGTCGGCGTAACCGATTGAGAGCCCCGCACACGCCATTTCCCAGCGGTTGCGCTCGCTTTGACCACGGAATCGCACCGCCTTCCGCACCCGTGTTCACATCCGGCCACTTTCGACGCATTTCCACCGGGCGGCTTGCTAAACTCCGCGCACTTTGTCCTTTCGTGGATATGCACCTACATGCCAACCGTTCGCCCGCTTACCCTCGCCCTGGCCTTGAGCCTGGTTGCCGTCCTGTCCTCCACGGACGCCGATGCCGCCCGCAAGAAGAAGGCGCCGGCGCGGGCACCGGCAGTAAGCGCCGCCTGCAGTGATTTCTACGAACTGAGCAACGCCAGCTGGATCAAGACCAACCCGGTGCCGCAGACCGGCGCCACCACCGCGCTGGGCCAGCTGGCCGACAACACCCGCAACCAGCAGCGCCAGCTGCTGGACCGCGCCATGAACAGCCCGCAGGGCAACGTGCAGAAGCTGCTGGGCGACTTCTGGGCCAGTGGTCTGGATGAAGCGGCCGTGGAAGCCGACGGCTCCAAGCCGATCGCCCCGCTGCTCACCCGCATCAACGCGATCAAGAAGGCCAAGGACATCCCGGCCTCGATCGCCGCCCTGCACCAGGTGGGCATCCCGGTGGCCTTCAACTTCGCCCCGGACGTGGACCTGAAGGCACTGGATCGCCACATCGGCTACTTCATGCAGGGCGGCACCGGCCTGCCCGACCCGGCCTTCTATACCCGCACCGACGCCGACACCGTCGCGCTGATGGGCCGCTACCGCGCCTATGTGAAGCAGATCCTGGCCCTGACCGGCACCCCGGCTGCCCAGCTCGATGCCGAGTCGGCACTGGTCATCCAGCTGGAAACCGAACTGGCGCGCAGCGCGCAGTCGGTGGCCAACATCAACAACCCGTTCAACAACTACGCACCGGTCGCCACCAAGGACCTCAACAGCCGCTACCGCAACCTGCAGCTGGATGCCTTCCTAAAGGCACAGGGCGTGAAGGATGATCTGGTCTCGCTGTCCGATCCGGCGCTGTTCCAGCAGATCAACGCCATGGTCGGCCGCCTGCCGGCCAACCAGTGGAAGGCCTACCTGCGCTGGCGCGTGGGTGATTCCATGGCACCGTACCTGTCCAAGGCCTACCGCGACGCCGAATTCGAGTTCCGTGGCCGCCTGCTGCGCGGTCAGGTGATGGCCCCCACCCGCGCCGATGCGGTGCTGGATGCCATCAACGTCGCCGCCGGCCCGATGCTCGGCCACGAATATGCCAACACCTACCTCAGCCGCGACGTGCGCCGTCAGGCCGCGGTGATGGTGGACGAGGTGCGTGAAACGCAGATGGCCGCGGTCAAGCGCAGCACCTGGCTGAGCCCGGAAGCCAAGGCCGAAGCCGAGGAAAAGCTCGGCGCGATGAAGATCGAGATCGGCACCCCGCTGCGCGATCTGGACTACACCGTGCAGCCGATGGGCCGCGGCAGCTTCGGCGGCAACATGCTGATCGCCTCCTCCTGGCGCCACACCCAGGAAATGAAGCGCATCGGCAAGGGCAACGCCGACCGCCGCTGGGACGTGCTGCCGCAGCAGCCGGCCATCAGCTATGACATCGCGCAGAACCGCCTGATCGTCACCGCCGCCGCGCTGCAGGGTCCGATCTTCGCCCCCGCTGCCAGCAACGCCGAGAAGTTCGGTGCCTTCGGCGGTCTGGTCGCGCATGAAGTGAGCCGTGCCATCGACATCAAGGGCGCGATGATCGACGCCAAGGGTGAGCTGCGCAGCTGGTGGTCGCCAGCCGACAAGAGCGCGTGGACCCTGCTCGGTGACCGCGTCGCCAGCCAGTACGCCGGCTACGCCTTCCCGGGCGTGAAGGACGCCAAGGTCAACGGCCAGCTCACCCGTGACGAGAACATGGCCGACATCTCCGCCTTGGAAATCGCGTGGGAAGCCTTCAACGCCAATCAGGCCAATGCCACCCCGGCCGACAAGCAGGCCTTCTTCAAGGGCTGGGCCGGCCTGTGGCCGCAGCAGCTGTCGCCGAACGAAGCGGTGCAGCGCCTTGCCGCCGATGTCCGCGCCCCGGGCCGCTGGCGCACCAACGCCCCGCTGGCCAACCTGCCGGCCTTCGGTGAAGCCTACAGCTGCAAGCCGGGCCAGCCGATGCAGCGCACCGAAGCCGAGCAGATCAAGATCTGGCGTTGAATTCGGTTCGATGACACACTAAAAAGGCGCCGAAAGGCGCCTTCTTCATATCTGTAACGCGGGGCTATCTGTAGCCCGGGCAAGCGCAGCACACTCGGGGCCTTTCGCGAAAAACTCCCGGGTGCGCTGCGCTTACCCGGGCTACAGATGCGAAGACGCCGCGGCCTACTTCACCCGCCGCAGGTGATTCGGGCCTCGCTTGTTGAACGGCGGCTGCCCGCGCCAATAGCGGATCAGCAACCAGCCGAACAACATGCCGCCAAGGTGCGCGAAGTGCGCCACGCCCGGCTGCCATCCAGTGAAGCCCAGGAGCAATTCAATCGCGCCGAACACGATGACGAAGGTGCGTGCCTTCATCGGAATCGGCGGAAACAGCAGCACCACGCGCTGGTTCGGAAACAACATGCCGAACGCCAGCAACAGGCCGAACACACCACCCGACGCGCCCAGCACCGGGTTGAACTCACCTGCGAGCGCGGCGACCAGCAGCTGGCACAGGCCGGCACCCACCACACAGACCAGGTAATAGGTAAGGAAGCGCTTCTCGCCCCAGGTCATCTCCAGCGGCGCGCCGAACATGAAGAGCGCCAGCATGTTGAAGAACAGATGGCCGAAGCTGCCATGCAGGAAGCTGTAGCTCAGCAGCTGCCACGGCGCGAACCCCGGCGAATCCATGAACACATCCTGCGAGCCCAGCGGCCACAGCATCAGCTGGGTGAACACGCCTGCGGTCTGCGGCAGCTGCTGAAGGAGGAACAGGGCGACGTTTGCGATCAGCAGCGTCTTGGTGATTTTTGGCAGACGAGGAAACATGGTGGCATCCGGGGGAACTGCCACCCATGATAGCCGCAGCGCTCAGCCCGGCCCCCAGATGGCCTCGTCCATGGTGCGCGCCGGTTTGCTGCGCTTCACCCGCCCGTTCTCCACCGCCACGCCCTCGGCGCGAAGCCGCTGGCTCTGCTCGCGCCAACCACGGGATCCCTCCGGCATGGCGATGCGCCCATCCGAGCGCAGCACCCGGTGCCAGGGCAGCTCCGGGTCGTCGTTGCTGCCCAGCAGACGGGCCACCAGCCGCGCGCGACCGGGCAGGCCCGCCTTGGCCGCCACCTCGCCATATCCCATCACCTGCCCGCGCGGAATGGCGCGGATCACGTCGAGAATGCGGGCATGCCCTGCCCCGGCGGCAGGCGCCTGGCTCAGCGCTTCTTCGCCAGACCGCTGCCGACCAGCAGCACGCCCGCCAGCACCAGCACCGTTCCGATGCTCTGCCACAGGCCCATGGGTTCGTCGAGCAGCCATACGCTGAGCACGATAGTGGAGACCGGCCCCAGCATACTCACCTGCGCCGCCAGCGACGAGCCGATGCGTTTCACCCCCACCATGATCGCCAGCACCGGCAACACCGTGCACAGCGTGCCGTTGATCAGCGACAGCCAGTACACCGGCGGCGCGTAGCTCCACAGTGCGGAGATGGGTTGCAGCAGCAGGTACTGGCCGATGCACAGCACACAGGCCACCATGCTGGCATAGGCGGTCAGCCGCACCGCACCGATGCGCAGCACCGCCTGGCCGCTGCCGAACAGATAGACCGCGTAGCTCAGCGCCCCGCCGAACACCAGCGCCGACCCGATCACCG
Source organism: Stenotrophomonas sp. (assembly GCA_031987665.1). Taxonomy (GTDB): domain Bacteria; phylum Pseudomonadota; class Gammaproteobacteria; order Xanthomonadales; family Xanthomonadaceae; genus Stenotrophomonas. The sequence continues at coordinate 36,910 of DALZZG010000006.1, read as the reverse complement.
TGCGGTGGCCATCGAGCTGGATGTCGTGGCCGAACGCAAGCAGCACGCCCAGATAACTCACCAGCAGCGCCGCCACCTGCATGCGCGTAGGCTTCTGCTTCAGCACCACCAAGGCGATCAGCACCACCAGGGTTGGGCTGAGATAGAGGATCAGGCGCTCGAGCGTGGCGCTGATGTACTGCAGACCCAGAAAATCCAGATAGCTGGACAGGTAGTAGCCGCTGAAACCCAGCAGCAGCACGCGTCCTTTATCCGCGCGCGACAGCGGCTGCGCCCGACGTGCAGCCCAGACACCCATCACGATGAAGAAGGGAAAGGCGATCATCATGCGCAGCGCGAGCAGCGCCGTGGCATCGGCACCGTGCCGGTAGGCCAGCTTGACCAGCACCGCCTTGCCGGACGCTGCGACCGCACCGATGCCGGCAAGCAGCAGCCCGTTGAGAAGCAGACGACGCGAGCTGGTGGGCAACGAGGAACCGACCTTCGCTGCCTCGTGTGGGGGTGAAGCACTCACGGTGTTGCAGTGTTCCAGCCGGAGGGGAGTCAAGCATTATCCGCGTGACATGGGTGCCGAAGCGAGCGCTGCTGGTGTGGTTTGCAGAGCGGCATTTCGCGACCGTCCAGTACCGCGCGCAGAACCACCTCCTCCCTTGTGCGCAGCACAGGGGAGGATCGAGGAGGGGTGCTTCTGCTGTTCGCCACCCATCTTCAGCCACTCACGCGAAAAGCCTACCCCTCCCCAGCCCTCCCCTGCGCTTCGCGCAAGGGAGGGGGCAGAGCGGCGTTTCGCGACCATCCAGTACCGCGCGCAGAACCACCTCCTCCCTTGTGCGCAGCACAGGGGAGGATCGAGGAGGGGTGCTTCTGCTGTTCGCCACCCATCTTCAGCCACTCACGCGAAAAGCCTACCCCTCCCCAGCCCTCCCCTGCGCTTCGCGCAAGGGAGGGGGCAGAGCGGCGTTTCGCGGAACCAGCCACTCCTCTGCGTCTCGCACACAGACGTGAACTCACGCGCTCACTTCATCAACACCACTTCTTCCGCCGACGTGGGATGAATGGCTACCGTGTCTTCCATCTGCCTGCGCGTCACGCCGGCCTTCACGGCGACGGCGAAGCCCTGCAGGATTTCATCGGCGCTTTCACCGAGCAGATGGATGCCGACCACCTTCTCGTCCTCGCCCGCGCAGACCATCTTGAACACCGTGCGCACTTCACCATCCCCCAATGCCTGCAGCATCGGGCGAAAACGGCTGTGGTACGTCGTGACCTTGTCGAAGCGCTTGCGCGCCTCCTGCTCGCTCAGACCTACCGTGCCAAGCGGTGGATGCGCGAAGACCACGCTGGGTACGTTGTCGTAATCCAACCGCGCCTCCGGCTGTCCACCCAACAGGCGATCCATCAGGCGGCGGGCCGCGGCAATCGCGACCGGCGTCAGCGTCACCCGCCCGGTCACGTCACCTACCGCATACACACCTTCCACAGACGTGTTCTGGAATTCATCAACGACGATCGCGCCCTTGTCGTCGAGCTTCACGCCTGCCTTCTCCAGACCCAGCCCCTTGGTATTCGGGGCACGTCCGGTGGCGAACAGCACCGTATCGAACAGCGCATGCTCCGGGCCGTTGCGCAGCGTTGCGTGGATGCGCCCATGCTGCCGCTGCAGCGCTTCCGCCTCACAACCGAAGTGCAGCTCGACGCCCTGCAGGCGCAGATTCTCGGCCAGGTGATCGGACAGTTCGGCGTCGAACTGGGGTAGCAGGCGTTGACCGCGCACCAGCAGTGCCACCTTGCTTCCCAGCGCGCGCAGCACACCCGCCAGCTCCACCGCGATATAGCCACCACCAATCAGTGCGACGCGCTCCGGGCGCTCCTTCAGCGCGAAAAAATCGTCCGAGACGCCCCCCAGCTCCGCACCGGGAAACTCGGGCTTCAGCGGGTGGGCACCGGTGGCGATGACGATGTGTTTGGCGCGCAGCAACGTGCCGTCCTCACACTCCACCGTCTGCGCATCATGCAGGCGTCCCCTGCGGCTGATGCGGGCCACGCCGGTTTCGTCCAGACGCTTCTGGTAACTGGTGTGGATGTTGCCGATATAGCGCTGGCGGCGTGCGATCAAACGCCCCCAGTCCAGACCCGGTTCATCCGGCACATCAAAGCCCAGTTCGCGGGCCAGATGGATGCGCTCGGCCAGATCGGCCGCCAGCCACATCGCCTTCTTCGGCACGCAGCCGACATTGACGCAGGTGCCGCCCAGCGGCGCCGGTTCCAGCATCGCGACCTTCGCGCCGTGGCCTGCCGCACGGAATGCCGCCGCGAGTCCACCCGAGCCACCCCCCAGCACCACCACATCGTAGGTATCGGCACTCATGGGTGAAGCTCCGCGCGTGATGACGAAAGGTCGAAGGCAGCTGCCTGCCGGGTAATCAGATCGGCCATGCGTTGTCCGCTCCCATGGTTGCTACGGATGATGAGGATGCCATGACCCCCTGCAAACCAGACGTGAGCGCGCCACTTCAGGCATCGGATCAATGGATGCCGTTGCGGTTTCTTCGCTGTTTCAATCATGCTGCGCAAGGCGCATCGGTGGCCGCTGCGCATAGGTGATGGCGCGCCATACCCATTCCATCGGTCCGAAACGGAAACGCGTCAGCCACCAGCTGCTGATGATCACCTGCAGCAGGAAGAGCGCAAGCGCGAACACCAGTTGCCAGGCACGGCCCATCTGCCCGAACCAGCCCAAGCCATAGCCGTAGAACACCAGCGTGCAGATCACCGACTGCGCCAGATAGTTGGTCAGTGCCATGCGCCCCGCCGGCGCCAACCATCGCAGTGCGTGGCTCCAGCGCACACCCCATGCCAGATAGCCCAGACACATCAACAGCCCCGCCACCGTCGCCAGTGCGAAGGCGCTGGCCGAGCGCAGATCGAAACGACCCGGCGCCGAATAGGGCAGCAGCCAGACGCTGAGCAGCATCACCAGCAGGCCCAGCGGCAAGGCCAGCCAACGCAGCCGCGCGAACAAGCGCGGGTATGTGCCGGGCTGTGCGATGGCCCCGCTGCGGACGAACCATGCACCGATCAGGAACATGCCAAGAATCTGCGGCCCGACCACGATCAACGCCCCCAGCGCGGTGCCGACGTCCCGCATCCGCTGCGCCACTGCCTGCAGGTAGCTGCCCTGCGCATAGGCCAGGCGCTGCGCCTCGATCGAGGCCTGCGCGCTCTTTACGCTCGATTCGGCGGCATCCGCCGGCATCAGCAGCATCATCGCGCCCAGCAACAGCATCAGGCAGGCCGCCGCCAGATAACTGGCCAAGCCCAAGGCCGGCAACCAGCCGCGCGGTGCCTCACGGAACGCCAGCAAGGCGAAGGAAAGCAGCGCGTAGGCCACCAGAATGTCGCCCGACCACACCAGCAACGCATGCACCAACCCGATGCCCAACAGGCCAAGGCTGCGGCGCAGATAGAAGCGGGTGAAATCGCGCCCCGCCACCTCTGCACGCTGCGCCATCACCGCGAAACCCGCGCCGAACAGCAGCGAGAACAGGGTGAAGAACTTGCCCTGCACGAAGATGTAGACGAAGGCATCGGCCCAGCGGTCCACGCCCTGCCAATGCGGATCGATGCCGGTGAAGGACAGATCCAGCGGGCCGCTGAAGGCTTCCATGTTCATCAGCAGGATGCCCAGCAACGCCAGCCCGCGCAGTACATCCAGCGTGGCGATGCGCTCGTTCGCGGCAATGGGCTGGAAAGGGGTGACGGCCAAGGCTGCGGTTCCTTCGACAAGAGCGCGATTAGAACACGCCCGCCACGCCCTCTCCCTTCCGTAGTGCCGAGCGGCGCCCGGCAGCGCCTCCCGGTGAATGCGCCAGCACAGCACGGCTGCGCTCTACACGGAGGCCGAAAAGCAGACGGCCCGCGCAGGGCGGGCCGTCCGGGTACAGCGCGTGCGATGAATCAGTGCTGGTGACCGCCGTCGCCGTGCACGTGGCCGTGCTGCACTTCTTCCTCGCTGGCCTCACGCACTTCAACGATTTCCACGTCGAAATGCAGGTCCTTGCCGGCCATCGGGTGGTTCAGGTCAACATCGACCACGGTCATGCCGACCTTCTCGACGGTGACGGCGCGCGGGCCGAAGTTGGTCTGCAGGATGACCTGAGTGCCCGGCACCAGGCGGGTATTGCCGAAGTGCTTCTTCGGCACGCGCTGGGTCATGCCCTCGCGGCGCTCGCCGTACGCATCGGCCGAGGTCACGTCCACGCCGAAGCTCTCACCGGCTTCCTTGTCCATCATCGCCGCTTCCAGGCCCGGGATGATGTTGCCGTGGCCGATCAGGATGGCCAGCGGATCACGGTCCTTGGAGCTTTCGATCGGCTCCTGGCCGACTTCGGAAACGGTGTAGTGGAAGCGGACAACACGGTCTTTTTCGATCTTCATGCGCAACTCTAGTCTGGTGGCTGCCGGCGGCAGACGGTGAAAGGCAGCTTGTCGGCTGCCGGGTACGCCGCCATGATGGCGACTTTGAGATGTCTCGCATTATCCGGGCTCCATGCATATCACGCCAGTTTTCCGCTTCCGCGCGTGGCCGCTTGCCGCCACCCTCCTGGCCACCACGTTGTTGGCCGCCTGCGGGCACAGCCCGAAAAAGCAAGCGCCGCCTCCGCCACAGGCGCGCAACTACTCCCCTGTGGCCCCGGCCGACCCGACCGCAGCCTCGTCGGTGCTGATACGCGCGCTGGGGCTGGTGGGCACGCCCTACCGGTACGGCGGCAACACCCCCGAGTCCGGTTTCGACTGCAGCGGGCTGGTCACTTACGTGTACCGCGACATGCTGGCGCTGAACCTGCCCCGCACCTCGAACGAACTGGCCGCCATCCAGGGGCCGAAGATCGCGCCCGACCGGCTGGCCGCCGGCGACCTGGTCTTTTTCGGCGACAAGGGCCATGTCTGGCATGTGGGTATTTATGTTGGTGAAGGGCGTTTCGTGCATGCGCCGAGCACTGGCGGCACCGTCCGGCTCGACCAGCTCGACGGGCCGTATTGGCGGAACCATTACACCGGCGCGAAACGGGTTCTGCGATGAAATCGTGAAACAAATTACGATAATTAACTAATATTTAACGAAATTTGTACTACTGCTCACGCTTGGCAAGGCATGATCGCCCATCGAATTTTTCTGTGACTGCCGCGTGACGACTGAAAACACGTCCCAACCGGGCCAGCCCAAGTACATTTCGCCCGCTTTCCGTCGCATGCTTTGCGGTGCAGTTCTGGCCCTCGCCAGCCTGCCCGCCTTTGCACAGAGCGCCACCGAAGCACCCGAACAAGCCGCCAGGCCGGTCGCCCCGGTGAAAGTCGAAGCCGCCCAGCGCAGCAAGGCCGATGCGGCCGCCACGGCCACTCTGGCCGCACTGCTGCCGCATCTGGCCGCCAGTGACACCATTCCGCTGATGGACCGCTCGGCCATGTTCGCCGGCGACCTCAGCCGCCTGATCTCCTCCTACGACGCCTCCAAGGGCGTTGCCGCCGCCACCGACGCGGCACTGGCCAATGATTCCGACGGCAAGGTGCAGTCCATCCTGCGCCGCGCCATGACCCTGCTGGGCACCCCGTACCGCTGGGGCGGCACCTCGCCGGACGCCGGCTTCGACTGCAGCGGCCTGGTCGGCTATGTGTTCCGCACCGCCCTGGGCATCGAGCTGCCGCGTGTCTCCCGCGAAATGGCCAGCCAGGCCAACGCCGAACTGATCCGCGACCGTTCCTCGCTGGTCGCCGGTGACCTGGTGTTCTTCGGCCGCCGTGGCCGGGTGGACCACGTCGGCATCTATGTCGGCGAAGGCCGCTTCCTGCACGCGCCCAGCACCGGCAAGGATGTTCGTACCGATACCCTGCTCAGCGGCTATTGGGGCGACAAGTTCATGCAGGCCCGCCGCGTAGCCCTGTAAGCCAACCGCCAAGCCTCATGTAAGAGAAAGCCGCAGCCATCAAGTTGCGGCTTTTTTGTGCCCTGCGCCCAGTTACCTTAATGGCCCCTCACAAATATGTGACCGACTTCACATTAAATTTGTGATTGCGCCTGTCTGAATCATGGGTATATGGTGCGTCCCAAGGAGAGGTGAGCACGCATGGCAGCTGCACTGGACCCGAGCAAACGCTGCGTCATCTGGTTTGGAAAACCGGGGGAGCGCGACAAAACACTGCTGGCCGCAGACGGTTGGCAGGTCCGTTCGGTATTGCCTGATCAACCCGCCGACATCGGCATGCGCGGCGGCGATACGGTGGTGGGGCTGGTCGATTTCTGCGACAGCTCGGACAGCGAACTCGAGCGCATCAGCCAGTTCGCCGCCGAACACCGGCACATGCCGCTGTTCGCACTCACCCCCGGCATCAACGGGGGCCGGGCCAGTCACCCGCTGCTGGCCAGCTGCCAGCAGCAGTTTCCCCACCCGCCGGACCTGAAGGCACTGCTGCGCGAGCTGCAGGCCGTGGGCGGCGAGAAGCCGGTCACGGCCCCCGAGGATGCCCTGGATACGCTGCTGGGCGAGAGCGAGGTGATGCTGTGCACGCGCGCGACGCTGCGCAAGTACGCGCCGGTGGACCTGCCCGTGCTGATCACCGGCGAGACCGGCACGGGCAAGGAGGTTGCCGCGCATGCGCTGCACCGCCTGTCGGCACGGCGCAGCCAGCCGTTCAAGGCCATCAACTGCGGTGCCATCGCCTCCACCCTGCTGCAGTCGGAACTGTTCGGCCACGAGCGCGGCGCCTTCACCGGCGCCACCAGCCGCCGGCTTGGCCTGTTTGAAACCGCACACAACGGCACGGTGTTCCTGGACGAGATCGGCGATCTGCCGCTCGATGCCCAGACCAGCCTGCTGCGCGTGTTGCAGGAGGGCACCATCGAACGTGTGGGCAGCAACCAGCCCATCCCGGTGGACGTGCGCATCCTGGCAGCGACCCATGTGGATCTGGAGCGCGCGGTGGAACATGGCACATTCCGCCGCGACCTCTACTACCGGCTCAACGTGCTGCGCCTGTCGATGCCGCCACTGCGGCGCCGCGAGGGTGACATTGAACTGCTGTCGCGGCGCTTTCTGCAGGATTTCCGCAGGCGCCACAACATCCGTGCGCGCGGCTACAGCAGCCAGGCGCGTGATGCCATGGAGCGGTTTTCCTGGCCCGGCAACGTGCGCGAACTGCTCAACCGCGTGCAGCGCGCGGCGATCACCGCCGAGGGCGAGCTGATCACCTGTGCCGATCTGGAACTGGCCGGCACCGAGACCAATGCCCGACTCGGCCACGCGCGTGGACTGGCCGAACGCGAGACGCTGCTGGCCTGCCTGCGCCAGAGCAGGTTCAACATCAGTGCCTGCGCGCGGCTGATGAAGGTCTCGCGCGTCACCATCTACCGCCTCTGCCGCAAGCACCAGCTCGAACTGGAAGCCCTGCGCTGAAGGCACCGGGCGAAACACAGGGAACAGGAAAGCCCTGCTCCCTGCTCCCCGTTCCAGCCCTCACAACATGTACGGCACCTTGAACGACAGGCTGAAGTCCGGCGCGTCAGGCGTCAGGCCCACGCCCAGCATGCTCACGAAGGTCGCCTTCGACGTCAGCGCATAGGTCACGCCCAGATTGAGCGTGCCGGCATTGGCGTCACTGCCGATCACCTTGATCCACTGGCCATCCTTGTAACGGGTGGAGGCGCGTGCACTGAGACGGTCGCTGAAGGAGATGCTCAGGCTGGTGCGCTCGTTGAACGCGAACGCCACGCCCGCACCGAAGTAGTACGCATCACCCAGCTTCACCTCGCCCGGGTTGACGGTATCCGGGTTGGAATCGATGTCGTCGAAGCTGCGCTTGAACGAACGGATATAGCCCACGTTGGCGAACAGGATGGCCGGATCCGCCGTCTTCACCGCCGACAGGCCGATGTTGGCCTGGTACACACCGTTGCCGGTGGGCTGCTGTGCGGGCACCGCGAAGCGGATGAAGTCATCGTCATCGCGCTCGATCACCTTCCAATCCAGGCCATACGGCTCGCGCCCGGTCGGCACCGTGATACCACCGGTAAGCACCGTCTCCGGCCGCCAGCCCCGCTCGCCGAACAGCTTGTAGTTTGCACTGACCGTGGCATCGCCGATGCCGGTGCCGTGGGTTTCTTCCTGCGCGATGGCCGCTGCCGAGCCGCCTGCGCCACCTTTCTGGTAGATGGTCTTGCGCGCGATGTACGGCACATCCATGTTCAACGTGAGCCGTGGGTTCACGCCCCAGCGCGCGGCGAAGTTGTAGGTCAGCGAATCGGACTCCACGTTCTCGATGGCGATGTTGCCAAGGAAGATCGCGTCCAGCGCCAGGAAGCCGTTGAGCGTGAGCTGCTTCCGGTCATAGCGTGCGTAGCTGATGCTGTTCTCCAGCGTCAGGCGGCGGTTGAACAGCGCCGACTGCTGCTGCTTCACATCATCCACGCTGCGCCGCGCCGCTTCCTTGGCCTGCTGCGCTTCGGCCGCGGTGCTGGCATAGCCTTCGCCACCTCCCGCCGGAGGCGTCGGTGCGGCAGGAACCTGCCCGCCCTGCTCAGCTGCTGCCTGTGCCTGCTGCGCGGCCACCTGCGGCGGCGGCGCGGGCAAGGGCTGTGCCGCCCTGCCGCTGACCCGCGCCTGGATGGCCTGCACCTGCATGTCCAGTTCGCGCAGCCTGCGCACTTCCTGCGCGTAGCTGGCCTTCAACGCCTCCAGCTGCGCCACCAGTGCCTTGATGTCTTCTTCGTTTTCACTCGTACCGCCAGTCGCTTCCTGCGCCGCCACTCTGGGCGAAGCCACAGCAAGACCTACCAGCGCCGCCATCGCCAGTCGTTTCATGTCCTGATCCTCAGTACTGCTTCATGACCGCCGTGCCGCGCACGGGACTCAATGGCCGCCCATCCCGCTCAACCCCCGATTGAGCGTGATGGCCTGGGCCACGTTCTGCGACAAGGGCAGGTTGCCGCCGAGCGACTGCCTGACCAGGTCGATCTGCAGGCGGTTGCCTGCCTGTTGGCCATCGGCCATCAGCTGGATGCTCTGGCCGACGCTGCCACTGCGCAGCCACTGCTGCACCGCGCCCTGCCCTTCCACCTGCAACTGCATCTGTGCGGCATTGCCGTCGAAGCTGGCCACCGCACTGGCATCACCCACGCGCATGCTGGCGCTGCCTGCGCCTGCGCTGCCGGCGTCCCCCTGTACCACGCCGTCATTGCGCACGTTCAACTGCAGCACGTTGCTTGCGCGGTTGCCGTCACCGGCAATCTGCACGCTCTGGCTGAGGCCACTGACATTGGCCAGGCCACTGCCGTCGATGCTGCGCCCGCTGGAATCGGGCAGCGGCGCGTTGGCCGCGGTGATGCTGACGCTGGGGCTGAAGCTCACCTTCGGCGCTCCGCCCTTGCGGAAATCCATGCCCAAGGTCAGCGCGCCCTGCAGGACCTGCCCGTTGGCTGCCTGCCAGTTGGAGATCATGGTCACGCCGAACCACGCCACGGTGTTGCCGCCGACGGTATAGCGCCCGCGCATCAGGTTCAGTTCCGGATCCGGAATCTCATCCAGCCCCTTGCCGGGCCGTGCCGGCGGCTCCTGTTCCTGTGCCTGCAGTGGTAGCGCAAGCATCAGCGTCAGGGCCAACAATCCATAGCGATAGAGGTTCATCACGACACTCCTTCAGAACAGGTCGGCATGGGTGAAACCGAAATCGACCAGTTCCGCATCTGTGATCGGCCCGCCGCCCTGACGTGCGACCAGCGCGCGTGCGCTGGGCCGTTCGCTGGGTTGCAGCAGTACCGTGTTGCGGTCGAAGTCACTGCCGATCACCACGAACACCGCGCGCGAGGGCCAGGACTGCAGGAACTCCTGCAGCGGCACGGCGCGGTTGCCGAGGATGGGGTCGGCCACTTCGACCACTTCGTCGCGTACCTGCTTGAGCACGACGAAGTGGCGGAAGCCGCGCACGTCCATCAGTACCAGCCCGGGTACACGCAGGCTCTTCAGTCGCTCCTCGTTGACGCGGTAACCGCGCCCACGCATCCCCAGCGACTCGACATAACGCTTGATGTCCAGCAGCGAGAAACCACGCTGGCGGACAAGCTCAGGATCGGCCACGCCCATCATGCCTTCGATCACCGTCGCCTCGTCGGTGTTCAAGTGGTAGGCATGCTTGAGGATGGTGGCCAGTGCGGCCGCGCCGCAGCTGTAGTCGGTGTGCTGGCGTACCACGTTGCGGAAGCGCCGCTCGGCCATGCTTTCCACCTTGCCGGTGTACATCGCACCATTGGGCAGCACGCCGCTGAAAGCGACGTCGCCCGCATGCGCCAGGGGCGCAGCGCTCAGTGTGATGCAGGCCAGCAGAAGCAGGATGCGGAACATGGCAACGCGTTTCCTCGCACATCGATAAAAGGTGGGAGCCCCGGCACCACGGGGGAGAGGGGCTGGGGCTCCCTGGATCACCCGGCCATTGGCGGATGGCCGGGCTTGTTGCTCAGGACAGGGGCATCACCATCAGGTGATGTATGTCTTGATTACGGAGTGCCTTCACCGCCGCCGCCACCGCCGCCGCCGCCACCGGTGGAGGGCTGTGCGACTGCCAGTGCCAGGCTGTTGGCCTGCAGGTTGCCGGTGCCGGACGCCACGTTCACGCCGATGTTGCCCGAGGCGTTGGCGAAGGCGCTGCCCGAGAGAGCCGCGGTGTTGGTGGCATCGACGGCGATCCAGTCAACGTCGATCACGGTGCCGCTCAGGCTGGCGACCAGATCAGCCGTACCCATCTCGGAGAAGCTGGTCTTGCCCTTCTCGTCGGTATCCCACGCCATGCCACCCACGCCCTGCTTGTTCGGGTTGGCAACGGCACCCTGGGTCTCGAAGTCCCAGTCGCTGTGACCGACCTGGCTGCCCGCCGAGTGGCGATCGCCGGTCCAGTTGTCCGGGTAGAAGTTGCTCTTCTGGTAGGAGTTGCCGGTGCCCTGGTAGGTACCGGTGCCAGTGCTGGCGGTGGAACCCTTGACGCTGCCGCCCATGCGGATGTCGTACATGTTCACGACGTAGTCGTAGTAACCGTCATTGCTGACCTGGTTGCCCGAGGACGTCTGGTTGGAGCTGATCGACGAGGTGGCGTAGGCGCTGGTGGCGACCGAAGCGGCCAGAGCGTTCTTCTGCTCGTTGTTGTTGCCGCTGGCCACGTTCACGCCGATGTTGCCGGCCGCACCCATGAAGGCGTTGCCGCCGATGCCGGCAGTGTTGGTCACGCCGTGGTTCATGGTCAGGTTGTTCATGCCAGCCTGGTTCACGAACACTTCCGCGTCGGCCATGCCGAAGCTGAAGGAGGCGTCGGCAGCCGACAGGGCGGCAGCGTTGTCCTGGGCGTTGTTGTCACCGGCGGCGACGTTGAAGCCCAGGTTGCCCGAGGCGTTGGACGCCACGTCCGCACCAATCGAGGCATCGTTCTCCAGCAGGCCGTTCTCGGCATGGTTGTTGGAGATCGACTGACGGTTGTCGATGATGGCAATGGCCGCCGAATCCAGGTCGATGTCGCCGGTGATGGTCGGGTTGCCGGAGAAGTTCACGTCCGAGCTCAGACGGATGTCCTTCTCGAAGTTCACATCGACACCGTGGTTGTTCTTTTCCTTGCGCTCGTCGGCGGTGACGTTCGAGGTCTTCTGGACGTTCTCGTACACCTCGTTCGAGCTGCTGGTGCTACGGCTGGACTCGTAGTTGCTGCGCGTGTCGGTGTTGGTACGCGTATCGGTGTTGGTACGGGTGTCCGAATAGCGCAGCGTGGCAGCGGCATCGAGCTTCAGGTCGATGTCGGTGTCAATGGCGGTATTGACGTCCGTGTTGACGTTCGTGTTGGTGGTCGTATTGGTGTTGGTATTCGTGTTGGTATTGGTGTTGGTGCGGGTCTCGTTCACGTTGTGCTGGTGATCGATGTTCGCACTGGCATCCTGGTCGTCTGCCGCACTGGCCGCCGCACTGATCGTCAGCGCGGTGACTGCCATAGCGAGTACCGTCCATTTATTCGCTTTCATGGTGCTGCCCTCTTCGGTTTCTCAGACATCGGGTTGGATGAAGCAATGTTCACGGGAGGCCCTGCACGGAGACACTCAACCTGTTCTCCGTTGCATTGCCCGACCCCGCGATCTGATTGAGTTGCAGTACGCCGTCGAACCCGCGCAGTGCGGATGCTTCCACGCCCACCCTGCGGGTGGTGCGTGGATCGTTGACGACAGGCTGCTCCCCCGCCGACGCGAGCGCTGAGGACGATGCCATTGCATCGTCACTGGCCTCGCGTATGCCCCTTGCGGCCAGGGTCGCGCTCACGGAGTTCAACTCCGCGTTGCCGCCACCACTGGCCTGATTGATGGATGCGATGCCGCTGGCTCCGGCCAGCGCATTGCCACCGATGGAGGCGCTGGCCTGCATCGGTGTGTTGAAAACATTGGACTGGCGCCGCTGCGACGCGCGCACTTCAGCGCTGGCCTGCTCGCCGCTGGCCATGCTGTGCAGGTTGGCCTGCAGGTTCAGTTCGCCTGCGGCCTGGTTGACCTTGATCGAACCATTGGCCGCTGCCAGTGCGTTGCCATCGATGCGGCTGTCGGCAGACAGATAGGACAGCATGCCGGCATAGCTGTCGCCGGCGCTGGGCTGTGCCTGCTGTGCCTGTGCGGATGGCGGTGCCAGCAGAGCGGCCAGCACCAGCGTACCCACGAGGATCGAATGCACGCGGTTCACGGGCCACCACCACCGGCCGGCTGGCCGAGCGGGAACTGGGACAAGGCGCCACGCACCTGGTCACCGATGCCGCGCGTCGCGCCACCCACCGCCCCCATCGGGCCACCGATGGTGCGCGAGAGCTGGCTGCCCGACAGCGCACCACCATCGCCGGTCACCCGGGTCAGCGTGCCGCCGACGACACCACTGGTCACGCGCTCCACCGTGGTCTGCCCATGGCCGGAAGCGGTCATGTCGGCCAGCCCGGATTCCATGCCTGCGTAATCGGCATCGGTGAGTTCGTCCATGCCGCCGGCACCGAGGGCCGCGGCAAGCTCCTTGCGCGGCGACGGGTCGGCGATCAGTGCCATGCCGGGCGGCTGCATGCGGTAGGCAGGCCGGGTGGATACATCGCGCAACAGCACGATCTCTCCGGGCTGCGGCTTCACGCCTTGGCGTGCGCCCGAGGCCTGTGCCGTACCTGTAGTGATGAGCAGCAGCCCAAGTCCCAGGCCGATGAAAACACGATTGGCAGTTCTGCTTTCCATTGCACTGTCCACGTCGAACCAACGCGGAAGAAAGAGCAGCAACCGTGCCAACCGGTTTTCCCAAGGAAAAACAACACATTGGCGCCAACGCAAGAGATTGGCGGCTGTATCGATGTCACAGTGGAGGGATGCGGGTGTGCATGCCCCGCACTTCCATTAAGCAAGCGTGAGGCCTTTGCCGACTCGGTTCCAACGCAGGTGTATCGCCCGCGTTACAGTGCCTGTTACAGGTGATACACACTGAAACAGTGAAGGCCGGTTGCCCGGCCTTCGTTGTTTTCCACCACTGCGGATACGCGCCTGCAAGCCCTGGGCTGGCGGCGTCATGCTTCGTCATATGGCAGGGCATCGGGTGCAACACCGATGTAATCCGGCGGTGGCAGTACTGGCAGCCGATAGGCCTTGATCGTTGCACTGCCTTCCATCAATGCCTTCACCGCACGGTGCATGCCATCCATCACCCTGCCTTGCGGGCACAGGATGATGGGATAGGCCAGATCGGCCTGCTGCACGAGCTGCATGTGCGCGGCGATCGAACGGCAGGTGGGGCTGTCACCCTCCGCGTCATACCAGTACGGCGTGTCCAGCTCACGCACGTCGTTCAGTGCTAGTTCCTCCACCGGCAGGCCGCGCGTCGCAGCGATCAGGCCATCCACATCCCAGGCCATCAGCCCACGCGCGTCATCACGGAAGTGATATTGCTTTCGCATCGGCGCTGCGGGGCTCAGGGGCCGGCGTCGCTGCTGCGGCGTGCCGCCGCCGTGCCCACCGCGTCATACACCTGCTGGTCGAGCAGGCCGGTTTCCTTGGCCACGATCACCGGCACCACCATCTGGCCGGTCACGTTGGTCATGGTGCGCATCATGTCCAGGATGCGGTCGATGGCATACAGATAGCCGATGGCCTCCAGCGGCAGGTTGGCCGCGCTCAGCACCACCGTGGCCATCACCACCGCCGTACCCGGCACGCCGGCCGTGCCGAAGCTGCCCAGCACCGAGGCGATCAACACGATCAGGTACTGTTCCGGCGTCATCGGCACGCCGGTGTACTGCGAAATGAACACCGCGCACAGCGCCGGATAGATCGCACCACAGCCATCCATCTTGATGCTCGCGCCCAGCGGCACCGCGAAGGAGGCGTAATCCTTGTTGACGCCCAGGTTGTCGGTGATCGAGCGCATCGCCACCGGCATCGCGGCGAAGCTCGACGAGGCCACGAACGCCACCTGCATGCCCGGCGCCGCGCCACGGAAGAACTTCAGCGGGTTCAACCCGTGCGCAAGCAGCAGGCCGCTGTAGACGATGACGATATGCAGGGCGCAGGCCACGTACAGGGCCAGCACGAAATTGCCCAGCGGCAGCAGCTTCTCGAAACCATAGCTGCCGACCAGCCCGGCGATCAGGCCGAACGTACCCAGCGGGGTCATTTCCAGCACGAACCGGGTGACCTGGATCATGATCTCGCTGAGCTGACCCACCAGCTTGCGCGCCTCGGTGACCTTCTCGCCCAGCTTGACCATCGCAAAGCCGACCAGACCGGCGAAGAAGATCACCGGCAGGATCGACCCCTTGCCCGCCGCCAGCACGGTCTCGCCGGCCGCATTCACCTTGGTGCCGATGCCGGCCAGTGCGTAGAACACGTTCGCGGGCACCACGTCCATCAGCACCTTGGCCACGGACGGCACGTCGCGCGGCGCGTACTCGCTGTCCATGCTCAGGCTCAGGCCACCGGTGCCCGGCTGCATCACCGTGCCCACCAGCAAGCCGATACCCACCGCCAGCGCGGCGGTGATCACGAACCACAGGAAGGTGCGCCCGCTCAGCGCCGCCACCGATTTCTGCCCGCTCAGCGAGCCGATGGCGTTGATGACCGCGAAGAACACCAGCGGCACCGCGATCATCTTGATCAGCGTGACGTAGATCTCACCCAGGGGCCCGAACCAAGTCTCGGCCGCCGGCCCCAGCGCCCAGCCCGCCAGCGCGCCGAGCACGAAGCCGGCGACCACGCGTTGCCAGAAAGGAATCTTCAGCCAGGCTGATACCACGCTCATATACGGGGATTTCCGTGAAACAGTTCGAGGGCAGGCACGATAACGCAACCCCTGTCACGGCACGATGCCGGCAGGGAAAATCAGCGTGTCATATCCATGTCTTGCCGGCTTGACCATAATGAACGCTTGCCAATTGCCTGTGGTACCCGCTCCGATGCGCAACATCAGCCTGCTGTCCGCCACCCTGACCACCCTGCTGCTCGGCGCCTGCGCCAGCACCGCACCGCAGTCCTCCGCCCCCGGTGGCGGCACCGCCGTGCATGTGGACGTACCGCAGGTGGCCCACCCGGCTGGCGAGACCCCGCAGTGGTGGTACCGCGATGGCGCCGCCCGTGCCGCGGGCAACGGTGCCATGGCCGGCAGAGCGAAGAACGTGATCCTGTTCCTGGGCGACGGCATGAGCCTGACCACCGTGGCTGCCGCGCGCATCCTGGAGGGCCAGCGCCACGGCAGCGCCGGCGAGGAGAACCTGCTGTCCTGGGAGCACTTCCCGGCCACCGCATTCAGCAAGACCTACAACACCGACTCGCAGACCCCCGACTCGGCCGGCACCATGACCGCCATCACCACCGGGGTGAAATCCCACATGGGCGCCATCGGCGTCAGCGCCGGCACCCGCAGCGACTGCGCCAGCAGCCTCGACAACCGCCTGCTGACCTGGCTGGAGCTGGCCGACAGCGCCGGCATGGCCACCGGCGTGGTCTCCACCGCACGTCTGACCCATGCGACCCCGGCCGCCACCTACGCCCACTCCCCGGAGCGCAACTGGGAAGCGGACACCGACCTGCCGGAAGCCGCCAAGGCTGCAGGCTGCGTGGACATCGCCCAGCAGCTGATCTCCAGCGCGCGCTACGGTCGTGGCCCGCTGGTGGCCCTGGGCGGCGGCCGTGGCCAGTTCACCACCGTCAACGAGCAGGACCCCGAATACGACGACAAGGTCGGCCTGCGCCTGGACGGCCGCAATCTGGTCGCCGAATGGCAGGCCGCGCACCCGCAGGGTGCCTATGTATGGAACGCCAAGCAGCTGACCGCCGCCGGCAACGCCCCGGCGCTGCTGGGCCTGTTCGAGCCGGACCACATGCAGTACGAGCAGGACCGCCCGCAGGACCGCGCCGGTGAGCCGTCGCTGGCCGAGCTGACCCGCGCCGCCATCAAGACCCTCTCCAGCCACAAGGAAGGCTACGTGCTGATGGTCGAGGGCGCCCGCATCGACCACGCCAGCCACAGCGGCAATGCCGCCCGTGCGCTGGGCGACACCATCGCCATGTCCGATGCGGTCAAGGCCGCCGCCGAGGCCACTTCGGCCGATGACACCCTCATCATCGTCACCGCCGACCACTCGCACACGCTGAACTTCGTGGGCTACCCGGCGCGCGGCAACCCGATCCTGGGCAAGGTCAAGGACAAGGGCGGCGAAGACGGTGCCGGCGCACTGGATCTGGCCCGCGACGGTCTGGGCCTGCCCTACACCACCCTCACCTACGCCAACGGCCCAGGCTATGCCGGTGCCAGCAACCAGCAGCCGGCCGGCCCGAAGAAGTTCCCGCATGCGCCCAGCAGCTTCGAGGCGGCTACGGGCCGCCCGGACCTGACCCACGTCGATACCGAGCACCCGGACTACATGCAGGAAGCAACGGTGCCGTCCAAGAGCGAATCACACGGCGGCGAAGACGTCGGCATCTGGGCGCGCGGCCCCGGCAGCAAGGCGGTACGGGGCACCATGGAGCAGAACACCATCTACCACCTGATCGTGCAGGCCACGCCGCGCCTGCGTGCGCGCCTGTGCGAGCAGGGCACCTGCGATGCCAACGGCGTGCCGGTGGAACTGCCGCAGCCGACCCGGTTCGAGCGCAAGGCGCAGTGACGGCTGCGTTGTGCGCAGGTGCATGGCCGGCGGCGATGCTGTCGCTGGCCATGCTCACAGCCGCCCCTGCTGCCGCAGCCGACAACCGCTGCCACCAGCTGGAGGTGCCGCAGCTGCCTGTACTGGAAGGCTGCAGGCAGGTAACCCCGGGCACGCTGCAGATCAGCGAAGCCGCGCTGTCCCAGCTTGAGTTCGACGATGACGGCATCGCCGCCGTGTACGTCAGTGGCCAGCACTACTACCTGCGCCGCGACGGCAGCCAGCTGCCGGTCATCACCTACGACAACGGCCCGGACTACTTCAGCGAAGGCCTGACCCGCGCCGTGGTCGATGGCAGGCTCGGCTACTACGACATTCATCTGCAACCCGCCTTCAACGCACGTTTCGATTGGGGCTGGCCGTTCGAGAACGGCATGGCCGAGGTCTGCGACGGCTGCCGCCTCGGAACGGCGGACAGCGATGGCCACATCCCGCTGATCGGTGGCGAGCGCTACCGCATCGACCGCAGCGGGCAGCGCCTGCCCTGAGGCCACCCGCGCAGACAGCGCCGCGCCCGGTTTGCGGTTGTCTTTGCCCGCGCCGATACTCGCCCCGGTGATGAACGCGCTCTCCCCTTCCCTGCTGCACGCCGCTGCTGGCAGGCCGGTACTGGTCGGCCTCAGTGGCGGGCTGGATTCGACCGTGCTGCTGCATCTGCTCGCGCATACGCCCGAACGCCCCGCAGGCAGTGTGCGTGCCGTGCATGTCCATCATGGGCTGCAGGACCAGGCCGATGCGTGGCAGACACACTGCGAACAACTGTGCGCGCAGTGGCAGGTGCCGTTGGATGTGATGCGTGTGGATGTCGCGCGCGACAGTGGTGAAGGACTGGAAGCGGCGGCACGCCACGCGCGCCATGCTGCATTCAAGGCGCAGCTGCGCAGTGGCGAATGGCTCGCACTGGGCCACCATCTCGACGATCAGGCCGAAACCTTCCTGCTGCGTGCCCTGCGCGGCTCCGGCGTGGATGGCCTTGGCGCGATGCAGGAATTGCGCGCCTTCGGCGGAGGTGAACTGTGGCGACCGCTGTTACAGGTGCCACGCGCGGCACTTGAAGCCTATGCCACCGCACACCAGTTGCAGTGGATTGAGGACCCCAGCAACGACAGCAGCGATTTCGACCGCAATTTCCTGCGCCTGCAGGTGTTGCCACTACTGCGCGACCGCTGGCCACATGCCAATGCGGCACTGGCACGCAGCGCGACGCTGGCCGCAGAGGCCGCCACCTTGCTGCAGCAGCAGGACGTAGACCTGCTTGAACGTTGCAGCACGGCTCACGGCACGCTGATGATCAGCACGCTGCTGCAGTTCTCGCCTCCGCAGCAGGCACGCGTACTGCGCGCGTGGGTGAACCAGCAGCACCTGCCGCCCCTGCCTGCCAATGGCGTGCGCGCCATCCAGCAGCAACTGCCGCACACGGCAGAGGACCAGCAGGCCGAATTCCGCTGGGGCAACGTGCGCATCGCCCGCTGGCGGGGACAACTGCATGTGCTGCCGCCACTCACGCCATGGCCCGACGGTTGGCAGCTGCAATGGGACGGGCGTGAACCGGCACAGCTGCCCGATGGGGGCCTGCTGATCCTGCAGGGTGCACCCGCATTCGAGCAGCCGTTCACCGTGCGCCAGCGCCACGGCGGTGAGCGCATCACCCTGCCGAACCGCGACCACAGCCACCTGCTGAAACACTGCCTGCAGCAGGCCGACATCCCGCCGTGGCTGCGCCCGCAACTGCCCCTGCTGTGCGACGGCGACACCGTGCTGGCCGCCGGTGACCGCCTGCTCTCGGCCACGCTGCAGCACTGGCTGCAGGCGCACGACGCCGTTTTGCACTGGCAACCTGCGCCCGCCGCGAATTGACCCTTTCCCTCTGCCCGCTCACACTTGCGGGCATGCCCA
This sequence comes from Stenotrophomonas sp., assembly GCA_031987665.1. GTDB lineage: Bacteria > Pseudomonadota > Gammaproteobacteria > Xanthomonadales > Xanthomonadaceae > Stenotrophomonas. The sequence goes on along the minus strand of DALZZG010000006.1, from coordinate 17,785 downwards.
AGAAGTCCCCCAACGAAACCTCGCCGGTGGCCCATTTCGAGCAGTCGCTCGAAGAGCTGGAGCAGCTGGTGGAGAAGATGGAAGCCGGCGACCTGAGTCTGGAGCAGTCGCTGGCCGCCTATGAACGCGGCGTCGGCCTTTACCGGCAGTGCCAGCAGGCGCTGGAACAGGCCGAGCTGCGCGTGCGCCTGCTCAGCGATCCCGCCCAACCGGAACAGTCCGAGCCCTTCAGCAGCACCGGCGATGACGACTGACGCCCTGTTCGCCAGCTGGCTGCAGCGCACCGAAACACACCTGCAGCAGGTTCTGCCCGATCCGGAATCCGCCCCGCAACGCCTGCACCAGGCCATGCGCTATGCGGCGCTGGGTGGTGGCAAGCGCATGCGTCCGTTGCTGGTGCATGCCGCCGGCCAGTTGTTCGGTGCCGATCCTGCGCGTCTGGATGCCGCCGCCGTGGCGGTGGAACTGATCCACGCCTATTCGCTGGTGCATGACGATCTGCCGGCCATGGACGACGACGATCTGCGCCGGGGCCGCCCCACCACTCATATCGCGTTCGACCAAGCCACCGCCATCCTTGCCGGCGATGCGCTGCAGACACGCGCGTTCGAGGTACTGGCCGATGCACCGTTGCCCCCGGCGCTGGCGCTGGCCTGCGTCCGCACGCTGGCGACCGCTTCGGGCGCGGCGGGCATGTGTGGGGGGCAGGCACTGGATATCGTTGCCACCGGCCAGCAGCAGTCGCTGGAGGCGCTCAAGCGCATGCACGCGCTCAAGACCGGTGCACTTATCCGCGCTGCGGTACGCATGGGCGCGCTGTGTGGCGAGGCAAACGAGGAGGATCTGACACGGCTGGATGCCTTCGCCAGCACGCTGGGTCTGGCCTTCCAGGTGCGCGACGACATTCTCGATGTCGAAGCCAGCTCCGAACAGCTCGGCAAGACTGCCGGCAAGGATCAGGCGCAGGACAAATCCACCTTCCCCTCCCTGCTCGGCATGGACGGCGCCAAGGCCACGCTGGCCGAACTGGCCACCACCATGCAGGAAGCCCTGCTGCCGTTCGGCGCCCGCGCCGCGGCGTTGTCCGCGCTTGCGGAATTGACAGTACGCCGCTCGCATTGATCGAGTGGAATGCTGCCTGCAACCTGCAATCACTACGCCTTGATGCAACAAAAAAAGCCCGGGTTTCCCCGGGCTTTTTTACTGAGTCCTGTGCTGATTACTTGATCAGGCGCAGGGTCAGCGGATAGCGATAGGTCTCACCCTTGTTGGCAGCCAGGCCAGCAATGATGCTGAACACGATGCAGGCCACCCAGGCGGCCAGGTAGGTGAAGAAACCGATCACCACCACCATCAGGATGCCGCTGACGAAATAAGCGATCAGCAGCGTGATCTGGAAGTTGAGCGCTTCCTTGGAATTTTCGGTCAGGAACTTCTTGCTCGGATTGTCCTTGTTCACCAGCCACATGATCAGCGGCACGATGAAGCTCAGGATGATGCCCGACAGATGCACCAGCATCGCCATGGTGTTGTCGTCCGAAGTCACGGTGCCAGCCGGCGGCGGCGGTGGCGTGTTCTGGTAGTCGCTCATTGTTTCCCCTAGATCCTTGTGATGGGTATCAGATACACCGGAGGAATATTCCGATGTAGAAATGGCCTCATAGCCACGGTCAGGATAGTCGATTTTCTGACAAGTTCACGTCAATCGTTGCCCGCCACTGTCATTTTTCCGACAAGAATCGAGCCCACCGAAACATGTGAACGCGGATCGATGTCCGTACCTATCGCCTCGATCCCGGCAAACATCTGTTTGAGATTGCCGGCGATGGTGATGCCGTCCACGGGGTAGGCAATCTCCCCATTCTCGACCCAGAAGCCTGCCGCGCCGCGCGAGTAGTCGCCGGTCACGCCATTGACCCCCTGCCCCATCAGCTCGGTCACCAGCAGGCCGGTGCCCATGCCGGCGATCAGCGACGCCCGGTCACCGGCATTCGCCGCAACCCGCAGGTTGTGCACGCCACCCGCATTGCCGGTGGTCTGCAGGCCCAGCCGGCGTGCTGAATAGCTGCCCAGAATGTACCGCTGCAGCACGCCGTTGCTGACCAAGGCCGATTCGCGCGTGGCCACGCCCTCGCCGTCGAACGCGCTCGAGCGCAGGCCACGCTTGAGCAGCGGCAGTTCCTCGATGTTGAACCAGTCCGGGAACAGCTGGGTGCCGGCGCTGTCCAGCAGGAAGCTTGCACGGCGGTACAGCGCACCGCCCGATACCGCACTGAGCAGATGGCCGATGAGCGAACGCCCCATTTCCGCAGCGAACAGCACCGGCACGCCCCCGGTAGGCAGGGAACGCGGCTGCAGGCGGGCGACGGTACGCTCAGCGGCGATACGGCCCACAGCTGCCGGGTCCTGCAGGTCTTCACGGGCGATGGCACTGGTGTACCAGCCATCACGCTGCATGCCATCGCCCTGCCCGGCGATGAGCGCGCAGCCGATGGAGTGGTGGCTGCTGCGCTCACGGCCAATGAAGCCGTGCGAGTTCGCATACACGGACAGGCTCTGCGCGGTGGCGGCGGAGGCGCCGTCCGAATTGCTGATGCGGCCATCGGCACCACGGCCCGCCGCCTCGCAGGCCAGCGCCAGATCCACCGCGTGGTCGGCGCTCAGCGCCCAGGGGTGCCAGCTATCCAGATCCGGGAAGTGGGTGGCCATCAGCGCGGCGTCGGCCAGGCCGGCGGCCGGGTCGTCCTCGGTATGACGGGCGATGGCGCAGGCCTGGGCCACGGTGGCGTCCAGGCTGGCTTCCTGCAGGTCCGCCGTGCTGGCACTGCCCTTGCGCTGGCCGAAATAGACGGTCACCGCGATGCCGCGGTCGTGGGTGGATTCCACCGTCTCCACCTCGCCCAGGCGCACATTCACATCCAGCCCGCGCTCCTCGCTGCAGCTGACCTCGGCCTGGCTGGCGCCCATGGTGCGGGCCTTTTCCAGCAGCCGCTGGGAGATGCCGGCCAGCCGCTCCAGGCGCTGCAGGCTGTCGTCGGTGGCGTGCGTATCGGTGGTGATGGCGTTCAATGCTTTATCCTTGTTCACGGATTCCCTTCACGAATGCCCGGCCATCCTTGCCGGGTGATGGGTTGCGGGTGCCCTGCCATCACATGGATGGGGACAGGGGTGCCCCCGCCAAACCCCGGCCAGGTGGCCGGTCTTTCAATGTTCAAAGTTTAGTTGGGTAGCAGTGCGATGCGTGGACGCGACGAAGATACCGGTGAATTTTTCAGCGAAAGCCGCAGCCAGAACCGGCGCGAGGCGCTGGAGGTACTGGCGCTGGGCGAAAAGCTGGTGGAACTGACCCCGGCGCAGCTGGCACGCCTGCCGCTGCCGGAGGGGCTGCTGGAACATATCGAATACAGCAAGCGCATCACCTCCCATGGTGCGCGCAAGCGGCAGCTGGCGTTCCTGGCCAAGCAGATGCGCCGCGAGGACGACGCCACGCTGGAAGCCATCCGTGACGCGATGGATGCCAACAGCGAGACCTCGCGCCGCGAGGTGGCCATCATGCACCGCATCGAGCGCTGGCGTGAGCGCCTGCTGGCCGAGGGCGACACCGTGTTGGCCGAACTGCTGGACGAATACCCGGAAGCGGACCGCCAGCAGCTGCGCACGCTGGTGCGCAACGCACTGGCCGAGAAGGCGAAGAACAAGCCGCCGCGTGCCTACCGTGAGATCTACCAGGTGCTGCGCGGGCTGATGCTGACGCCGCAGATCGCCGCCGGAATGGATGCCGAAGCGGACGAGGACGACGCACTGCTTGAGGATGATGAGCAGGAGTGAGGTCGCGCCGCTGCTGTTGAGGTCATCGCCGAAGGCTTTGCCCTCATCCGCCCCTTCGGGGCACCTTCTCCCGCATGCGGGAGAAGGGACAAGCTGAAGGCCGAAGTCTCGCGTTGAACATCCCTTCTCCCGTTCGCGGGACCTGCAGCCCCCTTTTTGGGGGAAGGTGCTCCACCGGGGCGGATGAGGGGAATGAGGGTCAGTCACCCTCAGGCCTGCGTGCCGCCCACCGTCAGTCCGTCGATCAGCAGCGAGGGCTGGCCTACGCCAACCGGCACGCTCTGGCCATCCTTGCCGCAGATGCCCACGCCTTCGTCCAGCGCCAGATCGTTGCCGATCATCCGCACCTTCTGCATGGTCTCCGGGCCGTTGCCGATCAGCGTGGCGCCCTTCACCGGCGCGGTGATCCTGCCGTCTTCGATCAGGTACGCCTCGGTCGCGGAGAACACGTACTTGCCGCTGGTGATGTCCACCTGACCGCCGCCGAAGTTCACCGCGTACAGGCCCTTCTTCACCGAACGGATCATCTCCTGCGGGTCGTGGTTGCCGGCGCGCATGTAGGTGTTGGTCATGCGCGGCATGGTCATGTGCGCGAAGGATTCCCGGCGGCCGTTGCCGGTGGGTTTGACGCCCATCAGGCGTGCGTTGAGCGTGTCCTGCATGTAGCCGACCAGGATGCCGTCCTCGATCAGCGTGGTGCACTGGGTCGGGGTGCCTTCGTCATCGATGTTCAAGGAGCCACGACGGCCATCCAGGGTGCCGTCATCGACGATCGTCACCCCCGGCGAGGCCACCCGCTCACCGATGCGGCCGGCATAGACGCTGGTACCCTTGCGGTTGAAATCACCTTCCAGGCCGTGGCCCACCGCTTCGTGCAGCAGCACGCCGGGCCAGCCCGGGCCCAGCACCACCGGCATCACCCCGGCCGGGGCCGGAATCGCCTCCAGGTTCACCAGTGCCTGCCGCAAGGCCTCGCGGGCAAAGGCTTCCGGGCGCTCGCCGGCAAACAGTTCTTCGTAGCTGTAGCGACCACCTCCACCGGCATAGCCGGATTCGCGCCGGCCGTTCTGCTCGACGATGACCTGCACGTTCAGCCGTACCAGCGGCCGCACATCGGCCGCCAGCACGCCATCACTGCGCGCGATCAGCACGGTATCGACGCCACCGGACAGGCTCACCATCACCTGCTGCACGCGCGGATCGGCCGCCCGCAGGTAGCGGTCCACGCGCTTGAGGACCTCCACCTTGGTTTCGTTGCCCAGGCTGTCCACCGGGTCCAGCGCCGGGTACAGCGCGCGGCCACCGCCGCGTACCAGCGAGCGCACGTTCTGCGCCCCGCCCTCGCGGGAAATGGCACGCGCCGACTGCGCGGCAGCCAGCAGCGCAGCGGGCTGGATATCGTCGGAATAGGCAAAACCGGTTTTTTCACCGGCAATGGCGCGCACGCCCACGCCCTGCTCGATGGAATGGGCGCCGTCCTTGACGATACCGTCCTCCACGCTCCAGCTTTCGCGCCGCGAATGCTGGAAATACAGGTCGCCAAAGTCGATACCCGGCCCCAGCAGGGTGCCGAAGGTGCGTTCAAGGCGGTTGGCGTCCAGCCCGGCCGGCAGCAGCAGGCGGGTCTCGGCAAGCGTGAGGGCGTTATCGGTCATATCCATCCAGATGGGGGCGGGCCTGCACCAGGGCAAGCCGGCATTGAATCACGGGGTGCTGGCGGCTGCCGGGGTGACCACGGGCGGCGGCGCGCGCGGGGCATCGCGGTCCATCACCTCCACCTTGGGGTCTTTCCACGGCCCGGTTACCTTGTAGGTCTTGGCACCGATCTCGCCCAGCGGCTTGCTCAGCACGGCATTGGCCGCCGCGCCCACCGCTGCGCCCACCGGGCCACCGGCCACCGCGCCGACGATGGCCAGCAGGTTGCCCGAGCGCGGATTCACGTCGATGGTCTGGTCAAACTGCTGGGTGCGCATGTCGGCCTGGCCGCGGATGGCGATATCCGCCGCCGGTGCCTGGATGCCGATCTTGTCGGTGCTGGCCATGCCACCGGCAAAGCGCACCTGGCCTTCGACATGGTTGAACGCCAGACCCTTGGAGAACAGGTCGCGGAAATCGAACAGCAGGCGTCGCGGCAGCTGCGCCACGCTGAGCAGGCCCAGCACGCGGCCTGCGCCCGGCTCCACTTCCAGCAGCTGGCCGTTGCGTACATCGATGCTCAACCCGCCCTCCAGACCGGCGGCCTTGAACGCCATCGGCGCGCCATTCCAGGCGGCATCGAGCTGCAGGCGACCTTCACCGCCGCGCAGCTGGCCGCCATAGCCCAGCCGCTGCAGCAGCGTGCCAAGGTCTTCGCTCTGCACCGACGCGATGGCCTCGGTGCGTGCCTGCTCACCCATGCCACGCCAGCTGCCGTGTACGTCGATACTCTGCTTCGGCGCCCGTACCTGCAGCTGCTGTACCTGCATGCCATCGGCGATGGGGCGCGTGCGCAGGCGGGTCTGGCCCAGCTTCACGGTGCCGAACTCGAGATCCTCGATGTCCAGCGCCAGTGGCGGGATGTTGGCCGGGTTCATCGGCGTGGCGGGGGTGTCGCTCGCCTCCACCGTCGCCGCGGTGGCGGCCTGCCAATGGACGCGCTGCAGCTGGCCGCTGACCGTGGCGCCATCGGCGGTGGGAATATGCAGGTTGCCCGCCAACGCCGGGCCACTGAGCGCCACGTTGATGGCGTCGCCACTCGGTCGCAGCTGCAGGCGGGTCTGCTCGAAACGGCCACCGATCAGCAGCAACTGGTCGGCCAGTACGTCCACCTGCTTCAGGGCCAGACCGCCGTCGCTTTTCGCGGTGCCGTCGCCCTTGGCCAGGCTGATCCATTCCAGTGCATCCAGCGAGGGCGTGCGGCCATTGACCACCAGCCCATCGGCAGGCGGCTCGCGATCCACGCGGTCACTGCCCATCGTCACCTGCACGCCGGTCCTGTTGTTCTGGCTGCGCGCGGCCAGCGCCAGCAGCCTGCCGAAGGCGACATCGATGCGGCCACTGCCCATCGGCAACGCGGCCTGCACGCGCGTGGGCAATGGATCGGCGGCGGGTTTGTTCAACGGTGCCGGCAGCTGCAGGCGCGTGCCCTGCAGGTCTGAATCCAGCGTCAGCAGCGTGGGCGGTGCGATGGTGGTGCCGGCAACGGCCTTGGGCAGGTTCACGCCCACGCGCCAGGTCGAGGTGCCATGCACGTATGGCTTGAGCCAACCGAGTTCGGGCGCGCGGTCGAGCAGCTTGTTCGCATCCAGCGCGGCGCTGAGGCTGGCCTCGAACGCGTTGGAGGCATCCTTGACCGGCCTGCCTGCACGCAGCGCCAGCACGCCATCGCGCTCCTGATGGCGCACCTGCAGCGCGGGCGCATCGAAGCCGCCATCGCTGTAACTGGCCTTGCCGTGCACGTTGTCGAACTGCAGGTCCCAGCGCTTGTCGGCCAGATGGGCGCCACGCAGCTCCACGTCACCGGCAAGCCGGCTGGGGCCGTCTTCATGATGCAGCGGCTGCATCAGGTCGAAGTTGACCGCCGCCGGGCCGCGCACGGTGAGGTTGTCCAGCGTGTCGCCATAGGTCTTCTGCAGCGGACTCTGCCGCAGCATTGCCAGCAGATGGCTGGCGTCGTCCACGGTGGTCGCCTTGACCTGCAGCCGCGACTGCCCGAAATCAGCGATGCCGGCCTGCATGCTGTCCACCTTCACGCCGCCCAGCTCTCCCCTGCCCTGCAGGTCGAAGCCGGGGCCGATGAAGTTGATGTCGGCATCCACCTGCTGCATCAAAGGCCAGTCCTGATGGAAGCGGATGCTGCCGTCGGTGATGTGGCCACCGGCCTCGAAACGGCCGTTGTTGCCCTTGAACGGCCAGTCGTCCAGATCGCCCACTGCCAGACCGGTGCCGTTGCGCAGCGTGCCATCGACCAGTGCGGCGTCCAGCCAGTTCACGGCGGCCTGGCTCATGTTCGAACGCACCCAGAAACCCTTGGCGGCGGTGATGGGTACATCGTCGAGCTTGGCGGCAATGTTGATCCAAGGGCGCGTGCCGTCATTCTGGAACCACATGCCGCCGCGCACTTCCGCCGCGTAATCACGGCCCTGCACCCGCAGCGCGGGCGTGCCGACCTGCCAGCCCGCACCCTCGCGCCAGCCCACCAACTGCCCGGACAGCTGCAGCTCGTGCGGCACACCGAAACCCGTCGGCCAGTCGAAACGCACGGCATGATCGGGATGCAGATCGAGCGCCACGCCCTGCGCGTCGCCTTCAAAATGACCGTGCAGGCCGCTGATGCCGGGGCTGTGGCCGACCGGCTTGAAGCTGGCGTCCAGCAGCTCACCTTCGGCGCGTGCCGGGCCATCGACATCACCGACGATGCGGACATCGGCAAACCGCAGGCTGGGCCGCGCCTTGTACAGCCAGCTGCGCAGATCAGGCGGCAGACGGTCGCTCAGGGCGGCCACCTGCAGCAGCGGGGCCACGTCCACCTGCTGGCCCTGCAGCGCGAAATGCTGGCCACCGGCCAGCAGCAGGCCGTCGAGAACCTGCGTACTTTCGTCGGTGCTGATGCGCAGGCGCGGTGCGTCCAGCCGCCAGCCGCCATCGATGACCTTCCAGCGCGCTTTCAGCTGCAGCTGCTTGAACGCTACCGACGGCGCGCTGGTGGCCGATTGCAGCGGTGCGCCGGAAAGGCGCACCTGTTCCAGCTGGCCTTCGGCGGTGACCGCCACGACGCGGTGATCCTGCAGCCGTGCCCATGCACCCAGCTTGCCGCTGCCCTGCCGCGCCTGCACACCGGCCACCTGCAGCAGCGGTGACCATGCGGCCAGGTCAGCCTGTTCGGCGGAGAACCATGCGGTGCCGCTGCCATCCTGACGCTGGAAATCCAGCACGGCGGTCAGCGGTGGCGCGGTGGTGTCGATCCAGCCCTTCGCACCCACACGCAGGCGCTTGCCGTCCACGCGCAGGCGCAGGTCCACGCGCGGAATGCGCGCCTGTATGCCGATCGACGGGGCGTTGATCTGCAGCTGCCCACCGATGACCTGCAGCTCCCCCAGCCGACGCAGCGCGTCGAGCGGATCGCCGCCACCTTCGGCATGCGGCAGGCCACGCACCGACCAGCGTCCATCATCGGCACGCTCCAGCGTGAGCGCCAGACCGCGAAGGCGCAGTTCGGTCAGCGGTGCACCGGGCAGCAGGCCGGAATACATGGCGACCAGCACTTCGGCCTGTCCCACGCGCACGCCATTGCCTTCACCGATGCGCAGGCCATCCAGCTGCAGCAGCGGGCCGCGCCGCGTCCAGCGCGTGTCCAGTCGGTCGAACGCCACCGGCTGGCCGGCACGCTCGCTGAGCCACACAGCTACCTTGTCCGGGTGCGCTTCCACCATCGGCAGCAGCTGGCTGAGCGTACCCACCAGCACGGCCACGGCCACGACCACGACCGCCAGTGCGATCAGCACATGGCGGCGGAGGTGACGCAGGCGGTAGCGCAACAGCGTGGTCATCGCACCACGCTATCTCCCGACGGCTGTATCCATGCCGGCTCAGAGCAGCACGACATCGAACTGTTCCTGCAGGTACTGGTCATCGGCCTGGAAGCGGATGCTCTTGCCGAGGAATTCCTCCAGCTCGGCCACTGCCGCCGATTCTTCCTCGGTGATGCGGGTGACCACCTTGGTCGAGGCGATCACCAGCAGGCGCGCAGCGTCGAACTGGCGCACGGCGCGGGTGATCTCGCGGAAGATTTCATAGGTCACCGTCTCGGTGGTCTTGATGCTGCCGCGCCCGCTGCACTGCGGGCAGGTTTCCGACAACTGCCGCTCCAGGCTTTCGACCGTGCGCTTGCGGGTCATCTCCACCAGCCCCAGCGGCGAGAAGTCATACACCGTGGTCTTGGCATGATCGCGCGCCAGCGATTTCTCCAGCGTGCGCAGCACCTGGCGGCGGTGCTCGGGGTCATCCATGTCGATGAAATCTATGATGATGATGCCGCCCAGATTGCGCAGCCGCAGCTGCCGCGCCACCGCCTGCGCCGCCTCCAGATTGGTGCGGAACACGGTTTCTTCCAGATTGCGCTGGCCAACGAAGGAACCGGTGTTCACATCGATGGTGGTCATCGCCTCGGTCTGGTCGATCACCAGATAGCCACCGGATTTCAGCGGCACCTGCTTGTCCAGCGCGCGGCCGATTTCATCCTCCACGCCGAACATGTCGAAGATCGGGCGGTCGCCGGCGTACAGCTCCAGCTTCTCGTCCAGCACCGGCATGTACTTGGCCACGAAGGCCTTGAGCTGGTTGAAGGTTTCCTTGGAGTCCACCTTCACCTTGTCCACGTCCTTGCGGATCAGGTCGCGCACCGAACGCAGCGGCAGGCTCAGGTCTTCGTAGATGATGCTGGTCGGCGACGCATCGCGGCCACGACGCTCCACCACGTTCCACACGCGCGACAGGTAGGAGATGTCTTCAGCCAGCGCCTCGGCGGGCTGGCCTTCGGCATTGGTGCGCACGATGTAGCCGTAGCCACCGTGCTGGGCGGAAATCTCGGTGACCAGCGCCTTGAGGCGGGCACGCTCGGCCTCGTCCTCGATGCGCGCGGACACGCCCACCATCTTCGACTGCGGCAGCAGCACCAGATAACGCGAGGGAATGCTGATCTGCGTGGTCAGGCGCGCACCCTTGGTGCTGATCGGGTCCTTGACCACCTGCACCACCACGTCCTGCCCGTCACGCAGCAGCTCGACGATGGGCACCGATGCCGGCAGCGGCAGGCTGGGCGCGGTTTCTTCGGTATCGGTGATGACCGGCGCGGGTCGCACCACGTCATTGGCGTGCAGGAACGCGGCGCGCTCCAGCCCCACCTCGACGAAGGCCGCCTGCATGCCCGGCATCACCCGCTGCACCTTGCCCTTGTAGATGTTGCCGACCACGCCACGGCGCCAACCGCGCTCGATGTGCAGTTCCTGCAGCATGCCGTTCTCGATCACCGCCACGCGGGTTTCGCGCGGGGTGACGTTCACAAGAATCTCTTCGGACACGTCCTTCACTCCCCCTTGTCCATGGAATCGTCTGCCGCCCCCACGGCGAAAGCGGCCAGCAGCGCGGCGGTCTGCTGCAGCGGCAGCCCCATCACGCCCGAAAAACTGCCAGCCAGATGGCTGATATGGCGTTCGCCACCACCCTGGATGGCGTAGGCCCCGGCCTTGCCCATCGGCTCGCCGGAGGCCACGTAGGCCTGTATCTGCGCAGCGCTCATCGGCGCGAAGGTGACCTCCGACGTCACCACCTCCAGCGTATGCCGGCCATGGGCGGCCAGCGCGACGGCGGTGATCACCCGGTGGGTGCGCCCGGCCAGCGTGGCCAGCATGGCCGCCGCGTCGTCCGCGTCCACCGGCTTGCCATAGACCCGGTCGCCCAGCACCACCTCGGTGTCAGAGCCCAGCACTACCGCCTGCGGATCACCGGCGACCTGCGCCAGCCCGGCCTGCGCCTTGTCCAGAGCCACCCGCCGCACGTAGGCTTCAGGTGCTTCGCCAGCCGCACGCACCTCGGGGATGTCGATATCCAAGGTTTGGAAAGCCACTTCCAGACGTGTCAGGAGTTCACTGCGGCGGGGCGAGCGGGAGGCGAGATAAAGCATCAGGGAAGGATAACCCGCGGCAGCTGCCTGAACGTCCGGCAAGCGCGTGAAAGTGGCCCTGACCCCGAGCCGGCTCACCACCCGTTCATCGCCACAGCTTCACTTTCACATCCAACCAAGGAGGACCACCATGCGCCGTACAGCACTCGCCCCCCTGCTGCTGTCCCTGTCACTTGCTCTGGGAGCCACGATGACCGCCCATGCACAGACCGTGCCCACCGTTGTGGCCAGCGACGCCACCCTGCTGAACATCTCCGCCCAGGCCGAGGCCAAGCGCGTGCCGGACGTGGCCACCCTGTCGGCCGGTGTGGTCACCCAGGCTGCGGATGGCAATACCGCCATGCGCGAGAACGCGGTGCAGATGGACAAGGTGATGTCCGCCATCAAGGCCGCCGGCATCGCCGAGCGTGACATCCAGACCAGCGGCATCAACCTGAGCCCGCAGTACCGCTACGCCGAGAACGAGGCCCCCAAGATCACCGGCTACCAGGCCAGCAACACGGTCAGCCTGAAGGTGCGTGACATCACCAAGCTGGGCAAGGTGCTCGACAGCTTGGCCGCGCAGGGTGCCAACCAGATCAACGGCCCCAGCTTCGAGATCGACCAGCCGGAGCCGGTCTATGACGAAGCCCGTCTGGCCGCGCTGAAGAAGGCCCAGGCCCGCGCCGAGACCTATGCAAAGTCGCTGGGCCTGCGCGTGCGCCGCATCGTCAGCATTTCCGAAGGCAGCCAGGGCGGCTTCCGCCCGATGCCGATGATGGCCATGGCCGGCCGCTCGGCCAAGGCGGAAATGGACACCGCCGTTTCGCCGGGTGAAACCACCGTCTCGGTGAACCTGGACGTGGTGTTCGAGCTGGGCCGCTGAGCCACGCCGCCATCGCTGCACACAGACGGCGCCTGCGGGCGCCGTCTGCATTTCCGGCATTCGCCCTCATCCCGTAGCCCGGGTAAGCGAAGCGCACCCGGGGCTTTTCACACGATGTCTGTTCCTGCACGTTGCGCAGGAACCCCGGGCGCGCTCCGCTTACCCGGGCTACGGCGCTACGGTACCCCCTCTGGCTGTCTGCCAGCTGACCAGAATCCGCGCCCCCGCTTGTCGGCCGCCGCGTTTCAGGGCGCACTGAGCCCACGCAGGCCGCACAACAGAAATTCCCGCACCCGCGGCAACCCCGGCCTGCGTCATCGCGCGTTGTTCTCTGTCACACACCCACGCATGGAGGTGGCACATGGTCCGCACGCAACAACAGGTCAGTTCCGTCCACGTCGAGCCGTCCCGGGTCTTCGCCTACAGCACGGCAATCGCTCTGCACGCGCTGGCAGCGGCCCTGCTGCTCATCCCGCTGTCACAGGCACCTGTCCACAACGACACCACGCGCGAAGCACGCTGGCAGGTGCCTGAAACCCGACCGGTCACTCCGCCACCGCCGCCACCTGCCGTCGAAGTACCGGTCAACCGCACCCCGTCCACACCGCGCCAGCCTGCATTGCCGGCCCCGGTGGAAAGCGCGCCGATGCCCGTGTTCGCGACTGAGGCGGTCATCACCGCACCGGTGGACGTGGCGCCGGTTGCCGATCCCGCACCCGCCATCGAAAGCATCGGCCCTGCCGCGCCGCTGGAAGGCGTGCAGCTGGGTTACCTGCGCGCACCGGCACCGGCCTATCCGCGCGATGCGCTGATGGCCAACGCACAGGGCACCGTGGTGCTGCGTGTGCTGGTCGGCGAGGACGGCACGCCATTGGAAGTCAGCATCGAGCAGAGCAGTGGCAACCGCAGCCTCGACAACGCTGCACGCACGCAGGTGCTGCGCCGCTGGAAGTTCCAGCCTGCCACCGACAACGGCAGGCCGGTCCGCGCGTACGGACGCATCCCGGTCGACTTCAAACTGGGTTGATCGATGAATGCGCCGCAAGGGAGCGTTATCTGAACGCTCCCTTGCGGGGAAGTCTGATATCGCGCGCATTAATCTTTTTTTCACATATGTCTCACCCGTCAAAAATCTAGATTCGCGGCCGTCGATGTACCCGGCCCGCGTTTCCAGATGCGGGCTATTTGCCGCAGCTCCACTGGAGAGACAACTGTGAAACATCCGACATATCGGCAGCCCGCCTGCCGCTCCCATCCGCTTTGCACAAGCATTTCCTCCCACCTCACCCGCCTGCTGCTGGTCCCTGCCGTCATGGCGGTCACCGCTCCACTGGCGATGGCGCAGGATGAAAAAGCCACCACGCTGGACAGAGTCACTGTCACCGGCTCCAACATCCCCCGTACCGACACCGAAACCCCCTCGCCCGTCCAGGTCATCACCCGTCAGGAGATCGACCGCACCGGCAAGAACAATGTCGCCGAGTACCTGCAGACGCTGACCGCCGATGGCTCCGGCTCCATTCCCAAGACCTTCGGCAACGGCTTTGCCGGCGGTGGCGCGGGCATCTCGCTGCGCGGCCTGGGCGCCGGCTCCACGCTGGTACTGCTCAATGGCAGGCGCATGGCCACCTATGGCCTCGCGGACGATGGCCAGAAAGTCTTCACCGACCTGAGCACCATTCCGCTCGACGCGGTTGAACGCATCGACGTGCTGAAAGACGGCGCATCGGCCATCTACGGCTCCGACGCCATCGCCGGCGTGGTCAACATCATCCTGCGCTCGGACTTCACCGGCGTCATCCTGCGCGGCTCGTACGGGCTGTCGGGTGACAGCGACGGCGACCAGCGCAAAGCCACGCTCACCGCAGGCACCGGCGATCTCGCCGAGAACGGCTGGAATGCGTTCTTCAGTCTGGATGTGGGCAAGAGCGACGCCATCCGCACGCTGGACCGCCGCGACCGCAAATGGATCGGCACGGGCGATCTGCGTCGCTGGGGCTATGACATCGACGGCAGCCAGTTTCTGGGTGGCGCGTTCAATGGCACCGCCGGCCAGGGTTCCTCGCCCACCGGCAGCGTGTACGCACCGGATGGCAGCATCGTCAGCCTGCCCGGTTGCGCGGCGCTTTCCGGCGTCACGCCGCAGGACCCGCGCGGCGGCTGCGTCTGGGACCAGACCCAGTTCCGTGATCTGGCCCCCGAGGAGAAGTACGTCAACATCTTCAGCCGCGCCAGCTTCGCCTTCGGTGACGCCTCCGAGGCGTATGTGGAAATGGGCTACTCCAGGAAGGACACCCGCTTCCAGAACACGCCGTCCAACGTCTCCGGCAGCTGGGGCTTTCCCGGCGGCCCGGTGAATGCCAACAGCGGCCCCGGCGCGACGATGCTGGGCGCGAGCCACCCGGACAACCCGTATGGCGTACCGGTGCGCGTGCGCTATTCGGCCTTCGATGTCGGCCCGCGCGTGACCAACAACAGCAACGAGTTCATCCGCTTCCTGGCGGGCGTCAAAGGCACTTGGGGCGACTGGGACTACGACACCGCCTACCTGCACTCCAGCACCAACCTGATCAACCGGCGCGATGGCTTCCTGCGCTACAGCGCGGTGCGCTGCGTGCTGGAAGACCCCAACTGCGCCGCGGGCGTGTGGAACATCGGGCAGGGTTCGGATGCCAATCCGCAGAGCCTGTACGACTACATCTCGCCCACCATCAGCGCGCGCGCCAAGAGCGAGCTGGACATGTTCGACTTCAAGGTCTCGCGCTCGCTGGCCGACCTGCAGGGCGGCCCGTTGGGCCTGGCGCTGGGCACCGAATGGCGCAAGACCAGCAACTCGCTGACACCGCAGACCTACACCGACCAGGGCGACATCATCGGCCTGGGCTACTCGGCCTACAACGGCACGCAGAACGTGTACGCCGCCTATGCGGAGCTGTCGGCACCGGTGCTGGAACAGCTGGAGCTCAACGCCGCCGTGCGTTACGACAAGTACGAAAGCGGCGATGACGCGGTCAAGCCGAAGGTCGGCTTCAAGTGGACGCCTGCCGACTGGCTGGCCCTGCGCGGCACGTACGCCGAAGGCTTCCGTGCCCCCAACCCGGCCGAGAACGGCGACGGTGGCCTGGCCGCGTTCTCGCGCGCCAACGACCCGGTACGCTGCCCCGGCGGCAACCCGGCGCCCGGCGCGACCCAGGCCGACTGCGGCCTGCAGCCGGTGGCCATCATCACCCGCCCCAACAAGGACCTGAAGCCCGAGGAGTCCAAGAGCTACTCGCTGGGCGTGGTGCTGCAGCCCACCCAGACTACCTCCATCACGGTGGATGCATGGCGCATCAAACGCAGCAACGAAATCGCGCAGGGTGATACCACCGCCGCCATCCTCGCCGGCAACGTGCTGCGTGACAGCAACCTGCTCAACGGCGTACCGGGAACCGGCTCGATCCTCGCGGTCAACACGTCCTACGTGAACGCCGCGCAGTCTGAAGTGGAAGGCGTGGATCTGGACGTGCGCCAGGACATCCCGCTGGGCAATGCCGGCGACCTGCGTCTGGACGCGCAGTGGAGCCATATCCGCAAGTTCGAGCGCACCGATGGCGGCGCAACCAGCGACTACGCCGGCACGCATGGCAACTGCGATGTCACCAACTGCATCGGCACGCCCAAGGACCGCGCCAACTTCGGCGTGACATGGAACTACAACGCCTGGTCGGTCAGCGGCATCGTCAACTACATCAGCAGCATGGAGAACAAGGACAAGCGTGGCGGCGACTACCTGTCGTTCTATGCCAACGGCGACCCGGTGGAGAAGATTCCCTCCTTCACCACCTTCGACCTGTCCGGCCGCTGGAACGTGACCGATGCGTTCGAGCTGAGCGCCTCGGTGCAGAACGTGTTCGACCGCATCGCTCCGCTGGACCCGGCCACCTACGGTGCCATCAACTACAACCCGCTGCACTACAGCGGCGCCATTGGCCGCTACTTCACGGTAGGTGCCAAATACACCTTCAAGTGACGCACCACGCGGCGGCGGGCCATCACCCGCCGCCGTGTGCTTGAAATAGGCAAAAAAGAAGCCGTGATTGCTCGCGGCTTCTTTCATTCAAATTTGGCGCCCGAAGTTGGACTCGAACCAACGACCCCCTGATTAACAGTCAAGTGCTCTAACCGGCTGAGCTATTCGGGCGGGGAAGCGCATTCTATGCGCTTTTCACGCGCGATGGTAGGGGTGATTGGCCAGCATCGCTGCTGCGCGATACAGCTGTTCGGCCACCACCAGCCGCACCAGCATGTGCGGCAGGGTCAGTGGACCGATGGACCACTTTTCATCGGCCACGGCCTGCACTTCCGCCGCATGACCTTCCGGGCCACCGATGAGGAAGGCGAGATCGCGGCCCTGCGAGCGCCAGTGCTCCAGGCGCTGCGCCAACTGCTCGGAGCTGAGCTGGCGACCGGGCACGTCCAGCGCGACCACGTACGGCGTTTTCGGCAACGCAGCGAGCACGCGCTTGCCTTCATCCTCGATCGCACGCTTCGGGTCGCGGCCCTTGCCACGCAGGCCCGGCTCGATCTCCACCAGCTCCAGTGGCAACCAGTGCGAGAGCCGCTTCTGGTATTCGGCGAACCCCTGCGCCACCCAGGCGGGTGCGCGCTCACCGGTGGCGATCAGTCTGGCTTTCATGCACGGCTCCTGCGGCTGCTGGCCGGGGTCAAACGAAAACGGCGCCCTGCGGCGCCGTCATCGCGGGTACGGGCGGGGCTCAGCCCTGCTCGTCTTCATCGTCGCCACGCGGCGGCTGGTCGCCAACGGTCCACAGGCGCTCCAGCGCATAGAATTCGCGCACGCGCGGCAGCATGACGTGGACGATCACGTCGCCCAGGTCCACCAGCACCCACTCGGCTTCGCGCTCGCCTTCCACACCCAGCGGCATGACGCCCAGGTTCTTGGCGAAACGCACCACTTCATCACCGATGGATTTGACGTGGCGGGTCGAGGTGCCGGACACGACAACCATGTAGTCGGCGACGCTGGACTTGCCGCGTACGTCGATCTCCACCGCATCCTTGGCCTTGATCTCTTCCAGCGCGGCGTGGACGGACGCCAGCAGTGCCGGGACGGACGGCGGCGGGTTGGGCAGTTGGGTCTTGATGACTTGGGCTTCGGTGCTCAAAGCGACAGAACTCGATGAATAAGGGGGTGATTATAGAGAACCCGGACGCTGCGGGCATTCATGAAGTGGCCTTGGCACCGTACAGGCCCTGAGCAAGGATGTAACCAGCCACCGCCGGGGGCACCAGCGGCTGCCAGTTGCCGCCCTCGGCGATCAGGCGCCGCACCTGGGTGGCGGACTCGCCATGCAGGGGTTGTCGCAGGCGCAGCACGCGGCCCGCAGGGGCCGCCTGCAGCTGCGCCGGGGTATCGGCCCAGCTGCCAT
>DALZZG010000005.1:54377-67509 GCA_031987665.1 Stenotrophomonas sp. | reverse complement strand
CCAGCCATGTGGCCGGCGCGCAGGACGACCCGCAGCCCAGCGACGACGAGGCCCACCTCGCCCGCGTGCTGGGCCGTCGCGTGGCCGACATCGCACGGCGTCTTTCCGCATGAAGCCCAGCGCGCGCGACCTGGTGCTGGGTACGGCGCTGCTGGCGCTGGCGGCGCTGTATGGATGGTGGTTCCGCGCCGACCCGCACCTGACCGCGGTGCTGCTGGTCTTCGTCGCCCCGCCGCTGGTGCTGCTGTTGATGCTGGCGTTGGGCCGTGGCGTAGCGCGCTTCTGGGCCGGCGTGCTGGCGCTGTTCTGGTTCAGCCACGGCGTGATGAGCGCCTGGACGCACCGTGAAACCGCCCTGTATGCATGGGTGGAAATCGTGCTGTCGCTGCTGATCGTCGCGCTGGTCAGCCTGCCGGGCGTGCGTGCGCGCTTCAGGAAGAAATAGGGTCCGCGGCCCCGGTTTTCGCCCGCAGCGGAAGCAAAGGCCCTGAAAAGCGCACGCGCTCACATCTCCGCTCACCCCTGCGCCAGCCATCGCTTTATCATTCACGCCATCGCGGCACTGGCGCCGCGTGCAGTCTGCGCAAGGATCCACCGTAATGATGGAAGAACTCCTGGTCGTCACCACCGGCGGCACGATCGACAAGATCTACTTCGACGACAAATCCGACTACCAGATCGGCGACCCGCAGATCGGCATGATCCTGCGCGAGCTGGGCGTGACCTTCCGCTTCAATGTGATTCCGATCCTGCGCAAGGATTCGCTGCACATCACCGACGAGGACCGCGAGCTGATCCGCGCCACCATCGCAGCGCAGCCCACCCGCCATGTGCTGGTCACCCACGGCACCGATTCGATGGTGGCCACCGGCAGGCTGCTGCAGACCATCGCCGACAAGACCATCGTGATGACCGGCGCGCTCAGCCCGGCACGCTTCCGTGGCTCCGATGCCGAGTTCAACATCGGCTGCGCCATCGGTGCGGTGCAGTCGCTGCCGCCGGGTGTCTACATCGCCATGAACGGCCGCATCTGGGACCCCACCAAGGTGCGCAAGAACGTGGACGCCAACCGCTTCGAGGCGGTGTAAGTGGCAAAGGGCACCCGCGCCACCGCCGCACTGGACACGGCCGGGGTCGCCCATCAACTGCACGCTTACGACTACAGCGCCGACGTGGACAGCAAGGGGCTGGCGGCGGCGCAGGCGCTGGGCATCGAGCCCGCGCGCATGTACAAGACCCTGATGGCCTGGGTGGACAAGCAACCGGTGGTCGCGGTGATTCCCAGCGACCAGCGCCTGTCGCTGAAGAAGCTGGCCGCCAGCTGCGGCGGCAAGCATGCACAGATGATGGACATCGCCGAAGCCGAACGCCGCAGCGGCTACAAGGTGGGCGGCATCAGCCCGTTCGCACAGCAGCGCCCTGCGAAGGTGGTGTTCGCGGATGGAGTGCAGCAGCACGCCAGCGTCTATATCAACGCGGGCCAGCGTGGCCTGCTGCTGGAGATCACGCCAGCGGATGCACTGCGTCTTCTGCAGGCGGGCTGCAGCGACGTTCTCGAGGAGTGAGTTTCTCTCCTGGGCTTGGCTTCGTGATCGAGGCAAGCGCTGAGGCAACGTCAAAGGCTTACCCCTCCCCAGCCCTCCCCTGCTGCGCAAGGGAGGGAGCAGCCCGCGCGCGGAATATTGGCCGACGCCGGCTGTTCACCTCCTCCCTTGCACCGTAGTTGCAGGGGAGAACTGAGGAGGGGTGCCCCTGGCGACAAGCCAACCTTTGCGCTGTAGCCCAGGTAAAAAGCCAAAGGCTTACCCCTCCCCAGCCCTCCCCTGCTGCGCAAGGGAGGGAGCAGCCCGCGCGGAATATTGGCCGACACCTGCTGTTGGCCTCCTCCCTTGCACCGTAGGTGCAGGGGAGGACTGAGGAGGGGTGCTCCTGGCGAAACACCAAACTCCCCCGTAGCCCGGGTAAGCGCAGCGCACCCGGGATGCACGTTCAATGCCACGCAGACGGCCACGCCACCAAAGGCAGATAGGCATCCGCCACCTCCACCCACCCATCAACACCCCCGGGGGCGCTGCACTTACCCAGGCTACGAGTTGCATCACCTCCCACAAAAAAAGCCCCGGCATCTGCCGGGGCCAAAGCCTCATGCCACGTTGCGGTGGCGGCGCCCACCACGGGCGCCGCCTGTTGCATGCATCAGAACGTGATCGACCAGCTGTTGATGCGGCCGGTGTCACCACTGGCCTTGTCGTTCACCCGCAGCTTCCAGTTGCCGTTGATGGCCTCGCTGGACAGGTTCACGTTGAAGGTCTGCTTGATGTTGTCGGCGCTGCCGCCGGCATAGTTGCTCAGGGTGTACACGCTGCCATCCGGCGCCACCAGATCCACCTTCAGGTCACCCTTCCAGGTGTGGCTGATGTCCACCGCCACCGGCGTGGAGGCCGGGCCGTTGCCGCTGCGCCCGCTCACGTTGATGGCGCTTTCCACCGTGGCCCGGTCAACGATGTTCACCGGCGTGCTGTTGCTGTACGTCTGGCTGCCACCGCCACCACCGCCGGTGCTCCAGCTGGCCTGCAGGGTCAGACCCGAGTAGGCCGAATAGGCGTTGAGCATGACGTGGTAGGTGCCCGCCACCGGTGTGGCGAAGCTGCAGCTTTCCGTGTTGCCGGTCTTGTACGGGCGGCAATCGTAGGTGCCCGTGGTCGGCTTGCTGCCGGCACGCACGTACAGGTCAGCATCACCGCTGCCGCCGGAGGACGCGATCACCAGATTGCTGGCACCGGCCGGCACGGTCACCGTCCAGAACGCCTGGCTGCCTGCCGCCCCCGACACGCCGGTAGCCGGCACGCCATTGGTCAGCGTGCCGCCGCCCGTACCCGGGTCAGGCGGATTGGTGCCGCCCTGCGCTGCGGCCACCGCCGCCTGTGCGTTCACGATGCCGGCGCCGATCGGCTTGTCCGGCGTGGACGGGAACGGCGTGACGGTGCTCTTCAGCAGCGCCTCCACCTGTGCCGGCGTCTTGGCCGGGTTGGACACCGCCTGCACCAGCGCCACCACGCCCGCCACATGCGGGGTGGCCATCGAGGTGCCGCCGTAGGAGGCATAGCCCTCCCCGCTCGGTGCCTTGGTGCCGGTATTGACGGTGGACAGGATGTTGGTGCCCGGTGCCGCCACGTCCACCAGCGCGCCATAGTTGGACTGCTGCGCGCTGCTCCAGATCGAACGCTTGCCGGCGCTGTCGTTGGCGCCCACTGCGATGACGTTGTTGCAGTTGGCCGGCGACGCGCCGGACACGTTGACGTTGTCATTGCCCGCAGCGATCACCAACGTGGCGCCGCGGCCCACGGCCGAGTTGATCGCATTCTGCGTGGTCGTACCGCAGGCACCGGAACCACCCAGGCTCAGGTTGATCACTTCCGCCGGGTTGGCGTTGGTCGGCACGCCGGACACGCTGCCACCCGATGCCCACACAATGGCGTCGGCGATATCCGAGTCGTAGCCACCGCAGGTGCCCAGCACGCGCACCGGGACGATCTTGGCGCCGTAAGCGGTGCCCGCCACGCCCTTGGCGTTGTTGGTGACCGCAGCGATGGTGCCGGCCACATGCGTGCCGTGCCAGCTGGAATTCTGCGCCGGATGCGAGTAGCCACACTGGTTGGCGCTCACCCAGTCACCCGGGTCGCTGGCATCGCTGTCACGGCCATTGCCGTCGTTGCCCACCGTGGCATCGTTCACGAAGTCGTAGCCGGGCAGGACATTGGCGTTGAGGTCACTGTGATTGGTGATGCCGGTATCCAGCACCGCCACCACCACGCCCGCGCCGCTGGTCGTATCCCAGGCCTGGGTGGCCTTGATGCCGTAGGCGCCGGTATAGCCCCACTGCTCGCCGAAGCGGCTGTCGTTGGGGGTGACGCTGATGGTGTTGATGCGGTCCACCTCGACGTATTCCACGTTCGGGTCGGCCGCCAGGCGGCGCATCAGGGTTTCTGCTTCGGCGCGGTCCAGCGGCGCATTGGCGCGCACCACGTCCGGGCCTATCGCCAGCCGGCGCAGGTGCTGCACGGCCAACGCATTGCCACCACGCACCGGCAGCGCGCGGGCGGCCGTGCTCAGGCTTTTCTGCAGGGCGGTTTCGCCGGCAGCCTGGCGGCTGTCCTGGCGGTATTTGACGATGAAGCGCTGGTGCGTGGGAGCCGACTCCAGACCGGCCAGGTGCACCTCGCCGGCGAAGGCCGGCGCAATCAACAGCAGGGAAGACAGCGAAACAGTGCCAACCACAACCAAACCACGGCCAAGCCTACGGTGCGTTCTGCGTGACATTGATGAGCCCTTCTGCATAGGAGATGCCGCGTCGTGCGGCGTCGGTCCTACCCGGACGCTGAGATCAATTCGAGTACGTGATGCCCGGGTAGAACTACCCGGACCAGTCCCCTGTCACCGATCCGTCGCCGGAGCGTAAATGCCGGCTAAACAGAAGCCAATAGGGTTGCAGGCGAAACTTACGCTCATTCCAAAATGCCATAAGTCACTGTTTCACAAACAGAAATGCGACACATGACACATGAATGACAGGCAATAAAAAACCTGCCCGGGCTATTGTCCGGACAGGTTTAGTCTCTTACGCCTTGCTGCGTCTGGCTCAGGCGTCCAGACGCACCAGCCAGCCGTGGCGGTCGGGCTGACGCCCGTACTGGATGTCGGTGAGCTCCTTGCGCAGCGACATCGTCACATCTCCGGCCGGCGCGTCCAGGTCACCCACAGAGAAACCTTCGCCCTTGAGCTGGCCGATCGGGGTGATGACGGCGGCGGTGCCGCAGGCGAACACTTCGGTGATGTCACCGGAAGCAACGCCCTGCTTCCACTCGTCGATGGTCACCTTGCGCTCTTCCACGGTCATGCCGCGGTCGCGCGCCAGCTGCAGGATGGATTCGCGGGTGATGCCTTCCAGGATGCTGCCCGACAGCGCCGGCGTCACCAGCGTGTTGGTCTTGCCGTAGACCAGGAACACGTTCATGCCGCCCAGCTCTTCCAGGTACTTGCCTTCGACCGGGTCCAGGAACAGCACCTGCGAGCAGCCCTGCGCCTGTGCCTGCTGCTGCGGCAGCAGCGAAGCAGCGTAGTTGCCACCGCACTTGGCCGCACCGGTGCCGCCCTTGGCCGCACGCGCGAAGTCGGTGGACAGCCAGATCGCCACCGGCGCAACGCCCTTGGCGAAGTACGGGCCGGCCGGGCTGGCGATCACGTAGAAGCTGGCCTTGTGCGCGCCACGCACACCGAGGAACGCCTCATCGCCGATCATGAACGGACGGAAATACAGGCTGGCCTCGTCGGCATCGGACACCCAGTCCTTGTCCATGGCGATCAGCTGCTTCAGCGATTCAACGAAGATGTCCACCGGCAGTTCCGGCAGCGCCAGGCGCCGTGCCGAGCGCTGCAGGCGCGCACCATTGGCTTCCGGGCGGAAGGTCCACACCGAGCCATCGGCATGACGGTAGGCCTTGATGCCCTCGAAGATCTCCTGACCGTAGTGCAGCACCGCCGCAGCCGGGTCGAGCGAAATCGGGCCGTAGGGGGTTACCGCCGCATCGTGCCAGCCGGTGTCCTTGTCCCAACGCACCGCCACCATGTGGTCGGTGAAATACACGCCGAAGCCTGGCTTTTCCAGGATCTTGGCGCGCTCTGCGGCGCTGCGCGGGTGGTCCGAACGGGTGACATCGAAGCTCAGGGAAGACTGGGACACCGGTTTATTCCTTCCAGATTGCGGGATGTGACAACCCGGCGCAGTGACCGCCGCCGGTGGGTTTTCGACCGGGCCAGTGACACGCGGGCAATCGGGCAGGCCGCCCGGCGCCCCGCAATCACGGGCCAGGCGTTACAGCATGCCAGTTTCCAAACGTGCCGCTTCGGACATCATGTGACGCCCCCACGGCGGGTCGAACACCAGCTCGACGTCGGCCTGCGCCACCGTCGGAATCATCTCCAGCTTGCTGCGCACGTCATCGACGAGGATCTCGCCCATGCCGCAGCCCGGCGCGGTCAGCGTCATCTTGACGTCCACCTCGCGCTGGCCGTCGTCCAGGTGCTTGATATCCACTTCGTAGATCAGCCCCAGATCAACGATGTTGAACGGGATTTCAGGGTCGAAGCAGGTACGCAGCTGCTGCCACACCAGCTTTTCCACGTCCTCGTCGCCGGCATCGTCGGGCAGGTCCAGCCCCGGCGGCGGCTCCTTGCCGATGGCGTCGCCATCCTTGCCGGCAATGCGGAACAGGTTGCCTTCGACAAACACGGTATAGCTGCCACCCAGCGCCTGGGTGATATAGCCATAGCTGCCGGCCGGCAGGGTCACGCTGTCGCCCTGCGGCACCATGACGGCGGGGCAATCGCGCTCAAAATGAACAGGTTCGCTGCTACGGGAGTACATGGCTTTGAATATGGGGACGCGGACGCTACCCGCAAGGCAGCCATTTTATCCGACTGGGCGGCCTCCCCGCTGAAAGGCTATGCTGACTGACCTGTTCGGGAATGCCCATGTCTCACGTTTCATCGCCGGCACGCCGTTCCAACCACTGGCTTTGGCCGCTATTGCTGCTGTTGGGGAGCATCACCCTCACCATTGCCTGGCTGATGGCCGCGCTGGCCACCGGCACGCAGGCCGGCTGGATGGCGGTGCTGGCCGCGCTGGAAGCGGCATGGATGCTGCGCCTTGGCGGCTTCAAGCCGGGCCGCGCCCGTTACCTGATCGCCATCGTCGCCACGCTGGTGATCGCCGTGGCTGCGAACTGGTTCATTGCCTCGGCCTACATCGGCGGCCCGATGGGCCTGACCCCGTGGGAATCGGCCCTGCGCATGGGCCCCCGTCTGGCCTGGACCCTGCTCTCGCTGGCCAACGGCCTGGGCGAAGCCATCTGGCTGGCCATCGGCGTGATCGTCGCCTGGCGCGTCGGCCGCTGAGACCCGCAGCAGCCCCGGCACTCCCCTTCCCCGGCTGGCGGGGGAAGGGGCCCCGAAGGGGCGGATGGGGGCTCGGGGAAACAAGGCCGGTAACCCACCGGCCCATTGCTCCGAGAACAATGCCCCTCGTGGTCAGCGCACCACCGGCAACGCGCGCTTGACGAACATCGCCACCTTCTCGCCGAAATCATCAAGCCCCTTATCGGCCTGCCCTCCAATCCAGCCACCCACTTTGCGGTCGGTCACGTCCTCTTCGGCAAGCAGTGCGCCGTCCGACTTGCGTACCGCACGCGCCATCACCGAGAACTTCTGGGCACCCGCACCAAAGCCCACGAAATAGCGCAGCGCTTGGTTGCCCTTCTTGAAATCGATGATGCGCCCGGTCAACAGCACCGTGCGCTGGGGGTCAGGGCAACCCACCTGCCCGTCTGCCAGCGCCGCGCGCATACCGGCAATCTTTTCCGGGATGTTGCCGGCCACGCTGCGCTGGATATCGGACAGCCGCGCCTCTGGAATGGTGGCGGCACGCGCCTCCTCCTTGCTGCTGATCAGCCCATCGTTGACCACGAAGCGCGCCACCTCGACGCAGTCGAAAGTGGCTGACGCCAGCGGCACGTCCGCCACTGCGGGCGCAGCCTGCTGCACGGGTGGAACCTCAGCCGCCGTCACCGGTTGTTCCGCGACGGCCGCCTGACGTTCCACAGCGGCAACGGGCGCTGCTGACTTCGCCTCCCCAGCGCCGCCATCGGCCTGCTGTTGAGCTGCCCACCATCCATTGCTGGCCTGCGCACCCACGCAACCGGCATACAGCACAAACAGCGCGCAGCAAGCTGCACGCACATGATGAATGTTCATTTATCCCCCTGTGGATCAGTTGTGTGAAAAAACTACCTCAATGGCCCCCATCAAGCGCCTTCAGCTCGCTCACCAGCGCGCTTGCCGCTTCGGCACCATCGCCGTAGAGCATGCGGGTGTTGTCCGCGTAGAACAGCGCATTCTCGATACCGGCAAAGCCCGTGCCCTTGCCGCGCTTGATCACGATGGTGTTCTTGGAATTGACCACATCCAGGATCGGCATACCGTAAATCGGGCTGCCCGGGTCGGTCTTGGCCACCGGGTTGACCACGTCGTTGGCACCGATCACCAATGACACATCGGTGTTGGCGAATTCCGGATTGATGTCGTCCATGTCGGCGATCAGGTCATACGGCACGCCGGCCTCGGCCAGCAGCACGTTCATATGCCCGGGCATGCGCCCCGCCACCGGGTGGATGGCGAACTTCACCTTCACCCCGCGCTCGATCAGGCGCTGCGCCAGTTCCCATATCTTGTGCTGCGCCTGCGCCACCGCCATGCCGTAGCCGGGCACGATCACCACGCGCTCGGCGTAGGCCATCATCGCGGCCACGTCGGCGGCTTCGATCGGCTTCTGGCTGCCGCTGATTTCCGCGCTCTGCCCGCCGCCACCGAAGTTGGAGAACAGCACGCCGCTGATCGGCCGGTTCATCGCCTTGGCCATCAGGCGGGTCAGCAGAATGCCCGCCGCGCCCACCATCATGCCGGCGATGATCAGCGCCTCGTTGCCCAGCACGTAACCCTCGAACGCCACCGCCAGGCCGGTGAACGCGTTGTACAGCGAAATGACCACCGGCATGTCCGCGCCACCGATGGGCAGGGTCATCAGCACGCCCAAGGCCAGTGCCACCACGAAGAAACTGATGATGGCCACCGGCTGCAGGCTCATCGCCGCCCACACCCCCAACACCACCATCGCCACGGCCACCAGTAGGTTGAACAGCTGCTGGCCCGGGAAGGTGACGCGCTTGTCCAGACGCCCATCGAGCTTGGCCCACGCGATGATCGAACCGGACAGCGACACCGCGCCGATGGCCGAACCGATCACCGCCAGCGCCAGCACCGTGGGTGACGGCAACCGCGCGGCAAGATCAGCGATGGCCTGCGCGCTCCAATGGCTGGTATCGCGGCTGGCCACATCGGAAAAGCGCAGCAGCTCCACCGCGCCAATCGCCGCCGCCGAACCACCGCCCATGCCGTTGTACAGCGCCACCATCTGCGGCATGTCGGTGATGGCCACCTTCTTGGCCGACACCCATGCCAGACCGGTGCCCAGCACCAGCGCCACCAGGATCAGTGCGATGTTGTGCAGCCCCGGCAGGAAGAATGTGGCCGCCGTGGCGATCAGCATGCCCAGGCCGGCCCAATGGATGCCGCTGCGCGCGGTCTTGGGTGAGGCCATGCGCTGCAGGCCCAGCAGGAACAGCGTGGCCGCCACCAGATAACTGGCCTTCACCAGCAAGGTCATGCTCATGCATCCGTCTCCAGAACCATTGAGTCATCCGCCACGACGCGCCTGTCCAGACGGTGGTGCTCACGCATCTCCATGGCCGTCTTCAACAAACCGATCATTCCCAACCCGAACGCGACGCAGCCCAGCGACAGCTGCGACAAGGCCGTGGTGTCGGCCAGCGCGGCACCCACCAGGCCGAGCACGATGGGCAGCAGCGCCTGCACGCCGAGCACCCCCAGCATCACCGCACCCTTGCGGGGGTTTTCCCATACCTTGCGCGACATCGTGTTCTGGGTTCTTGTCGGGTCCTGCAGCGAGGACAGCCCCACGCCCACACCTGCATACAGCAATGCGCTGTTGTAGGCATCCAGCAGGCCCTGCCCGTTGTGCAGCAGCGGCTGCATCGCATGGAACGCCGCCACCAGCAGAGCCGGGTACTGCAGGTAACTGAGCCACTGGAACACCTGCCGCGCATCCAGCCTGCGCGCGACGGCAATGGGCGCGGCAGGCGTCATTTGCCCTTCCCTTCCGGCTTCTTGGAACTCTTGAACATCTCCAGCATGCGCTCGGTGACCACATAGCCACCGGCGGCATTGCCCGCGCCCAGCGCCACGGCGATGAAGCCAATGGCCTTCTCCAGCGTGGTGTCGGCATGGCCAAGCACCACCATCGCGCCGATCAGCACAATGCCGTGGATGAAGTTTGAACCGGACATCAATGGGGTATGCAGGATCACCGGCACCCGCGAGATGATCACGTGGCCGGCGATCGCCGCCAGCATGAAGATGTACAACGCCACGAACCCGTCGCTCATTGCTGTGCTCTCCAGGGCTGGAACGCCCGTCCCGCATGATAACCACGGCGGCCGAGCCGGTGCGACCGTTGCGCTGTCAACCTTTTTCCTACCCGGGCGTTATCCCCTTCAGGAACCCACGGAACGCTAACCTGTGCTGGTGACAAGCCCGCCCCTGACGCCTGCTGCCCCCCCTGCCTCGCTGGATGCGTTCCTGGCTGGCATCGGGCCGCGCGCCTTCCGCTTCGCCGAGGCAGGGCTGCGCCAACGCGAGGACGCGCTGGACGCCGTGCAGGACGCCATGGAACGCATGCTCGGTTACCGCGAGCAGCCGGCGACGGAATGGACACCGCTGTTCTGGAGCATCCTGCGCAGGCGCATCATCGACCTGCAGCGGCGCCGCAGCTTCCGCCTCAAGTTCTGGGCACCGCAGGAAGAGCAGGACCAGGACAGCACCATCGACTGGGCCGATGAAGCCGCCGGCCCGGCGCAGCAGCACGAGCAGCGCGAGGACTACACGCGCCTGGTGCAGGCCCTGCGGCAACTGCCGGCCCGCCAGCGCGAAGCGTTCAGCCTGCGCGTGCTGCAGGAACTGGATGTGGCCACCACCGCCAAGGCGATGGGCTGCTCCGAAGGCTCGGTCAAAACCCACCTGTCGCGTGCGCGCGACGCATTGCAGAAACAACTGGAGGCCACGCGGTGAACCGCCTGCCCATGAACCAGCACGACGACTTCGACCGCTCGCTGCGGCAGCTGCAGCAGCACGCCGAAGGCGCCCTTCCCCCTGCCACGCTGCTCAGGCTGCGGCAGGCACGCCAGCACGCCAGCGCCGCCGCGCAGGCACCGCGAAGGCATGCCGCCGGCTGGGTGCTGGCCACGGCCTTCTCCGCCGTGCTGGCCGTCACCATCGGCCTGCAGTTCAACCGCACCCCGTCGGCACCGCAGCCGGCCAGTCCGGCAACGGCCGCCACCGACGAAACCTCCGACGACACCCTGCTGTTCGACGAAAGCCCGGAGCTGTACCTGTGGCTGGGCTCGGACACTCTGGCGATGGAATGACCCTCATGAACCGCATCACGCCCCGCCTGCTCCTGCCCCTGCTGCTGGCCCTGGCCAGCACGCCCGCGCTTGCCCAGCAGGCGACCACCCCGCTGCCGGAATGGGAGCAGCTCACCCCGGCCCAGCGCGAGACGCTGATCGCCCCCCTGCGCGACCGCTGGAACGCCTCGCCCGAACGCCGCCAGCGCATGTACGACCACGCCCGTGGCTGGCAGCAGATGACGCCGGAACAGCGCACGCAGGCACGTCGTGGCATGCACCGCTTCGAGCACATGTCCCCGCAGCAGCAGCGCGAAGCCCGCGCCTTGTTCGAGCGCATGCGCGGCATGGACAAACAGCAGCGCCAGCAGCTTCACGACCAGTGGCAGAAGATGTCACCCGAACAGCGCGAGCAATGGCTGCAGGCCAACCCGCCAAGGGAAAAGAAGTAAGACGAGCTCATGTAGAGCGGAGCCATGCTCCGCTGAAGCCGTCCTGTGGACTATCCCGCCAACGTCCCAGCCGGGCATGGCTCGCCGCTACAGCCCCGCTTTTGTAGCCCGGGTAAGCAAAGCGCACCCGGGATGCAGGCGATACATCAGGCATCGAGAGTCCGCATCCATGCGAACTCCCGACATCAACATCACATCGTCACTCCGTGAACCCCGGGTGCGCTGCGCTTACCCGGGCTACGTCACCACGCATATTGCCTGAGCATCAGACGGCATCACCGCGATGTTTATCCTTGATCATGCGCCTGACCACATGGAGCGGATAAATCAGACAAGCAAGAACCACCACCGGTTTGGCAAAACTTGCGGACAGACGGAGCCAGAAATTCACGGCATCAATGAGCCGGGGCGCATAACCCGCCGTGGCGCTATAGGGTTCGTAGTAAGCGTGATAAACCACATTCAAAATCGACACGCACGAAGCAACGCCCAGAATGGCGCAGGAAAATCTCGACAGTTTTGGCAACTTTTTGCGAACGACAAGGAAAACAACGATCCACGGCAAAATCGATACCATCAGGATTGGCAGATCCTGATAGCGGTATCCGACCAGATCATTCGCGTAGCGGGTCGTTTGCCAAGGATGGGTCAACCAATAGGTGAAAAGTCCGTAGCAGATTGCGAGAAATATCACTGACTTCCTTCCCATTCGGTCAACTGGTGCTTCCTGGCACCGCTCGATTCGCGCTGATCATCGACGATAGAAGCAAAGCGCGCAGCTACTCATGCAAATCCCCCTCAAACCGGCGGAATCTCCCCGCCCGCCGGTCGCGGCGGCCACACGGTCTTTGCCAGCAGTTCGTCGTTCCAGTCGAAGTTCAGCGCGCCGTCCTTCAGGAACAGGCTGACGAAGTTGTAGACGTTGCGGGCGTACATCTCGCTGGCGTGCACGGCGCCCATGCTGGCCAGGTCGAGGGGGCCGGCGACGGTCACGCCGTTCACGCCGACGGTTTCACCGGGGCGGGTGGCTTCGCAGTTGCCGCCGGTTTCGGCGGCCAGATCGACGATGACGCTGCCCGGGCGCATGCCGTCCACCATGCTGGCGGTGATGATCTTCGGTGCGGGGCGGCCCGGTACGGCGGCGGTGCAGATCACCACGTCCACACCCTTCAGGTGCTCGGCCAGCCGGCGCTGCTGTTCGGCACGCTCCTCATCGGTGAGCTGGCGCGCATAGCCGCCCTCACCTGCCGCGCTGACGCCCAGGTCAAGAAACTTGCCGCCGAGTGATTCGATCTGCTCGCGGGTTTCCGGGCGCACGTCGAAACCTTCCACTGCTGCACCGAGACGCTTGGCGGTGGCCACCGACTGCAGGCCAGCCACGCCGGCGCCCACCACCAGCACCTTGGACGGGCGGATGGTGCCGGCCGCGGTGGTCAGCATCGGGAAAAAGCGCGGTGCCAGCTGCGCGGCGATCAGCGTGGCCTTGTAGCCGGCCATGCCGGCCTGCGAACTAAGCACGTCCATGGCCTGAGCGCGCGTGGTGCGCGGCAGCCGTTCCAGCGGGAAGGTCTGCAGCTGGCGCGCCTG
>DALZZG010000005.1:9544-54327 GCA_031987665.1 Stenotrophomonas sp. | reverse complement strand
AGCATCACCGGTCTTGAGGGTTTCAATCACCGAAGGCGGTGGCGGCTGCACGCACAGCACCAGGTCGGCCTGAGCAAGGCTGGCATCCAGCGTTGCGCCTGCGTCCTGATAGGCCTGGTCGGTGAAGCCGGCGGCGATGCCCGCGCCCGGCTGCACATGCACGCTGGCGCCGGCGGCGATCAGCTTCTTCACCGTTTCCGGCGTGGCGGCAACGCGGCGTTCGCCGCTGGCAGCTTCCTTCAAAACGCGTACATCAACGGCCATTCCAGTCCCCGATGCGCAATGGATCAACGCCCGGATCGTAGCAAAGCCGCGGCCATGCGCGGCAGGCCGTGTTGCCGCCGGCTCAGCCGACGGCGGCGGCGCGCGGCTCCAGGCGGTCGATCACGCCCTGCATGGCGCTGTCGAAGGCACCGTCGTCCACATGCGGACGCAACCGGCCCAGCCGCACCATCACCGCCAGTTCCTCCGGCGAGGCCACGCAGAAGCGGATGCCGCGACGGTTCACGAACAGCAGGCGTGCCGAGATGGGGCTGACCCACGACAGCTTGCCCGCCTGCACCTTGCCGTCCTTGTCGATGAAATCCAGCCAGGTGCCCACTTCCATGCGGCGGAAGCGCTCGGCGTCGGCGTCGTCGAAATCCTCGACCTTGGCGGCGCTGCTGAATTCGATGACCGGCGCCTCCTGCGGTGGCGGCGTCGGCAATGCTACCGGTGGCAGTTCCGGCAACGCGCGCTCCAGCTCGGGGCGCAGTTCGGCGATGGACTGCAGGGTGTCGTGCAGCGCATCGATGGCAGCGGCACCGCCGTCACCATGCAGGCCCACGCTGGCGAACACCTTGCGCAGCGCCGGCTGGCAGGCCTGCAGCCACGGCTTGCCGACGATATGGCGGCGCGCCTCGGCCACTTCCTCCAGCACGCCGTCGGCCAGTTTCAGGGCCTCGGCCACGCCTTCGCCATCGTCGCCTTCGCGCAGCAGGGTAAGGGTGAGGTGGTGGTTCCAGGGCTGGCGCAGGAAGTCGTCGATGGCCTGCGGCAGCTCCACGCCACCGACACGCTTGTCCAGTTCGCTGGCAGCGCGTGAACGCGCCACTTCCAGCTTCTCCTGCCCGCGCTGGGTCTCGGCGGCACGGCGCTCGGCGATCTCGATGCGGCGGCGGTGCTGCACCAGGAAATCGCGGAATTCTTCTTCCAGCGTCAGGAAGATGGCCAGGTTCTCGTTGAACTCGGCCGTCAGCCTTTCGGTGATCTCTTCGACCTTGCCCATCAGCGCGCGCTCGGCCTGGCTCTCGCCGGCATTGCCTTCGCAGGCTTCGGCCAGCGAGTTGAGCAGCTTGCGCGCGGGGTGTGTCTTCTGCACGAACATGCGGCGGTCGAGCATGGCGACCTTGACGAAGGGCACCACCAGCCGACCGATCAGCTCGCGCGAGCGGCCTTCCAGTTCGCGCTCGTCCAGCATCACGTCGAACAGCATGCCAACCAGATCGATGGCGTCCTCGTCCTGCGGATCCAGCCGCGTCTGCGACGGGTCCACGCCCAGACGGGTGGCACCGGCCAGCACTTCGCTCTTGAGCCGCTGCGCCAGCGATTCGCCCTCATCGCCCACCGCCGCGCGCAACGTGGCGCTGGGGGTAGCCTGCAGCAGCGACAGCACCGACATCATCTCGCGCTGGTTCAACGGGCGCTGCGTGCCGCCACCCGCATTGCCCGGCTGCGGGTTGTTTCCGCCGGCCATGTCGGGCGGGTAGCCACCCTGGCCTTCACGCGCATGGCGCGACTGCGCCAGCAGTTCATGCAGCGCTTCCAGCACCATGGTCTGCTGGTTGCCGTAACCGGCTTCGCCCTCGAAGACGCCGCCTGCCTGAGCACCCGGCGCGCCACCCTGCGGGTTGCCCAAGCTGGTGCGCTGCTGGCTCCAGCGCTCGGAGAAGCGCCGTGCCCAGCCCGGTGCGTGGCCCGGATCGGTGGAATCCTCGTCCTGCGCGGCGTCGGGCATGGCCGAGCGCGCAGGGGACGGTGCGGCGCGACGCGGCGCATCCAGTTCGGGTGCGACGCCGGCCTGTGCCAGACGCGCATCCAGTGTTTCGTACAGCTTGCCCACGCCGGCAGCGAACTCGCGCTCGCACAGCTTGAACAGGACCAGACGCACTTCCGGCGCCAGTTCACAGGTATAGAAGGCCTCGTGCACGGCCACACCGATGTGCTCGGGGCCGACCGGGTTGGTGTCCGCGGTCAGTTCCTGCAGGCCGGCGATCCACGCCAGACGGCGGTCGATACGTGCCAGCACCTGCTTCCAGTCGCGCAGCAGCACGGTGGCGAAATTGCGCACCGCCAGCCGCGACTCCAGCACATGCTCGGGCACCAGGCTCAGGCCACCGTCACCGGCACCGGCCAGCACGCCTTCAGCCGACAGCGGCGTGCCCGCTTCCAGCGAGGACCATGCCTGCTGCAGGTGGGCACCGAAACGGCGCGAAATCTCCTCACGGCGGCGGCGCAGCTCGCGCATGCCGTCCAGAAAGGCCAGCTGTGAACTGCCTGCGGTCTCGGCACGGTCGAACAGAACGTCGTCGAACCCCGACACCACCTTGTCGAACGCCTGCGACAACGCGGGCAGCGCCGCCTCGCGCGCGGCCGCCAGCAGTGCGGCGTTGCGGCCCGGGTGAGCAGAGAGGGGCGGGTTGGACATCATGCGCAAAGACTCCACGCCCGGACAGGCGTCGGATTCGTGATGAGAAGGATGGGTGTTGCGGGCACGGCCCCTGATTCCGCATGTGCATGGTAGGCGGAGAGGCTGAACGGAATGAGTGATGCAGTAAGCACTTCTTGCCTCGTGACCGGTGTCCCGGTATGCCTGCACATGCTAAGCGGGCAGCGCCCGAATGGCGACCACCCTTTCGGGTTAGTCCCAACGGCGTCATACCGGGCCGCCAACGGGCCGTCATGACCCCCGGGGCTATAATCCAAAGCCGCCCTGTCCGTTTCGAGCCATGTCCGAAAACTGCTTCCTGCAGGCGCTGGACCAGCGCCGCTCGGTTCCCTCCCTGCAACTGGGCGAACCCGCCCCCGACCAGGCCACGCTGCTGCGCATGCTGCAATCGGCCGTGCGCGTGCCCGACCACGGCAAGCTGGTGCCCTTCCGCTTTGTCCAGATCCGCGGCGAGGCCCGTCACGCGCTGGGTGAATTCCTCGCGCGTCGCAGCCGTGAGCGAGACCCACAGGCCTCCGAGGCCGCGATCGAGAAGGACCGCCAGCGTTTTTCACACGCGCCGCTGATTGTCACCGTCATCGCCCGCATCACCCCCGGCCACAAGGTGCCCGAGCAGGAACAGCTGCTCAGCGCCGGCAGCGTCTGCTTCGCCCTGCTGCAGGCCGCACAGGGGTTCGGCTTCGGCGCGCAGTGGCTGACCGCGTGGATGGCCTACGACCCGGAAGTCGCCCGCCACCTCCGTCTTGCCGAAAACGAGCGCGTGCTCGGCTTCATCCATATCGGTACGCCCAAGGTGGACGTGCCGGAGCGTGACCGGCCCGATCCGGCCACGCTGCTGCAGGACTATCAGCCGTGACCGGAATGCCGGTGCGGCAACCGCTGTATCTGATCGACGCCAGCCTGTACGTGTTCCGCGCCTGGCACTCCATGCCGGACGAGTTCAAGGACAGCCAGGGCTGGCCGGTGAACGCCGTACACGGCTTTGCCCGCTTTCTGCTGGACCTGCTGGAACGTGAGCGCCCGCACCACATCGCCGTGGCCTTCGATGAAGCGCTGGACAGCTGCTTCCGCCACGCCATCTACCCGGCCTACAAGGCCAACCGCGACCCGGCACCGGAAGAACTGCGCCGCCAGTTCGCCCACTGCAAGGCGCTGTGTGCGGCGCTGGGGCTGGACGTGCTGGCCGACCGCGAATACGAAGCCGACGATCTGATCGGCAGTGCACTGCATGCAGGCCGCGACCAGCAGCAGCTGCGTGGCGTCATCGTTTCCGCCGACAAGGATCTTTCCCAGTTGCTGCTGGAGCACGACGAGCAGTGGGACTACGCGCGCAACCAGCGCTGGGGCGCAGCGGGCGTGAAGGCACGCCACGGCGTGCACGCGCACCAGATCGCCGACTACCTGGCACTGTGCGGCGACGCGGTGGACAACATTCCCGGCGTCACCGGCATCGGCGCGAAATCGGCGGCGGTGCTGCTGGCGCACTTCGGCAGCCTCGACGCGATGCTCGAACGCATCGACGAAATCCCCTACCTGCGCCTGCGTGGCGCGGCCGGCATCGCCACGCGGCTGCGCGAACAGCGCGAACATGCCCTGCTGTTCCGCCAGCTGACCACCATCGCCATACAGGCGCCGCTGACCGGCGGCCAGCCCGGTTTCGTGCGTGGCAACGGCGATGCGGACATGCTCGGCGGTCTGTGCGAAGCACTGCGCTTCGGCCCGCTGACCCGGCGCCGGCTGCTGGCTGCTGCCGGCCTTGAAACCTCTTCCCCTTCCGCCAACGAGTTCGCATGAGCCAGAACACCGCCCCTCCCCGCGTCGTCTACGAAGGCAAGTACCAGCGCATGGTCGTGCGCGGCACCTGGGAATACAGCGAGCGCACCCATGCCGGTGGCCTGGCTGCGATCATCATCGCCGTCACGCCGGATGACGACGTGCTGTTCGTTGAACAGTTCCGCGTGCCGCTGCAGGCGCGCACCATCGAAATGCCTGCGGGTCTGGTGGGTGACATCAACGCCGGTGAGTCCATCGAGGTCTCGGCCATCCGCGAGCTGGAAGAAGAAACCGGCTGGACCGCCGCGCATGCCGAAGTGCTGATGATCGGCCCCACCTCCTCCGGTGCCAGCAGCGAGAAGATCGCCTTCGTCCGCGCCACCGGCCTGAGCAAGATCGGCGATGGTGGCGGCGACGACAGCGAGGACATCACCGTGCACAGCATTCCGCGCCAGCGCGCGGCGGCGTGGCTGGTGGAAAAAATGAACGAAGGCTACGAGCTGGACGCCAAGCTCTGGGCCGGCCTGTGGATGATCGAGCACCACCTCGACGGGAGGCCGCGTGGCTGATTCGGGCCAGCAGGCATTGCCCGCGCTGCTGGGCGCGGGCGACCCGCCCCTTTTCCAGATCCACAACCCGCACGGCAGCTCACCGTTCGTGCTGCTGGCCGACCATGCCGGCCAGCGCGTGCCTGCCGCCTTGCACGATCTCGGCCTGCCGCAGCATGAACTGGACCGCCATATCGGCTGGGACATCGGCATCGCCGGCACCACCCGCGCACTCGCACGGCGACTGGATGCATGGGCCATCGAGCAGACCTATTCGCGCCTGCTGATCGACTGCAACCGGCCACTGGCCTCACCCACGCTGATTCCCGAAACCAGCGATGGCACGATCATTCCCGGCAACGCGGCATTGAGCGATGCGCAGCGCCAACAGCGCATCGACAGCATCCACGCGCCCTACCACGCGCGCATCGAGGCCGAGCTGGAGCAGCGCCGCCGTGTCGGCACGCCCACGCTGCTGGTGATGATGCACAGCTTCACGCCGACGATGGCAGGCCTGCAGCGCCCATGGCATGCCGGCGTGCTCTACCACCAGGACACGCGCTTCGCCCACGCGCTGCTGCAGGCGCTGCGCGCAGAAGACGATCTGGTGGTGGGTGACAACGAACCGTATTCGGTCAGCAGCACCAGCGACTATGCGGTGCCGGTGCACGGCGAGGGCCGTGGTCTGGTGCATGTGGAACTGGAAATCCGCCAGGATCTGATCGCTGACGATGCGGGTCAGCAGGCGTGGGCGCAGCGTCTGGAGCGCGTGTTCCGCGCGTTGCAGCCGGCGCTGCTGGCGCTTTGAGCTGACCCCCTCCCAACCTCCCCCTTCCGGCTGCGCCGGCAAGGGGAGGCGCTTTCATGCTCCCTCCCTTGCGCTGTAGGCGCAGGGGAGGAGAGTCAATCAGCCAGCAAAACCATCCGTGGCGCGTACCAGCGCGTCCACGTTCTCGGCCTCGAATGCCGAGTGGCCCGATGCCGGCGTGATCTGCAGCGACGCCTTCGGCCATGCCTTGTGCAGATCCCATGCGTTGGCCAGCGGGCACACCACGTCGTAACGGCCATGCACGATCACGCCGGGGATGTCGGCGATCTTGTGCGCGTCACGCAGCAGCTGGTCTTCCACCTCGAAGAAGCCGCCGTTGACGAAGTAGTGGTTCTCGATGCGGGCGAAGGCCAGCGCGAACTGCGGGTCTTCGTGGCTGTTCACGAAATCATCGTCCACATGCAGGAAGCTGGTGGCGCCTTCCCACACGCTCCATGCACGCGCGGCGGCCAGACGGGTGGCCTCGTCGTCGCTGGTCAGGCGGCGGTTGAAGGCGG
Organism: Stenotrophomonas sp.; assembly: GCA_031987665.1. Taxonomy (GTDB): domain Bacteria; phylum Pseudomonadota; class Gammaproteobacteria; order Xanthomonadales; family Xanthomonadaceae; genus Stenotrophomonas. Next base: position 47,973 of record DALZZG010000005.1, on the reverse strand, counting down.
AGATCAGGTCGTGGCGCTCCACCAGCGGAATCGGCTTGAGGTAGTGCTCCCACGCATCCGGGAACAGACGGTTGGCGCCTTCCTGGTAGAACCACTCCAGCTCCCAGCGGCGAAGCATGAAGATGCCGCGCAGCACCAGCTCGGTGACGCGCTGCGGGTGGGCTTCGGCATAGGCCAGCGCCAGCGTCGAACCCCAGCTGCCACCGAACACCTGCCAGCGCGCGATGCCCAGCTTCTCGCGCAGCGTTTCGATATCGGCCACCAGATCCCAGGTGGTGTTGTCCACCAGATCGGCATGCGGCGTGGAGCGGCCTGCGCCACGCTGGTCGAACAGGATGATGCGGTACTTGGACGGGTCGTGGAACTGACGCATCTTCGTCGTGCAGCCGCCGCCGGGGCCACCGTGCAGCATCACCACCGGCTTGCCGTCCGGGTTGCCGCACTGCTCGAAGTACAGCGTGTGGCGGTCATCGACCTTGAGCGTGCCGGTGTCGTAGGGCTCGATGGCGGGATAGAGCGTGCGCATGGTGACCTCGCGGAAAACGGATTGCCTAGTTTACCGCAGGGGTGCCGGAGGCTTGGTTACAGGGGTGATCGGCACTGAGAAGGCGCAGCCTTCTGTTCGTCATTCCTGCGTTTGCGGAAATGACGATCTGATGGAGATGCGAACACTGGAAGATCAGGATGCACGGAAGGCGTATCGGAAAAGTCACTGCGAACACCTGACCGCAGCATCACGCATCAGCCTCGCGATCGCACATCACTTCCCATTCCCCACCCCCCACTGCCCACTTTTCCTGCCCTGCAGCCTCAGTTCCCCGGATCCCGCTCCACCGGCCACCGCCCCAGCGTCACCCGGTCGCGCTGTTCCAGATCCTGCACGGTTTCGGCCTGCTCGAAGCCTGCCTGCACCAGCAGCGCGCGGATGGCTTCGCCCTGGTCCCAGCCGTGTTCCAGCAGCAGCCAGCCACCCGGCACCAGATGCTCCGGCGCACCGGCGATGATCTCGCGGATCGCGTCCAGCCCGTCCTCGCCCGAGGCCAGTGCCGGTGGCGGCTCGAAACGCAGGTCGCCCTGCTGCAGGTGCGGGTCGTTGGCGGCGATGTAGGGCGGATTGCTGACGATCATGTCGAAGCGGTCCGCGCCCAGCGCCGCGAACCAGTTGCCGCGCCGGAACCAGACGTTCTCCAACCCATGTGCCTGCGCGTTCTTCACCGCCACAGCCAAAGCCGGGCCCAGCACGTCGGTGGCCATCACCGTGGCCAGCGGGCGTTCGCTGGCGATGGACAGCGCCACTGCACCGCTGCCCGTGCCCAGGTCGGCCACGCGCTGCATGTCATCGGCCGGCAGCCGCGCCAGCGCCTGTTCCACCAGCAGCTCGGTTTCCGGGCGCGGGATCAGGGTGGCGGTGTTGACCTGCAGGTCCAGCGTCCAGAAGCCGCGCCGCCCTGTCAGGTAAGCCAGCGGATGGCCCTCGGCGCGCCGTGCCACCAGCGTCAGGAAGCGCAGCTGCGCCTCCTCGTCCACCGTGTCGGTAGCATGGGCGAACAGCCACGCGCGGTCCACGCCCAGCACATGCAGCAGCAGCTGCTCCGCCTCGTGGCGGGCATCCTCGCCCGGCAGCTGCGCCGCCGCCTCCCGCAACAGTTCGGCAAGCTTCACCGTGGACACTTGGGCACCTCTTCGCGGGGAATTTCCGGGACGGGGAGGATAGTCACCCCGTCCGTCGCTGCCTACCGCCGAGGCGATCCGGGAGGGGTGACGGCGGAATAAGCACCGCCTATGCCAATCCGTTCAGGTTCGGCCGCTACCGGCTTGGAAACCCCGCAACGCCCCCGATATCAGCGTTTGCAATGGATGGAAGGCACGATTGATAGGCAACATCTATTGATACGATGCATCCAATTCATTTGTTTTATTAGGCAACGCCTATTAGTCTTTCCATCAACGATTTACACCCACCCCTTCCACAAGAGGAAAAACGATGTCCGTCATCAACACTGAAATCCTGCCGTTCGAAGCCGACGCCTACAAGAACGGCCAGTTCGTGAAGGTCAGCGACGCCGACCTGAAGGGCAAGTGGTCCGTTGTCGTGTTCTACCCGGCTGACTTCACCTTCGTCTGCCCGACCGAGCTGGAAGACCTGGCCGAGCATTACGACGAATTCCAGAAGCTGGGCGTCGAGGTGTACTCGGTTTCCACCGACACCCACTTCTCGCACAAGGCATGGCACGACACCTCGGCCGCCATCGGCAAGATCAAGTACACCATGATCGGCGACCCGACCCACCAGATCTCGAAGAACTTCGAAGTCCTGCGTCCGGCCGGCCTGGCTGACCGTGGCACCTTCATCATCGACCCGCAGGGCGTGATCCAGTCGGTGGAAATCACCGCTGAAGGCATCGGCCGCGAAGCCGCCGACACCCTGCGCAAGGTCAAGGCTGCCCAGTACGTCTCCAGCCACCCGGGCGAAGTGTGCCCGGCCAAGTGGAAGGAAGGCGAAAAGACCCTGGCGCCGTCGCTGGACCTGGTCGGCAAGATCTAAGCCGTCCCTCGCTCCCACCCCGCCTCGCGGCGGGCGTGGGGGTGAACCGCAGCGTGTTTGACGCCAGCCAGCACGGCGCCAGCAAGCCGAGCAAGCAGGCTGCGGTTCACCCCTACATTCCCAGGCGACCTGCCCCCACGCAGCGACGTCAATGCCGCCGTATTGCCCAACGTTTTGCCTTGATTAGGAGATTGTCCATGTTGGATGCCAACCTGCAGACCCAGCTCAAAGCCTACCTGGAACGGGTGACCCGCCCGATCCACATCACCGCGCACGCCGATGACGGCGCCAAGTCGCAGGAGATGATGGAGCTGCTCAACACGCTGGTCACGCTGACGGACAAGATCACCCTTGACGTGCGCCGTGACGGCCAGGGCCGCGTGCCCTCGTTCGACCTGGACAGCCCGGGCCAGAACATCGGCCTGACCTTCGCCGGTCTGCCGATGGGCCACGAGTTCACCTCCTTCGTGCTGGCCCTGCTGCAGGTTGGCGGCCATCCGTCCAAGGAAGCGGCCGAACTGCTGGAGCAGATCCGCGACCTGAAGGGCGAGTACCGCTTTGAAACCTATTTCTCGCTGTCCTGCCAGAACTGCCCGGATGTGGTGCAGGCGCTGAACCTGGCGGCGGTGCTGAACCCCAACATCACGCATGTGGCCATCGACGGCGCTCTGTTCCAGGACGAAGTGGAGCAGCGCCAGGTGATGTCGGTGCCCACCGTGTTCCTCAATGGCGAGATCTTCGACCAGGGCCGCATGAGCCTGGAGCAGATCGTGGCCAAGCTGGACACCGGCGCCGCCGCCCGCGAGGCGGAGAAGATCAAGGCCAAGGATGCGTTCGACGTGCTGGTGGTGGGCGGTGGCCCGGCCGGCTCGGCGGCGGCCATCTATGCGGCCCGCAAGGGTATCCGCACCGGCGTTGCCGCCGAGCGTTTTGGCGGCCAGGTGCTGGACACCATGGCCATCGAAAACTTCATCTCGGTGCAGCACACCGAAGGCCCGAAGCTGGCCGCCGCGCTGGAAGCCCACGTGCGTGAGTACGAGGTGGACATCATGAACCTGCAGCGCGCCACCAAGCTGGTGCCGGCCGGTGCCGATGGCCTGGTCGAAGTGCAGCTGGAGAACGGTGCCTCGCTGAAGTCCAGGAGCGTGATCCTGTCCACCGGCGCACGCTGGCGGCAGATGAACGTGCCGGGCGAGAACGAATACCGCAACAAGGGCGTGGCCTACTGCCCGCACTGTGACGGCCCCCTGTTCAAGGGCAAGCGCGTGGCGGTGATCGGTGGCGGCAACTCCGGCGTGGAAGCGGCCATCGACCTGGCCGGTATCGTCAGCCATGTCACCGTGTTCGAGTTCGACAGCAAGCTGCGTGCCGACCAGGTGCTGCAGGCCAAGCTCAACAGCCTGCCCAACGTGAAGGTGGTGCTCAACGCACAGACCACCGAAGTGCTGGGCGATGGCCAGAAGGTCAACGGTCTGGTCTACACCGACCGCGTGGGTGGCGATTCGCACCGCGTGGAGCTGGAAGGCATCTTCGTGCAGATCGGCCTGCTGCCCAACACCGAGTGGCTGCGTGGCACGGTGGACCTCAGCGGCCGCGGTGAAATCATCATCGACGACCGTGGCGCCACCAACGTACCGGGCGTGTTCGCTGCCGGTGACTGCACCACGGTGCCGTACAAGCAGATCGTCATCGCGATGGGCGCCGGCTCCACCGCCGCGCTGAGCGCGTTCGACCACCTGATCCGCAGCTCGGCACCGGTGGCCGCGCCTGCAGTGGCTGAAACCGCCTGATCCACGCTGCATGCAACCGGAGCGGGGAGCCACAGGCTCCCTGCTTCCTTTCGCCCTGACCTTCTCCTTTCCGGAGGCTGCCTTGAACCTACGTGACCTGAAATACTTGGTGGCGCTGGCCGAGCACAAGCACTTCGGCCGTGCCGCCGCTGCCTGCTTCGTCAGCCAGCCCACGCTCTCCACCCAGATCAAGAAGCTGGAAGAAGAGCTGGGCGTACCGCTGGTGGAGCGTGCACCGCGCAAGGTGATGCTGACCCCCGCCGGCCGCGAGGCCGCCATGCGTGCGCGCAGCATCGTTGCCGAAGTGGAGCAAATGAAGGAGGCCGCGCGCCGCAGCCGTGACCCGGAAGCGGGCACCGTGCGCCTGGGCATCTTCCCCACGCTCGGCCCCTACCTGCTGCCGCATGTGGTGCCGGCCATCCGCGCGCGTTTCCCGCAGCTGGAGATGCTGCTGGTCGAAGAGAAGAGCGACGTGCTGTTGGCGCAGCTGCGCGACGGGCAGCTCGATGCCGCGCTGCTGGCGCTGCCGATCAACGACGACCAGCTGCACACCGAGTTCCTGTTCGAGGAACCCTTCGTGCTGGCCGCACCGGAAGGCCACCCGCTGACGCAGCATGCCTCGCTGACGCTGGACGATCTGGCCGACCAGCGCCTGCTGCTGCTGCAGGACGGCCACTGCCTGCGCGACCAGGCACTGGATGTCTGCCATCTGGCGGGCGCGCTGGAAAAATCCGAGTTCCAGGCCACCAGCCTGGAAACGCTGCGTCAGATGGTGGCGGCCAATGTCGGCGTCACCCTACTGCCGATCCTGGCGGTGAAGCCGCCGGTGGCACGCTCGCCGAACATGCAGCTGATCCCGTTCGTCGGCGAACCCCAGCCCAACCGCCGCATCGCGATGGTGTGGCGCCGCAGTTCGGCGATGGGCGCGTTCCTGGAGCAGCTGGCAGAGCTGTTCAAGCAACTGCCGGCCGGGTTGCTGCAGGCGCCGGCTGTGGATGTGACGGCGGCCTGAGGTTTCACCCCTTCGTTGCTTACCCCTCCCCAAGCCTCCCCTGCGCTGCGCGCAAGGGAGGGGGTGACCCTGCGCGGACGATAAACGTGCGGCAAACGGCCCCCCCCTTTGGCCGCAGGCCAAGGGGAGGGTGGGGAGGGGTAAAACGCAAAAGACTCAGCAACCTGAACATTCGCCCGTTCCACGTTGCATCCAGACGTGGCCGGCCCCATGATCAGAACAGGGTCGCTTCCGGCCCGTGTCAGTTGCACAATAGTGCCCCGGGCGGCGCCGACAAGGCGTCGCCTTTTGCTTGCTTTTTCAACAGATAAGGAACATCCCATGACCAGCCAGAGCGGTCTGCCCCCGTCCATCATCGTCTCCACCCGCGACATGGCCCGCCTCGAGGCCCTGCTCGACTCCCCGGCGCTGAGCCGGCACCCGGCTGCCGTCGCCCTCTCCGTGGAGCTGGAGCGCGCACAGGTGCTGCCCCCGGAAGAAATCCCCGACGGCATCGTCACCATGCACTCGCGCGTGGACTGCGAAGACGAGCTGCACAACGAAAAGCATTCCTTGACCCTGGTCTATCCGCACGAGGCGGATTTCGACAAGGGCCGCGTGTCGGTGCTGGCACCGGTTGGCAGCGCCCTGCTCGGCCTGTCGGTTGGCCAGACCATCGACTGGACCGCACCCGGTGGCCGCCAGCTGCGCCTGCGCGTGACCGCCGTTCACTACCAGCCCGAAGCCGCCGGCGATTTCCACCGCTGAGCGCTGCGGGCCCCGCTTCAGGAACCTGTAATGAGCCAAGCCCCCTCCAAACTCGCCCAACTGCGTGAGCTGTCCGTCGTCGTCGCCGATACCGGTGATTACGAGGCCATCAAGCGCCTGCGCCCGGTGGACTGCACCACCAACCCCACCCTGGTGCGGAAGGCGCTGGACCTGCCGGTGTATGCCGGTCTGATCGAACGCGAGCTGCAGTGGGGCCGTGCCCAGTCCGGTGACCGTGAAGCCGTGGCCAACGCCGTGGTCGATCGTCTGACCATCGGCGTGGGCACGATGCTGGCCGAGCTGGTGCCGGGCCGCGTGTCCACCGAGGTGGACGCCGACCAGGCCCATGACACCGCCGCCACCATCGCCAAGGCGCGCCAGTTCATCACCATGTACGAAGCGGCCGGTGTGCCGCGCAGCAAGGTGCTGATCAAGATCGCCGCCACCTGGGCCGGTGTGGAAGCCGCGCGCGCGCTGCAGGCCGAGGGCATCGACTGCAACCTGACACTGATCTTCAACCAGACCCAGGCACTGGCCTGCTCGGAAGCTGGTGCGTTCCTGATCTCGCCGTTCGTGGGCCGCATCCTGGACTGGTACGTGGCCAACGGCCAGGCACCGGCCAGCATCGACGAAGACCCGGGCGTGAAGTTCGTGCGCGGCGTGTATGCCGAGTTCAAGCGCCGTGGCTCCCCGACGGTGGTGATGGGCGCTTCGTTCCGTTCCACCGCGCAGATCGAAGCGCTGGCCGGCTGCGACCGCCTGACCATTTCGCCGGACCTGCTGGAAAAGCTGGATGCCGACCATGGCGAGCTGCCGCGCAAGCTGTCGCCGGGCACCGTTGATGCCGCCGCGGTGAATGCCGACGCCATCGACCAGACCCGTTTCGACGCCGACCTGGCGGCCGACCCGATGGCAACCGAAAAGCTGGCCACCGGCATCGACGCCTTCGCCAAGGACCTGCAGGCCCTGCGCCAGCGGATCGTCGAAGCGCTGAATTAAGAAGACCGTACGTAGTGCCGAGCCATGCTCGGCAGCGGCCCTACCGGCCAATCCCAAAACGTAGTGCCGAGCCATGCTCGGCAGAAGCCTTACCGGCAACGCCCAGCGGAGCGTGGCTCCGCTCTACAGGCGCTGCGCTGCCTAGAACACACCCATCTCAAGACCCGCCGCCAGCAGCGTGCCCAGCTCACGCGCACGTTGCAGCTCCGCGTCCGGCAGCTGCTTTTCCGCCGCTATGGCCTCCGGCGTCTGCGCATGCGTGCAGACCAGCAGCGGCTCGGCCACTTCCTTCATCCGTAGGCCCACGGCGATGCGCCGCAGCTGCGCGATGGTGGGTTGCCCATCGGATCCCGCGCAGACCACCAGCGCGTGCGGCTTGCCCTCGCAACGTCCCAGCAATGGGTAATAACTGCGGTCGAAAAAATCCTTCATCGCGCCGCTGATCGACGCCAGCGTTTCCGGCGTGGCGAACACCACCGCGTCCGCCGCCAGCACTTCCTCCGCCACAGCGTCGCTGGCATGACGCAGCATCACGTCCACCGCACCTTCCTCTGCCTCGCCTGCCGCATCGGCCACGGCCTGCGCCATCGCGCGGGTGGCGCCGGTGAAGCTGTGCCAGATCACCAACAGGCGGCGCGGTGCGGCTGCCACCGCCTCAGGTGTCCAGACCGATTGGGCAGCTCACGCCCGTGCCACCGATGCCGCAGTAACCATTCGGATTCTTGGCCAGATACTGCTGGTGGTAGTCCTCGGCGTAGTAGAAATCCGGGGCCGGGAAGGCGATTTCGGTGGTGATGTCGCCATAACCTGCCGCATGCAGCTGCTGCTGATAGGCGTCACGGCTGGCCAGCGCTGCGTCGTACTGGGCCTGGCTGTGGCAATAGATGACCGAACGGTACTGCGTGCCGGTGTCGTTGCCCTGGCGCATGCCCTGGGTGGGGTCGTGGCTCTCCCAGAAGGTGCGCAGCACCGTGTCCAGCGAGACCTTTGCCGGGTCGAACACCACCCGCACCACTTCGGCGTGGCCGGTCATGCCGGAGCACGCTTCTTCGTAGCTTGGATTGGGCGTCACGCCGCCCTGGTAACCCACCGCCGTGGTGACCACGCCCCGCAGCTGCCAGAACTTGCGCTCGGCGCCCCAGAAGCAACCCAGACCCACGTCCAGCACATCCAGCCCGGTGAAATCACCGCGCAGCGGCTGGCCGTTGACGAAATGCTGGTTGTGCAGCGGCAGCGGCGTGTCCCGCCCCGGCAACGCTTCCCCCGGGCGTGGCAGGCGCTGTTTGAACGCGCCGATGCCGAGCAGACCCTGGCCGATTCCCAACATGTGCAAGCCTCCCTACGCGGGCAACAGGCCCGGCGCTTCATCGTCATCAAAGATGGGGCCGCTGCCGGCCGCACCCAAGTCCAGCGCCGCGACGATGTCATCGGCCTGTGGCTTGGCCGAGTCCGGCACGCATACCCGCAGCAGGCCGAACAGCGGCAGTTCGCCACCCGCGCCCAGCAGCGATTCGCCGAAGACGAAGGCCGGAATGCCGGCATCCTCCAGCGCATGCTTGACCATGTGCGCGTCGAACAGGTTGTCGGTCTGGTAGGCCAGCTGCATCGCGTTCTCCTTCATTCCTGCCGCGCCCTGCCCGCCTGAACACGGCGGCGGGGCCAGTACGGGCAGCCCCGGAAAGCCCGGTGGCGCAAGCCCCAGCATACGCCGTGACGGCAGCGGCGGCGTGGCTCGGCTAAACTTGCCCATCCATATTCACGATGCCGCGCACCACCATGTCCGAGAACACGCCTGCCGCCGCCCCGGCCGAGAACGCTCCTGCCGAGAAGCGCGACTTCATCCGCCAGATCGTCCGCGAGGACCTGGCCAGCGGCAAGCACACGGCCATCAAGACCCGCTTCCCGCCGGAACCCAATGGCTACCTGCACATCGGCCACGCCAAGTCGATCTGCCTGAACTTCGGCATCGCCGGTGAGTTCAGCGGCGTGTGCAACCTGCGCTTCGACGACACCAACCCCGCCAAGGAAGACCCCGAGTACGTCAACGCCATCCAGGACGACGTACGCTGGCTGGGCTTCAGCTGGAACGAGCTGCGCCACGCTTCGGACTACTTCGACGCCTACTACCTGGCCGCGCAGAAGCTGATCCGCGACGGAAAGGCCTATGTGTGCGACCTGTCGGCCGAGGAAGTGCGCGCCTACCGCGGCACGCTGACCGAACCGGGCCGCGAGTCGCCGTTCCGCAACCGCAGCGTCGAGGAGAACCTGGACCTGTTCGCACGCATGCGTGCCGGTGAGTTCCCCGATGGTGCCCGCACCCTGCGCGCCAAGATCGACATGGCCAGCGGCAACATCAACATGCGCGACCCGGCCATCTACCGCATCAAGCACGTCGAGCACCAGAACACCGGCAATGCGTGGCCGATCTACCCGATGTACGACTTCGCGCATGCGCTGGGCGATTCGCTGGAAGGCATCACCCACTCGCTGTGCACGCTGGAGTTCGAGGATCACCGCCCGCTGTACGACTGGTGCGTGGACAACGTGGACTACGCGCACGACGACGCGCTGACCCAGCCGCTGGTGGACAAGGGCCTGCCGCGCGAAGCGGCCAAGCCGCGCCAGATCGAGTTCTCGCGCCTGAACATCAACTACACGGTAATGAGCAAGCGCAAGCTGATGGCGCTGGTCACCGAGCAGCTGGTGGACGGTTGGGACGATCCGCGCATGCCTACTCTGCAGGGCCTGCGCCGCCGTGGCTACACGCCCGCGGCGATGCGTCTGTTCGCCGAGCGCGTGGGTATTTCCAAGCAGAATTCGATGATCGATTTCAGCGTGCTGGAAGGCGCGCTGCGCGAAGACCTCGACAGCGCCGCACCGCGCCGCATGGCCGTGATCGACCCGCTCAAGCTGGTGCTCACCAACCTGCCCGAAGGCCACGAAGAGCAGCTGACCTTCAGCAACCATCCGAAGGATGAAAGCTTCGGCAGCCGCGACGTGCCGTTCTCGCGCGAGCTGTGGATCGAGCGCGAGGATTTCGCCGAAGTGCCGCCGAAGGGCTGGAAGCGTCTGGTGCCGGGTGGCGAAGTGCGCCTGCGTGGTGCCGGCATCGCCCGCGTCGATGAAGTGGTGAAGAACGACGCCGGCGAGATCATCGAGCTGCGCGGCTGGCTGGATCCGGAGTCGCGCCCGGGCATGGAAGGCGCCAACCGCAAGGTCAAAGGCACCATCCACTGGGTCAGCGCCGCCCACGCGGTGGAAGCGGAAGTACGGTTGTACGACCGCCTGTTCTCGGTGGAGAACCCGGACGATGAATCCGAAGGCAAGACCTACCGCGGTTACCTCAACCCGGAATCGCGCCGGGTGGTCACCGGCTACGTCGAACCCGCCGCCGCCAGCGCTGCAGCGGAGCAGTCGTTCCAGTTCGAGCGCACCGGCTACTTCGTCGCCGACCGCCGCGACCACACCAGCGCCAGGCCGGTGTTCAACCGCAGCGTGACGCTGCGCGATACCTGGCAGGGGTGATGGGCCGCAGGGGCGCACGGACGGCGCCCGCCAACAGGCACAGCGCATGACCACGGTCCTGTCGGCGCTGCTGTGGTTCACCTCGCACCACGCCATCATCACCCTGTTCCTGGCGGTGGCGTTGGCGGTGGTCACCTCGCCCTGGCACCGCCGGGTCAGCGTGGTCGTCACCACCTTCGTGGTGTTCATGCTCAACATCTTCCTGGGCCAGTTCCTCAACGCCGCCTACCTGCACTGGGTGGGCGAACGTGGCGTGGCGGTGATCGTGGCCTCGGAGCAGACCAACTCCATGCTCAACGAGCAGTACATCTGGCGCTACGACACGGTGGTGCGTACCGCTGACGGTCGCGACGTGGAAACCGTGCTGCACACCGACACCGCCGCACTGTGGCCGCTGCGCAATTCGATACGCATCCCCAGCACCAACGAGCCCTTCCCGGTGCAGTACGTGCGCGGCTTCCCGCGCAACATCGTGATCCTCACCGAGGAATCGCCCAGCGGCATCGCCCATGCGCGCGCCCGCGCACACGAGCAGGTGGAAGTGGCCGCACGCAAGCTGCGCTTCAGCCCCGGCAATGCGAGCTTCCGCAAGGGCTACCGCGACGAGCTGAACATCTGGCTGAAGCTGTATGGCGATGACCCGCAGCAGCAGGCAGACGCCGAGCGCTACCGCGCCGAACTCAAGGCGCTGGATGCGGGCGTGCAGTAGACGCCTTGCCCGCCCCCTGCTCCACGCTGCTGCGCCACGCATCCAGAAACTGCTCGCGCTTCAACGCATCCAGATAGACCAGCAGCCCCGGACCAAGCTGGATGGGCCGCCTGTTGCGACCCAATGATGTCTGGCTGCCATCCGCGCTGATGATCGGCAGCAACCGCGACTTGTGCGCCAATACCTGCTGGCCGCGGGGCGACAGCAGGTAATCCAGAAAGCGGCGCGCCTCCGCCTGGTTGCGGCTGCCACGCGGAATCACTGCGGTACGCATCACCACCAGCGTGTAATCCTCAGGCTCGACGATGGCCAGTGGTGCGCCGGCATCGATGCGGGCGCGCGCGTAGGACGCCAGCACGTTGTAGGCCAGCGACAGCTCACCACGGCTCACCTTGTCCAGCAGCACCCCGGTGCGGTCTTCACGCCGCACCTCGTTGTCGCCCAGCGCTGCGAGCAGCGCCCCCGCGATACTGCCCCGGTAGGCGTCCTGGGTCGCCGCGAGGTAGCCCACACTGCTGCGCTCGATGTCATAGGTGCCCACCTTTCCACGCAGCGGCATGCCGTCGGCACGCAACAGCTGCAGCAGCTGCCGCCGCGTATGCGGCACCTGCGCCGGGCGCAGCCGGTGCGTGTTGTAGACGATGACCACCGGCTCGTAGCTGATCCCATACGCCTCATGCCGCCACTGGGCCCAGCTGGGCAGCGCCTCGGTCTGCGGTGACTGGTGCGCGATGGCGTGACCATCGTTGACCAGCCGCGTCTGCAGATCCATGCCACTGGAAATCAGCAGATCCGGTGCATCAGCGGCATCCGCGCTTCGCAGGTAGCGCTCATGCAGCTCATGCGTGATCAGGTCCTCGTAGATCACCTCGGTCCCCGGATGCAGCCGCTGGTAGTCCTCCACCACGCTGGCGAACATCTCGATATCCGTGGTTCCGTAGATGCGCAGACGTGCATCGGGCGCATCCTTCGCGGCGAAGCGCTGGACATCGCCGGGTGCAGCCATTGCTGCCGTTGCTGCCGTTGCCAACAGCAGTATCGGCGGAATCAGCATCAACACCTTCATGCGGAACTCCGGGGCAGTCGGATGGTGGCGACAAGGCCACCTTGTGGGCGGTTGCTCAGATCGACATGACCTCCGTGGCCATCGATCACGCGCTTGACGATGGGCAGGCCCAGGCCAGCGCCGCCCGCCGGCGCATGCTCGCCACGCGCAAAGCGCTCGAACACCCTGCCCGCATCCGCCGCGGCAATTCCCGGGCCGTGGTCGGCAACGGTCAGTACGGCGTCGTTTCCGTCCACTGTCAAGGCGATCTGCAGCGGGCCATCGGGGGCGTACTTGACCGCGTTGTCCAGCAGATTCTTGAGAGCCTCGCGCAGCAGCAGCGCATCGCCGATGACCGTCACCGGCGCATCGACAACCGCCAGTTGCACACGCCGTTCCGGGCCTGTCAGCGGCAGTGCCTCGTGCAGCGCCTGATGTACGACCTCTGCCAGATCCACCGGTGCGAAATCGTGCAGCTGGGAGCGATGGATGACACTGGCATCGCTGAGCAGCTGGTTGAGCAGCCTGCTCATGTGGGTGGCATTGCGCTCTATCGACTGCAGGCTCCGGCGCATGCCCCGTGGATCGTCATCGTCCAAGGCCATCTGTGCCTGCGCACGCAACGCGGCAAGTGGCGTACGCATCTGATGGGCGGCATCGGCCATGAAGGCACGCAGGGTTTCATTGCTGCTGGAAAGCCGCTCCATGAAGTGGTTGAGCGCACCCACCATCCGGTCCATTTCACGCGGTACGCGCACATCCAATGGCTTGATATCCGAAGGCTCGCGCTTGGACAACTCACGCTCCATGCGCAGCAACGGTCGGAATGCGCGGTGCACAGCCAAGGCCACCAGCGCCAGCAGCAGGACGGACAGCACACTGATCGCCAGCAGCGAACGGTTCACCACATCCTGCGCCAACGCTTCGCGGGCGCGCCGGGTCTGGCCCACCTGCACCTGCACCTCGTCCTGCGCGGATGCCGAGGAAAAGCTGTGCCGGACCACCACGAAGCGCACCTGTTCTCCACTGTAGGGCACATCGAACAACTGCGGTGTGGTACCCGTATGGGGTGGCGGTGCCGGCAGGTCCCCGTAGCCGGTGATCAGCCGGCCCTTGCTGTCGGCAACGCGGTAGAACACGCGATCCTCCGGCGCCATCGACAGCAGGTCCAGCGCCGCATACGGAAGATCAACCTGCCAATGTCCATCCACCAGCGCCACCGAGTCGGCGATGGACAGCGCCGAAGACAGCAGGAGGTGATCATAGGAACGGTTGGCCGCACGCTGCCCATAGCTGCGCGCCGCGAACAGCAGTGACACCGCGAACACGGCAAGCAGCCCGCCGAGATACAGCAGCAGGGTGCGCCGCAGCGAGCCCGGCATGCGCGCCTCAGGCGTCGCCATCCGCCTCACCTTCCGTTGTTTCCAGCAGATAGCCCACACCGCGTACCGTGCTGATCCGCAGCGGCGCTTCGGCGAGCTTTCGGCGCAGGCGACCGATATACAGCTCGATGGCATTGGGCCCTGCATCGTCATCGAAACCGAACAGGCCGTTGCCGATATCGTCCTTGCTGACGACCTGGCCCAGCCTGCCCATCAGAATCTCCAACAGGCGGTACTCGCGATTGGGAAGCTCGATGGGCTGACCGGCCAAGGTCACCCGATGCGCGGCGTTGTCGAACTGGAAAGCACCTATCTGCACCACCTCGCTGGCCTGCCCGCGCAGGCGTCGTAACAGCACCCGGCAGCGCGCCTCGAACTCACGGAAATCGAAGGGCTTTCCCAGGTAGTCATCCGCACCCACGTCCAGCGCCTGCACGCGGTCCTCGATGCCATCGCGTGCGGTCAGCATCAGCACCGGCGTCGCATCACCACGTTCGCGCATGCCCGCCAGCACGTTCATGCCGTCCAGCCGCGGCAGGCCGATATCCAGCACCACAAGATCAAAGCTCTGGTAACGCAGCACGCTGGCTGCGGCAAGGCCATCACTCTGCCAGTCAACCGCATGCCCGCTGCGGCGCATGCGACGGATGATCGCATCGGCCAGATCCGCGTTGTCTTCGACCAGCAGCAGGCGCATGGAAACAGATGCCAGAGATGTGCGCGCATGCTAACGCGCCAGCAGCGACCTCGCAGCAAGGAATTACCGCACAGCGCACCGTACACGTCGCTGACAGGCGGATGACAGCTTGCTTGCAGCACACTTTCTTCCACGCATTGTTTCCATGCCATCGCCTTGCACGGCGCCTGCGCGACACGGGAGGAAAAGTGGAATCTCGATTCTTCGCCTGGCGGCCTGTGGCCGCCTTGCTTGCGATGCTGATTGCTGCCGCGCCGGCATTCGCTGCCGACGGCGAGCGCCCGTGGAGCGCCACGGTCGGCGGTCGCCTGCATCTCGATTTCGCAAGATTCGACAACGACAGTCGCGGACCCGGGAATCGTAACAGTGCCGAGATCCGTCGTGCGTGGATGGATGTATCAGGCCATGCATCGATGATTGACTACAAGCTGGAAGCCGACTTCTCGGGCGACCGCGTGCAGGCGCGCGATGCCTACATCAGCCATCAGTTCGACGATGCGGGCAGGCTCACGCTGGGCCAGTTCAAGCAATACTTTTCACTGGATGACCGTACCAGCTCCAATTACGGGACATTCCTTGAAC
The DNA here is from genome assembly GCA_031987665.1 of Stenotrophomonas sp. Taxonomy (GTDB): domain Bacteria; phylum Pseudomonadota; class Gammaproteobacteria; order Xanthomonadales; family Xanthomonadaceae; genus Stenotrophomonas. The sequence goes on along the minus strand of DALZZG010000005.1, from coordinate 32,940 downwards.
GGTCGAATGGCGCATCGACACTGGCTCCGCTGTACCGCATGGGCGCCTCATGGCAGTCCAGGCACGACGACTTCACCCTGGCTGCCAGCGTCTACAGCCTGGAGAGCATCGACACCTGGCAGGTGAAGGGGCGCGCAGCAGGCGGCCGCCTCACCTGGGCACCGACACCGCGCTACGGCGATGTGCTGCACCTCGGCCTCTCACTGGCGCATGAAGCGTATGACAGTCCCGGCACAGGGACTCCGGCACTGCGTATCCGCCCGCGCCCCGCCGGCCACCTGTCCGATGCCAGCCGCATCACACTGATCGACTTTTCCAATGGCCGTGACACCCGCAGCAACAAGTGGGCAGTGGAGTACGCGCAGGTACACGGCGCATGGTCGTGGCAGGGCGAGCTGATCGGGGCCCGCTTCAGTGATGGCGAACAGCACGGCGACGTCCGCTCGGGGTACGGCCAGCTGAGCTGGTTCGTCACTGGCGAAGCGCGGGCCTATGACCGCAACACCGGGCGCTTCTCGCGCATCCAGCACATACATCACCGTGCGGGCGCCTTCGAGCTTGCGCTGCGCCATGAGCAGACCCGCGGCGTGCAGCACCGCGACGGGCTGCCAATGCTGCGCCGTGGCATTACCCAGGCATGGACCCTGGGCGGCAACTGGTATCTGCGCAACAACCTGCGCTGCATGCTCAACCTGATCGACAGCCGCAACAGGGACCGCCTTGCCGGCACCACCGTGGACCACACCCGCGCCGTCACCGGGCGCCTGCAGTACGACTTCTGAGCCCTACACCCACACTGCCCTCAAAGGAGCCCATACATGATGCTGACCGTTCTTGGCTTCGGCATGGTGCTTACGTTCATGTACCTCATCATGAGCAAGCGCCTGTCGCCCCTGGTGGCACTGATCACCGTACCAATCGCGTTCGCGCTGATCGGTGGCTTCGCCGAAGGCCTGGACGAGATGATGCTCGACGGCATCCGCAAGATCGCCCCCACCGGCGTGATGCTGATGTTCGCCATCCTCTACTTCGGCGTAATGATCGACGCCGGCCTGTTCGATCCGCTGGTGCGGGTCATCCTGCGCGTGGTCAAGGGCGATCCATTGAGAATCGTGATGGGCACTGCGGTACTGGCCATGCTGATCTCGCTGGATGGTGACGGCTCCACCACGTACATGATCACCGTGTCGGCAATGCTGCCCCTGTACCGCCGACTTGGCATGAACGCCCTGAGCATGACCTGCGTCACCATCCTGGCCGGCGGCGTGATGAATCTCACGCCCTGGGGGGGGCCGACCGCCCGCGCTGCCACCGCACTGCATGTGGATCCGGCCCACGTGTTCGTGCCACTGATTCCAACCATGGTTCTGGCCTGCATCGGCATCCTTGCCCTTGCGTGGCATCTGGGAATGAAAGAACGTCGCCGGCTGGGAGTGATCCACCTGCCCGGGGACAACACCTGGATGGATGCCAGCGTTGCCGACGATGGCGATGCGCTGCCCACCGTGAACGATACAGACGATGCCAAGCGCCCGCGCCTGCTGTGGGTCAACCTCGCACTGACCCTGCTGCTGATGGGAGCGCTGGTGGTCGGCCTGCTGCCGATGCCGGTGCTGTTCATGGCCGGGTTCGCCATCGCCCTGCTGATCAACTACCCCAATCTCGCCGACCAGCGGCGGCGCGTGGTCAACCACGCAGGCAACGTGCTGTCGGTGGTGTCGTTGATCTTCGCCGCCGGCATCTTCACCGGCATCCTCTCCAACACCGGAATGGTCGAGGCCATGTCACGCAGCTTTCTGGCCGTGATCCCTGAGGCATGGGGGCCATACCTGGCGACCATCACCGCACTGGCGTCGATGCCGTTCACCTTCTTCATGTCCAACGATGCCTTCTATTTCGGCGTGCTGCCCATCCTCTCCGAGGCGGCGGGCAACTACGGCATCACTCCCGTGGAGATGGCGCGTGCCTCGCTCGCAGGCCAGCCGGTCCACCTGCTCAGCCCGCTGGTGCCTTCCACCTATCTGCTGGTCGGCTTGGCCAAGGTCGACTTCGCCGACCACCAGCGGTTCACCCTGAAATGGGCGGTGCTGGTGTCGCTGCTGCTGATGGGCGGCAGCCAAGCGCTGGCACTGTATCCGCTTGCTGCATGACCTCCACTCTGGACTGGAACGCGCCAATGACACTTCGCATCGCATACGTCACCAGCGGCATGGGCAGCATGGGCACCGCCATCTGCCAGGCACTGGCACGCAGTGGCCACACGGTGGTGGCTGGCTGCGCGCCGCATTCGGCACGGAAGACCGGTTGGCTGCGTGAGCAGCGCGAACTGGGTTTCGACTTCATCGCCTCGGAAGGCAATGCCACCGACTGGGACTCCACCTGCACCGCCTTTGCGCAGGTACGCGACCAGGTGGGTGAGATCGATGTGCTGGTCAACAGTGCCGGCGGCAGCCGCGACGTGCTGTTCCGGCAGATGCGTCCGGAAGACTGGAATGCGGTGATCAGCTCCAACATCAATTCGTTGTTCAACATCACCCGGCAGGTGGTCGAGGGCATGAGCTCACGCGGCTGGGGCCGGATCATCAACATTGGCTCCGTCAGCGCCCACAAGGGGCAGATAGGCCAGGTGAATTTCGCCACGGCCAAGGCAGCGATGCACGGGTTCACCCGTGCACTGGCCGCAGAGGTCGCCGCGCGCGGCGTCACCGTGAATACCGTCTCCCCCGGCTATATCGCCAGCCAGGCGATCACCAGCTTCCCACCGGATGTCATCGATCGTCTGGTCGGCTCGGTGCCAGTGCGACGCCTCGGCCATCCGGAGGAGGTCGCCGCACTGTGCGCGTGGCTGGCCTCCGATGCCGCCGCCTATGTAACCGGCGCCGACCACGCCATCAACGGCGGCCTGCACATGCACTGAGCTGCCCTCGTCGCCCGTTGCCGGAGATGTCGCGCCCCGAGCATCGCGACATTTCCCGCATGCCGGCGAGAGGCACGCCTCGGCACGAAAGCATCGTGGGCATGACAACCGGTGCCCGCGCCGCCCCTGTACCCGGTTACATCACATGAACGGCATTCACGGCAGCCGTGAGGCATTCCACGCAGTTCGATACACTGGCGCCCATTCTCGAAAGAACGGTCGCTCCCCATGCTGCAGGCGCAAGTCCACCTCACCCTTCCCGTCTGGATCCACGATGCCGTCGATTGCGACCGCGCGTATCCCGGCGATGAGGCCAAGGTCGCGCTGGCGGTCGAGCTGTCGCGGCTGAATGTCGAACACGGCAGCGGCGGCCCGTTCGGCGCGGTGGTGTTCGGCCCGGATGACAAGGTCATCGCCGCGGCGGTGAACCGCGTGGTGCCGCATGCCACGTCGCTGGCCCACGCCGAGAACATGGCCTACATGCTGGCCCAGCAGAAGCTCAATACGCCGCGCCTGAACGACCTGCTGTCACCGGTGACCCTGGCCACCTCCTCGCAGCCGTGCTGTCAGTGCTACGGCGCCACCGTGTGGGCCGGCATCGACCGCCTGCTGATCGGCGCCAGCGCCGCCGACGTGGAAGAACTCACCCCGTTCGATGAAGGCCCGCTGCCGGCCGATTGGGTGGGCGAATTGAACAAGCGTGGCATCGAGGTGGTGCAGGGCCTGCAACGCGACGACGCCCGTGCGGTGCTGCGCGACTATGGCCTGAACGAAGGCGCGCGTTACTGATTTCCACCGCGATGGCGGGAACGTCCCTGCCATCCCGCACCCACGCATTCCAAGGAATTCCATGACCGGCCTGCTGTGCTACTGCCGCCAGGGCTTTGAACCCGAACTTGCCGGCGAACTCAACGAGCGCGCCGGTGCGGCCGGTATTGCCGGTTATGCGCGCACCCAGCGCAATGACGGCTATGTGGTGTTCGTCACCGAAGAGGCACAGGCACTGGACCAGCGTCTGCCGTGGCGCGAACTGATTTTCGCCCGGCAGAAGCTGCGTGTGCTGGCCGAGCTCCCGCAGCTGGACCCCAGCGACCGCATCAGCCCGATCATCGAAGCCCTGCAGGGCCAGGCGCGTTTTGGCGAGCTGTGGGTGGAACACCCGGATTCGGATGCCGGCAAGCCACTGGCCGGTCTGGCACGCAGCTTCGGCAACGCGCTGCGGCCTGCGCTACGTAAGGCCGGCCTGCTGACCGACAAGGACAACAGCAAGCTGCCGCGCCTGCACATCGTGTTCGTTGATGGCACCCACGCCTTCGTCTGCGCCGCCGATACCCGTGACAGCGCGCCGTGGCAGCTGGGCATCCCGCGCCTGAAGCTGCTGCCCGATGCACCGTCGCGCTCGGCGCTGAAGCTGGAGGAGGCGCTGATGACCCTGCTCACGCCCGAGGAGCGCGAGGCACTGGTCAAGCCCGGCATGCGTGCCGCCGATCTGGGTGCCGCACCCGGTGGCTGGACCTGGGTGCTCACCCGCCAGCATCTGCATGTGAGCAGCATCGACAACGGCCCGCTGCGCCAGCATGTGCTCGATACCGGCCTGGTCGAACACCTGCGTGCCGATGGCTTCCATTGGCAACCGGAGGCGTCGCTGGACTGGATGGTCTGCGACATGGTCGAGCAGCCGCGCCGCGTGGCCGAGCGCATGGCCACCTGGCTGCGCGAAGGCTGGTGCAGGCACGCCATCTTCAATCTCAAGCTGCCGATGAAGAAGCGCTGGGACGAGACCCGCCTGTGTCTGGAACTGTTCGCCACGCAGGCGGGCAAGCCGCTGACCATCCGTGCCAAACAGCTCTACCACGACCGTGAGGAAATCACGGTGTTCGTGACCACCGCCCGCACCTGACACCCGCCACCGCCGATGCCGCGAACGCGGCATCACGCCAGCTGCAGCCCCAGCCGTTACCATGGCAGCGTGCCCGAACCGGAGACCCACATGGTCCGCACGTTCCTGCCGCTTGCCCTGCTGTTCACCCTGCTGCTGGGCCTCACCGCCTGCAGTGCCCCGGCCGTCACCACACCCGCCGTGGCCGCCCCCGCACCCGCACCACCTGCCGCCACCAGCCCTGCCCGCGCCTCCCCGGTGGTCGTGGACCAGAGCTGCCGCACCGATGCCGACTGTACGGTCAAGAACGTCGGCAACTGCTGCGGCTACTACCCGGCCTGCGTGAACGTGGCCAGCGCCACCGACCCCGCCGGCGTACAGGCCAACTGCCAGGCCAAAGGCATGATGAGCGTGTGCGGCTTCGCTGAGATCAGCGGCTGCAGCTGCGTGAAGGGCAAATGCGAGTCCAGTGCGCAGGGCGGCAATCCGCTGCGCGTTCCGATTGAATCCGCACCGACCAAACGCTGAATCCGGCGTGCTGCAGGGGCCGGTGCTGTCTCATCCCCTGCCACACCGCTGGTGCATGCTTGTAGCCATGGATGGAGGACCCCGATGCAGGCAATCGAACTGAAGGACCCGGCCGCGTTCGGCAATGAATTCCTGCGACTGACCCTGCTGCAGGGCTTCCAGTCGCTGACCAAGCGCGATCTGGAACTGCTGATCTTCGTGCTGCTCGAACGCGATGGCGCGATCAGCCGCAGTGAATCCAATGCGGCGGTCGCCCTGCGCCTGCGGGTGACACCGGCCAAGGTCAAAGGTCTGCGCCGCGATGGCTACGCGCGTTGGCGCGCACTGGTGCCGGAAGAAGGCGAAGCCGCCCTGCAACGCATCGTCGCGGGCGTGCTCTCCGAAGCCAACCTGCGCTCGGGTGCGAAGCATGTGACCGAGCGCAGCCGCAAGGAAGGCTTCCTCGCCATCCGCATCGAACACCCTGATGACGCGCAGCAGTTCGAGCAGGCCATTCTCGATGTCGGCGCCATTCCCGTGTACGAACGCAACCGCGACGTGGTGGCGGTGCGCTTCGACACCCTGCTCAAGATCGCCGAACGCTGGAACTACCTGCAGCCCGACCCGGAAGCCACGCTGGCCGAACTGAAGAAGCTGGCCCCGACCTCCGAGGAAGTGGCCGACCTGCTGAAGAAGGACATCACCAAGCTGCGCTGGGAAGACTTGCGGCGCGCCCTGAACAGCCTCGGTGCAAAGGCCATCAGCTCCACGGCAGAAGGCGGCCTGAAGGGGCTGCTGAAGCTGCTGTTCCCCTTCATTCCGGGCTGAAACGGCGACGGCACCACCACCGGCCATCGGTGTGATGCCGCCGCTGTGATGGGGTGCGGCGCAGGCTCAGCCTGCAATGGGTAGGATGTCGCCACAGCCAGACGGTTATGCCGCCATATCCGCCTCGCGCAGATCGCCGCAGGGCGATGTGCATTGCAGGGGAAGGCCCAGGCGGACCGGCTGGCATTCACTCCGCCATGAGGTGCCTGTGTTCCGCGTCCGCCATTGCCTGCCCGGCCTGCTCGTCTGCCTGCCGCTTTCCATTGCCCAAGCCCAGGTGGGCCCGCGCGATACCGCCACCACCGCACCACTGGAAGGTGCGCCGGTGAACGTGCGCGAACAGCCGCTGTCCAGTGGCCGCGTCACCCATTCCGCGCAGGTGCGGACCGCACTGGACCAGGCGCAGGTGACGGTGCGTTCGATCCAGCCGGACAAGGTGGCGGGCAACTACCGCATCAACTTCGAGGCGATGGATGTGGATGGCGATGGCTTCATCAGCCTTGAAGAAGCGCAGGCCAATCCTTCACTGGCCGACGAGTTCAAGGCGCTGGACACGAGTCGGCGCGGCAAGCTGAACCGCGAGCAGCTCAAGGGCTGGCTGGTGCAGTAAGGCAACAGCACCCCGCGTCTGTTGAACCACAGGGGGCTGCAGAGAACGCGCCTCAAAGCCCCGAGGCGCGCTTCCAGAACAACGACAACAGCGGCGGCATGCGGCCTGCCAATCCAAGCAATGCGCCGCGTGCCAGTGTCAGGTGCAGTTCGTCGTTGGAAAACACCTTGTTGATCGCGTCGAAACCGTAGGCCGCCACAGTGTTGTCACTGCGGCGCGCACGCGCCCAGCGCTGCAGGCGATGCGGCGCTGTCCAGTCCTGACGGCGCTGCCGCGCCTCGCGCACCATGTCGCGCAGGCCAGCGACATCACGCAGGCCCAGATTGACGCCCTGCCCTGCCAGCGGATGCACCACATGCGCGGCGTCGCCCAGGGTCAACACGCGCCCTGCCACATAGGCCTTCGCCAATTGACGGCGCAGCGGGAACGCCGCGCGCAGCGAAGCCACGCGCAGCTCGCCCAGACGCCCGGCGAACGCATTGGTCAGCTCGCGGCTGAAGCTGTCATCGTCCAGCGCCAGCACGCGCTCGGCCTCCGCATCGGGCAGCGTCCAGACGATGGAGCTGCGGTGCGTGTCATAGGGCAGCACCGCCAACGGGCCGGTGGCGAGAAAGCGCTGCCACGCGGTGTCCTGGTTCGGCAGCGCGCTGTCGATGTAGCCCACCACGCCACGCTGGCCGTAGTCGTGCCGCGACACCTCCAGACCTGCCAGCGTGCGCAGTGTGGATTCACCACCATCGGCGGCGATGGCGATGGCCGCTTCGATGCGACGCCCGTCATCCAGCCGCAGGCGCACACCCTTCTCGTCCTGCTCCATGCTCTCCACACGCGCAGGGCAGTACAGCTGCACGCCCGCCCCCGGCAGCGCCGCCCACAGGCGATCCACCAGCAGGCCGTTCTCGACGATCCACCCCAGTTCACGGCGCCCCAGCGCATCCGCATCGAAGGTCAGATCACCGCCACCGCCCGCATCCCAGACGCACATGCGGCGATAGGCGCGCACCTTGGCCTGACGCACGGATTCCCATACGCCCAGTGATTCAAACAACGCGGCGTTGTCGGCGGCGAAGGCGAACACACGCAGGTCGGGCCGCTGCGGCGACCATGCCGGCGGCTCACGTCCTTCGACCAGCGCTACCTGCAGGCCTTCGATAGCCAGCGCCAACGCGCAGGCCGCACCCACCACGCCACCACCGACGACCACTGCATCCCACTGCCCGCGACGGCTCATCGCGCTTCACTCCTGCACAGTTCGGGCACCTGCCCGCGGAAACCCATGGCGCCACCCACCAGCCACGACTGCAACGGCGTGGCGTGCGCAGCGGCGACCAGACCGAGGCTGCGCAGCGGGCGCATCAATGGCGAGGCGTTGCTGGTCAGCCGCGCCAGGCCATCGGAGAAGGCCAGCGTCTGCTCGCGGTCAGGCCCGCGCCGCTGCGCGTAGGCCTGCAGCAGATCGGCGGCACCGGCATCCTGCGCCGCGTCGCCGATCAGTTCAGCCAACGTGAGCGCATCGCGCAGGCCCAGGTTGAAACCCTGCGCACCCAACGGGTGGATGGTCTGTGCGGCGTTGCCGAGCAGCAGCGCGCGTTCGCCCACCAGCCGCGTGGCCAGCACCTGGATCAACGGGTAGGCGCTGCGCGGGCCGCTTTCCAGTAACCGCCCCGCGCCAGCCCACGGCGTCCTGCAGGCGCGCCAGCCACCCGCTGTCGTCCAGTGCCATCACCGCGTCGGCCTGCTCGCGCGCCACGCCGTGGACCACGCCGTAATGGCGGTCGCCGCGCGGCAGCAGGGCGGTCGGGCCGGTATCGGTGAAGCGTTCATAGGCCGTGCCGTCAGGCGCCTTGGCCGGGCGCAACCGCGCCACGAACAGGGTCTGTTCGTAGTCGTGCTCGGTGGCGTCGATGCCCAGCGCCTGCCGCACGGCGCTGCGGGTACCGTCGGCGCCCACCACCAGCCGTGCCTTCAGCGTGCGCTGGCCGTTGTCATCGGCGATCACCACCTCGCGACGGCCATCGGTGCTGTCGCCCAGACCGACGAATCGAGCCGGACGGTAGCGGGTCAGGTGCTGCAGCTCGCCCAGCCGCGCCTCCAGCGCCTGGCCGAAATCGCGTGCCACCACCACCTGGCCGAACGCATCGCGGCCATAGTCCTGCGCCTGCATCACCACGCGGCCGAAGTCACCGGCACGGCTGACATGGATGCGGCGGATCGGACCGCCCGGGTTGGCCAGGTGCTGCATCACCCCCAGCGCGGTCAGGGCGTTGACCGTGGCCGCGGCGAAACTGAGGTTGCGCTGGTCGAACACCGCCGGCAGGGTGCCGCCGGGGGTGGCTTCGACCAGACCCACGTCCAGCCCGAGGCGGTCCAGGGCAATGGCAAGGCTGGCGCCCACCAGGCCGCCGCCGACGATCACTACGTCATGGTTCTCACTCATGCGGCCATGATAAAGGTTCGCCCGCCCGGTTCGGCCGTGGTCATGCGGCAGCGCAACCGCCAGTTCACCCCCACTCCGGCTAGAATGGCGCCAGTTTCCGCGAACCGATCACTGTCATGACCGCCAACGCCCAACGTGTTTTCGTTCTGTCCCTGCTGGTGCTGCTGATGGCTGGCACCCGCATCAACCATTTCGCCCCGGTGCCGGACGCGTCCTGGGCGGTGTTCTTCATCGGCGGCTTCTACCTGCGCAGCTGGACCCGCTGGGCCTTCCCGCTGCTGATGGCGCTGGCCGTGGTGGTGGACTGGGCGGTGATCAGCAGCCAGGGCATGAGCTTCTGGCAGCACTACTGCGTCTCGGCGGCGTACTGGATGCTGGTGCCGGCCTACTTCGCCATGTGGGCGGGCGGCATGCTGCTGCGCCGCTACTACAAGCGCGCCAGCTGGCAGTCGCTGGGCATGCTGGCCGCCACTCTGGTGGGCTCGGTGGCACTGTGCCACCTGATCGCGCAGGGCAGCTTCTACTGGATCAGCGCCTCGGTCGCCGAGCCGACCTTCGCGGGCTGGGCCAAGAACTACAGCGACTGGCTGCTACCGTACCTGCGCACCGCGGCCCTCTACACCGGCGCTGCCGCACTGGTGCAGGTGGCTGTGGAAGCGACCACCCGTCAGCCGGCCAACGGCCGCGTCGCCCATTAAGGGCGGCCTCGCGCGATGGGTAACCGCCTCTCGAAGATCTACACCCGCACCGGTGACGATGGCAGCACCGGCTTGGGCGATGGCAGCCGCACCGGCAAGGATTCGGCCCGGGTCAACGCCTACGGTACCGTCGATGAGGCCAATTCGGCCATCGGCGTGCTGCTGGCCGTGGACCTGCCCGAGGACGTGCGCGCGCTGCTGACCACCATCCAGCACCAGTTGTTCGATCTGGGTGGCGAGCTTTGCATTCCCGGCCACGCCGCCATCCACGCCGCCGACATCGACGCGCTGGAGCAGCACCTGGACCGCTACAACGACGACCTGCCGCCGCTGAAGGATTTCATCCTGCCCGCCGGTGGTGAGGCCGCCGCGCGCTGCCATCTGGCACGCACCATCGTCCGCCGTGCCGAGCGCGAGACCGTGGCTTTGGCCCGCGTGGAAGAGGTGCGTGGCGAGGCCATGCGTTACCTGAACCGCCTGTCCGACCTGCTGTTCGTGCTGTCCCGTGTGCTGGCGCGCGCCAGTGGGCATGGCGAAGTGCTGTGGAACCACGAGCGCCGGCGCAGCTGAGCTGAAGTGTCCCGTGCTGACGCCACCCAAGGGCTGGCGTCAGCGGTTACAGTGGGGGAATGCTGGTAATCACCCACCCCGCCTGCCTTGGGCACGATCCAGGCATCGACCACCCTGAATCACCCGAGCGCCTGCACGCGGTGATTTCGGCGCTGCGTGCCACTTTCACCGACCGGCTGGAATGGCGCATGGCGCCCACCGCCAAACTGGGCGAACTGGCGCGGGTACATACCCGCGAGCTGATCGACAACATGCTGCAGACGCAGACCGCGTCGCTGCGCCGCATCGACCTGGACACCTTCACCTCGCCCGGCTCGGCCAGCGCTGCGCTGCATGCGGCCGGAGCGGGTGTCGCAGCGGTGGACACGGTGATGCTCGAGGACAGCCAGCGGCATGTGTTCTGCGCGGTGCGCCCCCCCGGCCACCACGCCACCGCCGATACCGCCATGGGCTTCTGCCTGTTCAACAACGTGGCCGTGGCCGCCGCCTACGCCCGCGACAAGTACGGGCTGGAACGCATCGCCATCGTCGATTTCGACGTGCACCACGGCAACGGGACCCAGGCCATTTTCGAGACCGACCCCAAGGTGGCCTACTTCAGCACTCACCAGTCCGGGCTGTTCCCCTTCTCGGGCAGCATGCGCGAGCGCGGCGTGGGCAATGTCTGCAACATCCTGCTGCCGCCGGGCAGCGACAGCTTCCGCTTCCGCAACACCTGGGCCGATGACATGCTGCCGCAGATCGACGCATTCAGGCCGCAGCTGCTGTTCATTTCCGCCGGTTTCGACGCTCACATGCGCGACCCGCAGGCCGATCTGATGGTCGAAACCGACGATTTCGGCTGGTTGACCACCGAATTGGCCGCCATCGCACGTCGCCACGGCAATGGCCGGGTGGTGTCGATGCTGGAGGGCGGCTACGACCTGGAAGCCCTGCGCGAGTGCAGTGTGGTGCATGTCCAGGCCCTGCTGGACGACGCCAAGGGATGAACCCTAGCCCGCTCCCGGGGCCGGCATTCATTGCCCCGATGCAGGCGATACGGCAAGCTAGCCGCCGTTTCCCCCCGAATCCTGACCGCGTGCGCCAAGCCCTCCGTCTGCTTCCCCTGCCCCTGAGCATTGCCATCTGCCTGCCGGCGATGGCCGATGACAAACCGGTCAACTGGGGCCTGTGCCCGGCAACCGATGCGCTGCCGGCGTTCGATGAGGCCCCGAGGGCCGACCCGGCCGTCGCCGCCAAGCGCGACCAGCTGCCCACCGACATCGCGGGCAACGAGCTCAGCGGCACCGTCGACGTTCCCCAGTACCAGGGCAACGTGGTGCTCAAGCGTGGTGACCAGTTCCTGGGCACCGACGACCTGCGCTTCGATATCGAAAGCGGCAATTACATCGCTGAAGGCAACGTGCGCTATTCGGATTCGTCCATCCGCTTGGTGGCCGAGCGTGCAGAGGGCAACCAGGAGGCGGACACCCACAAGATCAGCAACATCCAGTACCAGCTGGTCTCCCGGCGCGGCAACGGCGGCGCCGAGTCGATCGACCTGCAGGGCTCGGTGGGGCAGATGCACCACTCCACCTACACCACCTGCGACCCGTCGCAGCCGGTGTGGAAGCTGGTGGCGCCGCAGATCGAAGTGGACAACGAAGAAGGCTTCGGCACCGCGCGCAACGCCGTGCTGCGCATCGGCAAGGTGCCGGTGCTGTGGGCCCCTTGGTTCAAGTTCCCCATCGACGACCGCCGCCAGACCGGCCTGCTCTATCCCAAGCTGAGCATGTCCGGGCGCAACGGTTTCGATTACGCGCAGCCGATCTATTTCAACATCGCGCCGAACTACGACGACACGCTGACCCCGCGCTACATGAGCAAGCGCGGCCTGATGTTGGAGAACGAGTTCCGCTACCTGTACAGCGGCGGCCGTGGCCAGCTGGATACCGCGTTCCTGCCCAACGACTCGTTGCGCGATCGGGACCGCGGCAAGGTGATGTTCGGCGGTTACCACAACATCGACCGCCACTGGCAGGCACGCGCCAACCTGGCGTGGGTCAGCGATGAGCGCTACATCGAAGACTTCTCCAACCGCCTGAACGGCGTCACCGCGTCCAACCTGCAGAGCACGGCAGGCGTGTACGGCACCGGCCGCAGCTGGACCGCCGGCATCATGGCCGACAAATGGCAGCTGACCGACTACACGCTGACCGAAGCTGCCCTGCCCTACAACCGCCAACCGCGGCTGTTCGGCACCTGGGACGAGGATTTCGGCCGCTGGTTCGAGACCGGCGTCTATGCGGAGGCCGTGCGCTTCACCCATGACGACATCCATGGAAAGCGCATCGTGGATGGCGAGTACGAACGCAACGGCATAGTCACCCAGAGGCCAGGCGGTTCGCGCCTGGACGTCAAGCCATATGTGTCCATGCCGCTGGCCGGTGCGTCGTGGTACATCACCCCGACTCTGGCCTGGCGCTACACCGCCTACCAGCTGGATCGCGAGCTGGCCGACAACATCCGTCTGGGCCAGCTGCGTGCAGCCGGCATCGACCCGGCCACCGCCACGCCCGAGCAGCTGCGCGGCAACACCTCGCCCAACCGCAGCCTGCCCATCGCCAGTCTGGACATGGGCGTGTATTTCGACCGTGAGACCGAGATCGGCGGCAAGTCCTACCTGCACACGCTGGAACCGCGCCTGTTCTACCTGAACACGCCGTACCGCGACCAGAGCGACCTGCCGCTGTTCGACACCCGCGCCTTCACCTTCAGCTGGGGCCAGCTGTTCCGCGATTCGCGCTACACCGGTGCGGACCGCCAGAACGACGCCAACCAGCTGACCACTGCCCTGACCACCCGCCTGATCCGTCAGGCCGACGGCAGGGAAAAACTGTCGGCCAGCATCGGCCAGATCACCTATTTCGACGACTCCCGCATCCGTCTGGACTACACCAACCCGAACGAGCCGATCGTCGAGGAAGGCAAGTCGGCCTGGGTGGCGGACGTGAACTGGGCCATCAATGACCGCTGGACGCTGGGCTCCACCTACCAGTGGAATCCCAAGTACAAGAAGGAAGACCTGGCCAGCGTGCGTGCGCGCTACCTGTTTCCGAACGATGGCATCATCAACCTGAGCTATCGCTACCGCGGCAACCCGAGCACCAACACCGACCAGCTCAAGCAGGTGGATTTCTCCTTCCTGTACCCGATCAACCCGCGCTGGAGCATCGTCGGCCGCTACTACTACTCGCTGCTGGAGAACGACCGCAAGCCGCTGGAGATCATCGGTGGCGTGCAGTGGGACAGCTGCTGCTTGGCCGTGCGTGCGCTGGCGCGCCGCTACGTCAAGAACCGCGAGGGTGACCTCAACAACTCCTTCCAGATCGAGTTCGTGCTCAAGGGCCTGAGCTCGGTCGGACAGGACACGGACCGCACCCTGCGCCGTGCTATTCTCGGCTATAACCGAGACGACCTGTACCTCGTGCCGCCCAGCAGCATCCAGGCGATCGAGGACGAATACGATCCGAACCTGATTCCATGACCAAGACCCTTCCCGCTGTCCTCGCCACCCTGCTGGCGTTCTCCGGCGTGTCCACCCCGGCCGCTGCCCAACAGCAGCAGCCGCTGGACCGCATTGCCGCCGTTGTTGACGAGGACGTGATCCTGCAGAGCGAACTGCAGCGCGCGGTCAACAACATCAAGACCCAGTACGCCGGTCGTGAGAACCAGCTGCCGCCGGAAGGCGTGCTGGAGCGCCAGGTGCTGGAGCGTCTGGTGCTGGTCAAGCTGCAGGTGGCCCGTGCCGAAGGCAGCGGCATCCGCGTCAGCGATGAGGAACTGAACCACGCCGTGGCCAGCATCGCCCAGCAGAACGGCACCAATGTCGATGGCCTGCGCCAGCGTCTTGCCCAGGATGGCATCGGCTACACCGATTTCCGCAATTCGGTGCGCGAGGAAATCATCACCCAGCGCCTGCGCCAGAGCTTCGCGCAGAGCCGCATCAGTGTCAGCGAGGGTGAAGTGGACGCCGCACTGGCCCAGCAGGCCACCGGCAGTGCCCAGTACCATCTGGCGCACATCCTGGTGGCCCTGCCCGACGGTGCCAGCGCCGACCAGATCGCCACCGGCCAGAACAAGGTCGATGGCATCAAGGGCCTGCTGGACAAGGGTGAGCTGGATTTCTCGGCCGCAGCCGTGCGCTATTCGGACAGCCCGAACGCACTGGAAGGCGGTGACCTGGGCTGGCGCAGCCTGGATGAAATCCCCAGCGCGTTCTCCAGCCAGATCAAGAACCTGAAGGCCGGCGACGTGCTCGGCCCGATCCGCGGCCCCAGCGGCTTCCAGCTGCTGAAGCTGGTGGAAGTGCGTGACGCCAGCGGCGGCGCTGCCTCGCACAAAGTCACCGAGTACCACGCCCGCCACATCCTGATTCGCATCACCGACCAGGTGAACGAGGCGGCCGCCAAGGCCAAGGCCGAGACCCTGCGTGCGCGCATCAACGGCGGTGCCGACTTCCAGACCGTGGCCAAGGAGTCCTCCGACGACGCCAACAGCCGCGGCCAAGGCGGCGACCTGGGCTGGTTCCCGGCCGATGCGTTCGGCCCGGACTTCGGCAGGCAGGTTGAAGGCGTGGCCGACGGCGGCGTGACCGCACCGTTCCGCACCGATGCCGGCTGGCATATCGTGCAGCGCGTGGCCACCCGCCAGAGCGACGTGACCGACGACAACCAGCGCGCGCAGATCCGTGACCAGATCGGCCGCCGCAAGCTGGACGAGGAATACAACCGCTTCCTGCAGGAACTGCGTGGCGAAGCCTACGTCAGCTTCCGCAGTGGCGACCGCGCCGAGGGCACCGCCGATCCGGCCGCGGCCCCGGCCGAGCCGGCCAAGCCCTGATCCATGCTTCCCAAGCTCGCTCTGGTTCCGGGCGAGCCCTCCGGGATCGGCCCGGAACTCTGCATCCGCCTTGCCCAACAGCCGCGCAGTGACTGCCGGCTGTTGACGTTTGCGGACCCGCAAACCTTGCAGGCCGCCGCCGATGCACTCGGCCTGCCCCTGCGCCTGCTGCCTGAAGACGCCGATGCCCGCCAGCCGGGTGACCTGCGCCTGCGCACGCTCGCCAATGCCGTGCCCAGCCAGTTCGGTCAGCCCGACCCGCGCAACGCACCGGCCGTGATCGGCGCCCTGCTCGCCGCCGGACAGGCCTGTCTGGATGGTGAGCTCGATGGCGTGGTCACCGGCCCGGTGCACAAGGCCGTCATCAATGAGGGCGGCATCGCCTACAGCGGCACCACCGAACTGCTGGCCCGGCAGGCCGGTGTCGATGTGGTGATGATGCTCGCCAACGACATCGTGCGCGTGGCGCTGGTCACCACCCACCTGCCGCTGCGCGACGTGGCCGATGCCATCACCGCCGACAGCCTGCGCAAGGTCATCTACACCACGCATCAGGCGCTGCGCCGTGACTTCGGCCTGACCCAACCGCGCATCGCCGTGCTCGGCCTGAACCCCCATGCCGGCGAAGATGGCCATCTGGGCCGCGAAGAGCTCGACCTGATCATCCCCCTGCTGCAGCAGCTGCGCAGCGAGGGCATGGACCTGATCGGCCCCCTGCCGGCTGACACCGCTTTCCTGCCGGCGAAACTGGCCGGTTTCGACACGGTGCTGGCCATGTACCACGATCAGGGCCTGCCGGTGCTCAAATACAGCGGCTTCGAGCAGGCCACCAACATCACTCTGGGCCTGCCCTACCCGCGCGTGGCGGTGGACCATGGCACCGCCCTGGACCTCGCGGGCCGTGGCGTGGCCGACCCCTCCAGCCTGTTCGCCGCCACCGCGTTGTGCGCCCGACTGGCCGCACAACGTAAAATCAGCGCATGAATTCCTCACATCCCCCGCGCGCCGGCGTCGGTTTCACCGCGCCAGCCAAGAAGCAGCTGGGCCAGCACTTCCTTGCCGACACGCATTACGTCGAAAAGATCGTAATGGCGGTCAACCCGAAGGACGGCGAACGTCTGGTCGAAATCGGCCCGGGCCAGGGCGCCATCACCTTTCCACTGCTGCGCCGCCACCCGAAGCTGACGGTCATCGAGTTCGACCGCGACCTGATCGCGCCGCTCACCGCCGCTGCCGCGCCGCTGGGCGAACTGAGTATCGTCCACCGTGATGTGCTGCAGGTTGATTTCACTGAATTGGCTGCCGGCTCCAGGATCCGTCTGGTCGGCAACCTGCCCTACAACATCTCCTCGCCCATCCTGTTCCATGCGCTGGAACACGCCGCCGCGATCTCCGACATGACCTTCATGCTGCAGAAGGAAGTGGTGGACCGCATGGCCGCAGGCCCGGGCAGCAAGGTCTATGGCCGCCTGAGCGTGATGCTGCAGGCGTGGTGCCAGGTGACCTCGCTGTTCGTCGTGCCACCGGGCGCATTCAGGCCGCCGCCGAAGGTGGATTCGGCCGTGGTGCGGCTGGTGCCGCGCGATCCGGCCACGGTGGACATCAAGGACCCGCAGCGCTTCGCCGAAGTGGTGAAGGCTGCCTTCGGCCAGCGCCGCAAGACGCTGCGCAACGCACTCAATGGCGTCATCGACGAAGCCGGTTTCGCTGCTGCCGGCGTGCGCAGCGATGCGCGTGCCGAACAGCTCGAAGTGGCCGACTTCATCCGCCTTGCCAATGTGCCGCGCCCCTGAGCCACGCACCTGCGCAATCCGATCACCTGCTTTTGCTTACACTCCCCCCATGGACGATACCTGCCACTACGCGATCGAGATCGAGGTCTCTCCTCGCTTCATCGACGAACAGTCGGCTCCCGAGGACGGGCGCTTCGCCTTCGCCTACACGATCCGCATCCACAACAGCGGCAGCGTGCCTGCGCGCCTGATCAGCCGCCATTGGCGCATCACCGACGGCGAAGGCCGTGTCGAGCATGTCGATGGCGAAGGTGTGGTCGGTGAGCAGCCGCGCCTGCGCCCGGGTGAGGAATTCCGCTATACCTCCGGCGTGATGATCGGCACCGAGTACGGCACCATGCAGGGCCACTACGACATGCTGGCCGATGACGGCACCGAGTTCGCCGCGCCCATCGCACCGTTCGTGCTGTCCGTGCCCAGGACACTGCACTGATGGCGACCTGGGCAATCGGCGACCTGCAGGGCTGCTACGACGTCACCCAGCGGTTGCTGGAAAAGATCAACTTCGACCCCGCCACTGACAAGCTGTGGTTCTGCGGCGATCTGGTCAACCGCGGCGGACAGTCGCTGGAAACCCTGCGCCTTGTGCATTCGCTGCGCGAACACAGCGTGGTGGTGCTGGGCAACCATGACCTGTCACTGCTGGCCGTGGGCGCCCGCACCGAGGAAGAGCAGCGCAAGGTCAACCCTGACCTGCAGCGCGTGGTGCTGGCCGAGGATCGCGACGTGCTGCTGGAGTGGCTGCGCATGCAGAAGCTGCTGCATGTGGACCGCGAACTGGGCTGGATGATGTTCCATGCCGGCCTCGCGCCGAAGTGGACGGTGGCGATGGCCGAGAAGCATGCGCGCGAAGTGGAGCAGCAGCTGCACGGCAGCGGCTACCGCAAGCTGTTCCGCAACATGTACGGCGACAAGCCGTGCTGGTCGCCGGGGCTGAGCGGCTACGAGCGCTCGCGCGCCATCATCAACATCTTCACCCGCATGCGTTACTGCACGCCGCGCGGGCGCATCGGCATGGAAGACAAGGGCACGCCGGGCACGCAGCCGCAGGGCATGTACCCGTGGTTTGAAGTGCCAGGGCGTGTGGAGCGCGAACTGAAGATGGTGTGCGGTCATTGGTCGGCACTGGGCCTGACCATCACCCAGGGCGTGCACGCCATCGACACCGGCGCGGTCTGGGGCGGCAAGCTCACCGCGCTGCGACTGGACGACGAGGAGCTGCGCGTGGTGCAGGTAGCAGGCCGCGACGTACCCGCCGTGGTGCCGGGCGCACAGCCGCCACGCAAGCCACAGGGTGAAGCGCGTGGCGAAGGTCGTGGTGAACCACGCGGTGACGGCAACAACGGCGAGCGCCGCCGCGAACCACGCCGGCGTCCGCGTCGGCAGCGCGGTGGTCAACCGCGTGGCGAGACACCGCCCACAGGCAACACGCCCGCCGAATGAAGCTGCGGCCATCCGCATTGCTGCTGGTGGCCGCACTTCTGTCGTCGGCATGCCGGCGTGATGCGGAAGTGTCCGTACCGCCGGCGTCGCCTGCATCGGCTCCCACGACATCGGAACCATCACCCCCGCTGGTAGCGGCCGCCCGCGCGCAGGTCGGCGTCACCACCCGTTATGACCCTGCCTATTTCGCCCTGACCTATCCCGGTGGCGACCCGCCACCGGACCGGGGCGTCTGCACGGACGTGGTGATCCGCGCGCTGCGCATACACGGCATCGATCTGCAGCAACGCATCCATGAAGACATGCGTGCGCACTTCGGCGAATACCCGTCGTTGTGGGGCCTGTCACGCCCGGACGCGAACATCGACCACCGCCGCGTCCCCAACCAGATGCGCTGGTTCCAGCGGCAAGGCTGGGAGCGCGCCATCAGCACGGCGTCTGGCGACTATGCCGCAGGCGACATCGTGGCGTGGAAGCTCAACGGCAACGGCCTGCTGCATGTGGGCATCGTCTCGGACCGCAGGCTGGCCGATGGCACACCGCTGATCCTGCACAACATCGCACGCGGCACGCAGGAGCAGAATCTGCTGTTCCAGCACCGGATCATTGGGCATTACCGGCCTGTGGAGTGATTCGGTTCCGGTTGCATGTTGCTCGAAGCGACCCCTCCCCGGCCCTCCCCAGCGCTGCGCGCAAGGGAGGGGGCAACAGCGGGTTCAAGCGCAACTTGCAGATTGCCGACATACACCCCCTCCCTTTCGCCAAAGGCGAAGGGGAGGGCTGGGGAGGGGTAACGCCTGAGTTAAGCCACATCGCGAAACGGTGTCGGCTTGAATGAATTGTCAGACGCCGGCTTCGCTTGTGCCGCTACCCTTTCGCCAGACTATGTGGCCTGGCCCGCCCGAGCCGGGAAACTGCCAGCCCATATACGTAACTGTATTCATTACGGCACAGGATAGGTCTGCAACAGCCCTTTGCAGCTGGTCCAAGAAGGCACAATCCACTGCAGTTTCGAACATCTCACCCAGCCTGTTCACGTAAAAGGGAACGCTCCGCCGGGCACTATCGGGAACGTGCCACGAACCGTGACGAAGTGCATTTCGCGTCTTGCATGCGGCTCGAAGATCAACCAGCAAGTCATCAAGGCACTCAATGTGGGCGCTTGGGTGCTCGCGTACGGCTTTGCCATAAGTATCGATGAGGTTACTCAGTGGATCGGAAAGCGAGCGGGTCATCTTAGGCAACCATGCAGCATAAGCAGCTTCAAGCTCACCTTCTTCGTATGGTGTTGTCACGGTAAAGACAAAAATGGCCTTGAGCAGCACCTCCTCAAGGAAGCCGAAGGTTGCCACCGCTCGACCGAGCGACTCCCAAAAGCTCGGATCGTGGGCATGAGTCGGGTAGCCAGCGGGCAACCTCGCTTGGTCAATGACGTAGCGCTTCACCTCTACTTCTTTCACCCGTAGCGACCTCGCACTTAACGCTCTTACCGCCTCAACCCACCCTCAACGCCGCACGTAATGCACGAACCGGAACGCGAACGCATGCCGCGCATCCGCCGCGTGCGGCTCGCTGTCCATCTCCTGCCAGACCGCAGGATCGACGTCAGGAAAATGCGTATCGGCCTGCACCTCGGCATCCACCCAGGTCAGGTACAGATCGGTGGCCTGCGCCAGCAGCAGGCGATAGATCTCGCCCCCACCAATCACGCAGAGCTCATCGGCGCCCTCTTCAGCCACGACGGCCAGCGCTTCGTCCAATGTCGCCACCGCACGCATGCCATCGAACGGCACCTGCCCACTGCGGGTCAGCACCAGATTGGTCCGCCCCGGCAGCGCGCGTCCGAGTGACTCGGCCGTCCTGCGACCCATCAGGATCGGCTTGCCCAGGGTGAGTGCCTTGAAGTGCTGGAAGTCGTCCGGCAGGTGCCACGGCATCGCATTGTTCTGGCCGATGCCACGGTTGCGATCCAACGCGGCAATCAACGAAATCCGGGGGCCAGGTGTTCCCGCCTTCCCAGCCTCCGGTTCCCGCGTCTCACTCATACCGCCACCGGCGCCTTGATGGCGGGATGCGGATCGTAGTCATCGATGCGGATGTCGTCGAATCTGAAACCGAACAGGTCGGTGACCTCGGGGTTCAACCACAACTTCGGCAGTGCGCGCGGTGCGCGGGCAAGCTGCTCGCGGGCCTGCTCGTAATGATTGGAATACAGATGCGCGTCGCCCAGCGTGTGCACGAAATCGCCCACGCCCAGCCCGGTAGCCTGCGCCACCATGTGGGTGAGCAGCGCGTAGCTGGCGATGTTGAACGGCACGCCGAGGAAGATGTCGCCGCTGCGCTGGTACAGCTGGCAGCTGAGCTTGCCGTCCACCACATAGAACTGGAAAAGGTTGTGGCAGGGCATCAGCGCCATCTGCGACAGCTCGCCCACGTTCCAGGCACTGACCACCAGCCGGCGCGAATCCGGGTTGCGCTTGATCTCGTCCACCAGCCACTGCATCTGGTCGATCTGCTGGCCATCGGCCGTCGCCCAGCTGCGCCACTGCTTGCCGTACACCGGCCCCAGGTCGCCATTGGCATCGGCCCATTCGTCCCAGATGCTGACCTTGTTGTCCTTCAGGTAGGCGATGTTGGTTTCGCCTTTCAGGAACCACAGCAGCTCATGGATGATCGAGCGCAGGTGCAGCTTCTTGGTGGTGACCAGCGGGAAGCCCTGGTTCAGATCGAAGCGCATCTGCCAGCCGAACACGCTGCGCGTGCCGGTGCCGGTACGGTCGGATTTCTCGCTGCCGTGTTCCAGCACATGGCCCAACAGATCCAGATATTGCTTCACGCGCCTTCTCCCTTGGGCATCGGTTGCGGCTGCAGCGCCGGCGCGCGGCGCGACATCGCCAGCAGCACCAGACCCAGCGCGATCAGCGGCAGGCTCAGGATCTGGCCACGGGTCAGCCAGTCGAAGGCGACGTAGGCGCCGTTGTCCGGCATGCGCACGAATTCCACCAGAAAGCGGAAGCTGCCATACATCAGCGCGAACAGGCCGGAGACCGCATAACGCGGGCGCGGCTTCATCGAATACAGCCACAGCACCACGAACATCACCAGCCCTTCCAGCAGCGCTTCATACAGCTGCGAGGGGTGACGCGCGTACTGGTCCAGCAGGCCGGCAGCATAGTCCTGCTTGATCTGCGCGGCAGAGATCAGCTGCTCCATCGTGGGCAGCCCGGCCGGCACATCCTTCAGCGGCGAGTGCGGGAAGATCACACCCCAGCCGGCGTTGGTGAACTTGCCGTACAACTCGCCACCGATGAAATTGCCCACCCGGCCGAAGCCCAGCCCCAGCGGCACAAGCGGCGCGACGAAATCGATGGTGTCGAAGAAGTGCAGCCGATGCTTGCGCGTCCACCACCAGCCCGCGGCCAGCACGCCCAGCAGGCCACCATGGAAACTCATGCCTCCCTCCCACACCCGCAGCAGCAGCAGCGGGTTGTGCAGGAACTCGGCGGTGGCATAGAACAGCATGTAGCCGATGCGGCCGCCCAGTACCACGCCGAGCATGGAATAGAACAGCAGGTCGGAAAAACCGTTTTCGGTCACGCCCGGCAGGCGCCCGGCACGGATGCGCTGGCGGCCCAGCCACCAGGCGGCGCCGAAGCCCAGCAGGTACATGATGCCGTACCAGTGCACCTTGATCGGCCCCAGCGAGAAGGCGATGGGGTCTATGTCATGGAGATAGATCATGCGGGCACTGCTCTACGAACCAATCCGTATTCTCAGGGCTGCGCGCCGCGCTCACAACCGCCAGCTCAATCAAGCAGCTGCGGGCGGTCAGGCAGTTCATTGCGACGCGGACGCTGCAGGTCCGGCGGGAAATGCACCGCCAGCAGCTGCGACATCTCGGCAACGGCCGCCAGCACCGCGCCCTCGCGGTCACCGCTGGCCAGCTGCTCGCGCAGGTGGTCACAGACCAACTGCCACTGCGCGGTGTCCACATGCGTGGCCAGACCACGGTCAGCCACGATCTCGATGGCGTGGTCGGCCAGCAGCAGGTAGACCAGCACACCGTTGTTGGCCTCGGTATCCCAGGTACGCAGCACCGCAAAGGCATGCTCGGCGCGCTGGCGCGGGCTGACGCCCTTCCACAGCGCCGACAGCGGCAGATCGGACTCCACAGCGAACATCACCTGTCCATCGTGATGGCGCTCGCCCTCGGCGATGGCATGGGCGATCCGGTCCAGACTGGCTTCCGGGAACGCCGCCTGCGCGGACGGTGCGAACACATGGCGCAACCAGCGCATCACCAGCTCCCCGAGGCGCCACCGCCTCCCGACATGCCACCACCACCGGACCAGCCGCCTCCACCCCCACCGAAGCCGCCACCTCCACCAAAACCACCGCCGCCGAAGCCGCCACTGCCCCAGCCGCCGCCGCTGGCGAAACCACCCGAGCTGCGCCCGAAGGAGAAGAACAGCGCCGACATGGCCGCGATGCCACCGCCCACCACCGACAGCAGCACCAGCCCTGCGATGCCGGCCAGGACCGCCGCCAGCAGCCCGCGCACGCCGCGCGGCTTGCGCGAGAGCAGCAGGCGCATGAACACCGAGGCGACCACGCCGATGACGAGCGCGAAGAAGAACGTGCTTTCACCGCCCCCATCCCGCTGGCGGTTGCTGCTGACCGGTGCCGGCAACTCCTCGCCATCGATCAGCTTGACCAGCACGCCCGTGGCGACGGTGATACCGCCGGCATAGTCGTTCTGGCGGAAATGCGGCACCAGGTATTCCTGGATCACGCGGTTGGCGATCGCATCGGGAATGGCGCCTTCCAGCCCGT
>DALZZG010000005.1:0-9459 GCA_031987665.1 Stenotrophomonas sp. | reverse complement strand
CCACCAGCATCACGGCGTCATCCACGCCCTTGCGCCCGAGCTTCCACTGATCGAACACGCGGGTGGTGTACTGGGCGATGTCCTCGGGCTGGGTGGTGGGCACGATCAGCACCTGCAGCTGGCTGCCCTTGCGCTGCTGCAGGGCCAGTGCCTGCTGCTCAAGCGCCTGCGTCTGCGCGGCATCCAGCGTGCCGGTGGTATCCACCACCGGCGAATCCATCGCAGGGATCGGTGCCAGCTGCTGCGCACCGGCCAGCCCCGCCCAGCCCACAAGGCCGAGCAGGCAGACCAGCAGCCACAGCCGTGGCAGCACGCGGCTCACCGGGCGCGGCTCACTGCGCCGGGGCCGGCTGCGGGTTCTGCTGCGGCTGCGACGACGGCTGCGTGCCGAAATTCACGGCCGGCGGCTGGGCGATCTGCGCCTCGTTCTCGACGGTGAAGTTGGGCTTGGCAGCGTAGCCGAACATCTTGGCCGTGATCACCGTCGGGAACTGGCGGATGTAGGTGTTGTAGTCCTGCACCAGCTGGATGTAACGGCCACGGGCCACGGTGATGCGGTTCTCGGTGCCTTCCAGCTGCGCCTGCAGGTCACGGAAGTTCTGGTCCGACTTCAGCGTCGGGTAGTTCTCGCTGACCACCAGCAGGCGCGACAGCGCGCTGCCCAGCTCACCCTGTGCCTGCTGGAACTGCTGCAGCGAGGCCGCGTCGTCGGCGTTGACCTGGATCTGCCCCACCTTGGCGCGGGCATTGGTCACTTCGGTCAGCACCTGGCGTTCCTGCTGGGCATAGCCCTGCACGGTGTTGACCAGGTTGGGAATCAGGTCGGCGCGGCGCTTGTACTGGTTCACCACCTCGGACCAGCCGGCCTTGACCGCCTCGTCCTTCTGCTGGATGGCGTTGTAACCACACCCGGAAATGGAGATTGCCACGATGACAAGCAACATCAGGCGGAGAAACTGGCGCATGTTCAGGTCCTTGGACGGCTGGAACGGCGAGCATGCCACGGCCGATGTGTAGTGTGTGAATACGAAAAGGGCCGGCAATGCCGGCCCCTTTGGCTTCCAGTCAGGCAAGCGCCCGGCTCACCACTCCGTCGAACCGGGAATGTGGTGCGCCTTGGCGTTGCGGCGCATCAGCAGGTTCAGCCACTCCACCATGATTGAG
The DNA here is from genome assembly GCA_031987665.1 of Stenotrophomonas sp. Classification (GTDB taxonomy): domain Bacteria; phylum Pseudomonadota; class Gammaproteobacteria; order Xanthomonadales; family Xanthomonadaceae; genus Stenotrophomonas. The sequence continues at coordinate 8,295 of DALZZG010000005.1, read as the reverse complement.
AAGCCCATGGCGGCGTAGATGTAGGGCTTGGGCACATGCACGTCCAGACCGTCGAGCACCAGCACCGCGCCCACCATCAGGATGAAGGCCAGCGCCAGCAGCTTCACGGTCGGGTTGGCGTCGATGAAGCGGCCCAGCGGGTTGGCCGCCAGCAGCATCACCGCCACCGCCAGCAGCACGGCGCAGACCATCACCGGGATGTGGTCGGCGATGCCGACGGCGGTGATCACCGAGTCCAGCGAGAACACGATGTCGATGACGGCGATCTGCGCGATCACCATGCCGAAGGTGGCCGAGGCCTTGGTGGTGGTGGGATCCGCATCCTCACCGCCGCTGACCAGCTCGCGGATTTCCTTGATGCCCTTGTAGAGCAGGAACAGGCCGCCAAGGATCAGCACCAAGTCGCGGATGGAGATGCCCATGCCGGCGACGTTGAAGAGGTTGGCCTCCATGTGCGCCAGGTAGGCCAGCGACACCAGCAGCATGATGCGGGTGATGCAGGCCACGGCGATGCCGACGCGGCGCGCCAGCGGGCGCTTGTGCTCGGGCAGGCGCCCGACCGCGATGGAGATGAACACCAGGTTGTCGATGCCCAGCACGATTTCCAGTGCGCTGAGCATGAACAAGGTGACCCAGACATTGGGGTCGGCAAGAAACTCAAAAGACATGCACGCAATCCTTCAGTAGAACCAGATCACCACCGCCGCCCGGCAGGTGGTTTCAGAAAAGCCGGGACCCGAGGATCAGCCCCCAGCACAGCAGAACATTCATCATCAGCACGAACACCGCCGCCGAGCCCATGTCCTTGGCGCGGCCAGCCAGTACGTGGTACTCCGGCCCGTAGCGTTCGATCACCGCCTCGATGGCGGAATTGGCCAGCTCCATGGCCATCACCAGCAGCATGGAGCCTATCAGCAGCACCTGTTCAACCGGCGTGTTGCCCAGCCACAGCGCTATCGGCGTCAGCACGATGAACAAATAGACCTCGAGCCGGAACGAGGACTCGTGCGACCAGGCCGCGCAAAGCCCCTGCCAGGACCACTTGGCGGCCTTGAGAATGCGTCCTGGACCACGCGGCAGATGCCCCATCTGGTCAGCCATGGCACACCCTGCCTGCCGACGCGGCGTGGCGCGACGGCACCTGAAGCAATGATCTAGCTGCCATGAAGAAATGACACCGGTGGCGTGAAAGGGAATGCATGATTTTGCCACATCCGCCGGCCCGCAGCCCGTACCGGCACTGGCCGGGAGGGCAGGAAACACCGGCCCGGCTCAGTGGTAGTACAGGGTCGCGGTCGTCCCCCTGCCCTTCCACGCTCTCCAGCTCGATGCGCCACCCACAGCGCTCGCACAGCCGCCGCACCACGGCCAGCCCCAGCCCCACGCCCTGCGGGTTGCCCGGCTCGGCCCGGAAGAAGGGGTCGAAGGCCCGGGCCAGCATCTCCGGCGACATGCCGATGCCGGTATCTCGGACCACCACGCGGTCGTCGCCCACACTGACCTGGATGCTGCCGGCATCGGTGTAGCGGCAGGCGTTGCAAAGCAGGTTACCGATCACCACGTGCATGATCCGCGGTGGCGCGAACAACGGATGCGCGCCCTCGACACTCAGCTGCAGTTCCACCGGCCTGCCCTGCAGCATCTCCTCGAGGTTGTCGGCCTCGTACCGCACCACCTCGCCCACATCGAACCACTCCGCCTGCGGCGCCACGTCACCCTCGCGTGCCAGCAGCAGCAGGGCGTCGATGATGGCTTCCATGTCACGCCCCGCCCGCTGGATGCGCTGCAGGCTGCGCTGCAGCCGTGGGCTGACCTCCGGGTCTGCCAGTGCCATGTCGCTGGCCATGCGGATCACGGTCAACGGCGTGCGCAGTTCATGGCTGGCGTCACGGGTGAAGTTGCGCTCGCGCGCCACATGCGCGGCCATGCGGCTGGAAATGGCATGCAGCGCGAGCGCCAGCTGGCGGCTTTCGCCCTGGATGTCGTCTGGCAGCCGATCCGGCGCCAGTTCGCTGACCTCGGGCTTGCCGGGCTCCCAACGCGACACCCGCCGCGCCAGCCAGTTGACCGGCCACACCAGCCGCGTGGACGCGCGGTAGGTGAACCACGACGCGGCCAGGATGGTCAGCAGCACCAGCAGCACCGGCACCACGCTCAGCCAGAAGGCCGCACGCGTGGCCTGGTCGCGTGGAAACTCCAGATACAGGCGGCCCGCGTTGGTCTGCTCCACCAGCACCAGCTTGCCCGCTGTCTTCAGATCATGGAAACCGGGCGTCAGCCGACGCAGCGTGGCCGGCACATTGGCCTGCGAGTCACCGCTGTGCCACAGGTAGCCCTGGATATTGCGGGTGTTCGGAGGCGCCTGCTCGGGCGATGCCTCGCGCAGTTCCCAGAAGTGATCGGCCTCCTGCTGCAGCACCACATGGACCAACCCATGACGGATGGCCAATGATGCGATATAGCCGCCCAGCAATACGGCCAGACAGGCCAACAGCGCGTGTCGGATGAACGCGATCCTGATTTTACGTGGCAGCCCGTACGGCATTGTGCTCCCCCCGAAGCGCGCATGATTATAGAGCTGCGAGCTCTGCCGCCAGTGCCTTGGCCAAGATCAGAAGACCCCCGCGGATGCGGAGGCCCCTGTCAGGCCAAGGCTGGCGTTCTGGTCAGGCCATTGGCTGGCCGATATCGGCAATGCGATAGCCCGCACTCTGCACGGTGTGCAGCAGGGGGCGGTCAAACGGCTTGTCGATGATCTTGCGCAGGTTGTACAGATGGCTGCGCAGGGTGTCCGAATCCGGCAGGCCGTTGCCCCAGATCTCGCGCTCGATTTCCTGGCGGGTCACCACACGCGGCGATTCGCGCATCAGGATCGTCAGCAGACGCAGGCCGATGGGCGAAAGCTGCAGCTCGCTGCCGGCACGGGTGGCACGCATGCTCACCGGGTCCAACACCAGGTCTGCCACCTTCAGCACCTCGGCACCCACCTGGCGACGCTCGCGGCGGATCAGCGCGCGCAGGCGTGCTTCCAGTTCCTGGATGGCGAACGGCTTGGTCAGGTAGTCATCGGCGCCATATCCCAGGCCGGTGAGCTTGTCGTCGAGCGTGTCGCGCGCGGTCAGCATCAGCACCGGGGTGGATTTGCGCGCCTCGTTGCGCAGTCGGCGGCAGACTTCAATGCCATCCAGGCGCGGGAGCATCAGGTCGAGCACAACCACGTCATAGCTGTTCTCGGCGGCAAGACGGTAGCCATCCAGGCCATCGACTGCGTAATCCACCTCGAACCCTTTGCCTTCCAGATACTCACCGATCATCTCGGAGATGTTCCGGTTGTCCTCGACAACCAGTACCAGGCCGGACGATTCCTTTGTCTGTCGCATGGAGCCTCCTTAGTCTTCAGCTTTGTGAAAGATGCCGTACCCCGAGTGGACACCATGTGAAGACTGTGACGGCACTACATGTTTCACCTGAAACCATCTTCACCTCCAGAAGGCTGCCCCGCGCCCTATGCTATCGGCCCTTCCCGGCAAGACTGCGCGTGGCTGCGATGCCTTTCACCGCCTACCTTTACCCCGTCCTGCTGCTGGTCGCCAGCAACGTTTTCATGACAGTGGCCTGGTACGGGCACCTGAAGTTCAAATCGGCACCGCTGATGACGGTCATCCTGGTGAGCTGGGGCATCGCCTTCTTCGAGTACTGCCTGCAGGTGCCGGGCAACCGCCTGGGCAGCGCGGTCTACTCGGCGCCGCAGCTCAAGGGCATGCAGGAAGTGATCACGCTGGTGGTGTTCGCCGTGTTCTCGGCGGTGTACCTGGGGCAGCCGCTGAAATGGAACCACTGGGCGGCCTTCGGGCTCATCCTGGTCGCGGCGCTGTTGATGTTCAAGGAATAAGCCGCGGGTTCCCCACCGTCAGCCGCAGTGGACAGGCCGCGCGAAGGCGACCGGCCCGATGACAAGATGGCCGTCACACGCACCGGTTGCTCAGTGCGCCGGCGCGGGCTCCACATGGCGCGCGAAAACGGCATCGATGGCGGTCGTATCCACCGCAGCACCCCCTTGTACCGCTTCGGCCTGCTCGAACAGCGGCATGATCATGGCCATGCCGTCCACCTGGGTCTTCAGGTGTACGCCCGGTGCCTTGTCGAGGAAGCCGGCCCAGTGCTGGCGCACGTTGGCCCAGAAGCCGGCGGTTGCTTTCCAGTAATCGAGCGCAGGAGTGAAATCGACCTCGCGGGTGCGTATGTAGTCGTTGAAGCCGAACTCGCGGGCAATCGGCAGCTGGCTGCCACCGGCACCGCGCAGCACCTTGGTGTTGAACTGCTCATGGGTCCAGCCGGAGGGCGTGAGCGTATGACGATTCACCATCGCCAGTGCGTTGTAGTCACTGCGCCGGGTGTACTCCCGGCGCGGCAGTGGCCGCCAGCCCTGGTCGCTGGTCCATGACGCGACACCGTTGTCGTACTGCCACCGCCCGGTGCCGCAGTAGCGCGGTGCGTCGCTGACCTCGAACACACACTGCGTCCATGCGCCGCTGTTGAGTGCCGCCGCGATGGGCCGCACCTGCCAGGTCTGGTCTGCGGTGAACTCGAAACGGCTGGGCGCTTCATAGCGCCAGTCCTGCCGCCAATGCTTGGTGACGTGGCCGCTTTTGGCATCCACCAGCAGGTGCTGCAGCACGATGCGCGTGGGCGTGTCTTCAACCACCACGACCACTTCGTCGCCGCCGCTGCGCATGGCCGGCGCACGCTCGTAACCGGGTTTCAGCAGCACCGTTTCGTCGAAGGCGAAGTCCACGGTGTACTGCCCTTGCATGGCCAGAATGCTGTCGTGGTCACGCGCGACATCGGCAGGTGCGGCGCGCACGGTGTCACAGAGCGCGAGCGCGGCGATCAGCATCAGGCCGACGATTGGCAGCTTCATTCATTGCTCCTTCGTGGGAAAACACAAAAAGATGGCCATCCGTGGCCACGCTGCGTTCCATCGCTTCGGCCCCTGGAGACCGGAGAACCTGTGCACCCGCACCCTCTGCAGGGGCGCAACATCAGGCGCAGGCTCGTTGGCTGCGCACCACCGCACTGCGCCTCACCTGCAGCAGCGCATGGACTGCAGCGATGACACGACTGCGGCGCTCGCACTGCCGAAGGCACAGCGCGGCTGGGCCGAGCCGCCGGATGTGGCACTGCCCTGCGCAGGTAAAGAATTACCGGGCGATATGCCCGGCAGGCACGACGCGTGGAGAGAGAGGGAGGGACGCGCCGGCCTGCCGGAAACCCGTGGACTGCCGGACCGCTTACTTGGTCAGGATCAGCTTGTCGTTGCTGGTGTGCCGCAACCGATAGAACTTGTCGCCATGCTGGATGACGATTTCGCGTTGTCCCTTGAGCAGGGCACCGCTGTCGATCACGCCGTCGGCCGACATCAACTGGACCGGGCGCTGCGGCAGGTGGAGCGTGCGGGGACGAAGCAGAACAGGCTGAGCGGACATCATCGTGGTTCCGTGGCGGGGACGGAGTTGATGATAATGATTCTCAATACCAATGCAAGCCTGTTCGTGATCGCACTGTCAGTTCCGCTGACAAGCCGTGCACGGGCAGCCCTTCCGGCCTGCCCGCGCTGCGTTGCTGGCCCTGCGGCGGGGGCCGGCTCAGGCGAAGATGGCTTCGATACGCTGCCAGCTGGCCTCGTCCACGCGCGCGGCCACGTCCAGCGCACGCAGGTTTTCCTCCAGCTGCGACACACGGCTGGCGCCCAGGATCACGCTGGACACGCGCGGGTTGCGCAGGCACCAGGCGATGGCCAGCTGCGCCGGGGATTCGCCCAGCTCCGCCGCCAGTGCGGTGAAGCGACGCGCCTTGCCCAGACGATCCTCTTCCGGCTCGCCGATCACCGAGGCCTGCAGCCAGCCCAGCGTGGGCTGCGCAAGACGCGAGTCGCTGGCGATGCCGTCGTTGTATTTGCCGGTCAGCAGGCCCGAGGCCAGCGGCGACCAGATGGTGGTGCCCAGTCCGGCGTCGATGTACAGCGGTGCGTACTCGCGCTCCACCCGCTGGCGGTGCAGCAGGTTGTACTGCGGCTGCTCCATGCTAGGTGCATACAGGTGATGGGCGCGGGCGAAGGTCAGGGCTTCACTGATCTGCGCGGCTGACCATTCCGAGGTGCCCCAGTACAGCACCTTGCCCTGCCGGATCAGGGCATCCATCGCCAGCACGGTCTCGCCGATGGGCGTGTCCGGGTCCGGGCGGTGGCAGTAATACAGGTCCAGGTAGTCCACCCGCAGCCGCTTGAGGGCGGCATGGCAGGCATCGGTGACGTGCTTGCGCGAGAGTCCGCGCTGGGTGGGTGCCGGGTCCTCGGCCGCGCCGAAGAACACCTTGCTGGACACGCAGTAGCCATCGCGCGGCAGCCGCAGGTCGGCGATGACATCGCCCATCACCTCCTCGGCGCGGCCCTTGGCATAGCCCTCGGCGTTGTCGAAAAAGTTGACGCCGTTGTCCCAGGCCGCGGCGATCAGGTTGCGGGATTCATCCCGGCCGATCTGGCTGCCGAAGGTCACCCAGGCACCGAAGGACAACGCGGAAAGCTGCAGGCCGGACGACCCGAGGCGACGATATTGCATGGCTGGCTCCTGGAGGCGGCGCGCGCGTTGGCGCGAACGGGCGCCAAGTGTACTCCGGGAGGTGTGCGTGAAATGTTCCTGAATGTCGCCGTTACCTACCTGTTCGGGGCAGTTATCGACATATGTACCGGTAATTCTTGCCCGTCCCCAGCCGCTGCTCTAGGCTTGCGTCTTTTGCGGGCATCCCCGGGGACGCATCATGGTCGAAGGTTTGGGCAGGATCGGCTTCGGCCTGTTCGGCCTGGTAGTGCTGCTTGGCATTACCTGGTTGTTCTCCAACAACAAGAAGGCGGTGGACTGGAAGCTGGTTGCTACCGGTATCGCCCTGCAGATCGGCTTTGCCGCGCTGGTGCTGCTGGTCCCCGGTGGCCGCGACGTGTTCGACTGGCTGGGCAAGGGCTTCGTCAAGATCCTGAGCTTCGTCAACGAAGGCTCCAGCTTCATCTTCGGCGACCTGATGAACGTACCCAAGTACGGTTTCATTTTTGCGTTCCAGGTGCTGCCGACCATCATTTTCTTCTCCGCGCTGATGGGCGTGATGTACCACTTGGGCGTGATGCAGGCCATCGTCAAGGCCATGGCCTGGGCGATCACCAAGATCATGCGCGTGTCCGGTGCCGAGACCACCAGCGTCTGCGCCAGCGTCTTCATCGGCCAGACCGAAGCGCCGCTGACCGTGCGCCCGTACATCTCGAAGATGACCCAGTCCGAGCTGATCACCATGATGATCGGCGGCATGGCCCACATCGCCGGCGGCGTGCTGGCGGCCTATGTCGGCATGCTCGGCGGCGGCGATCCGGTGGCACAGGCCTTCTACGCCAAGCACCTGCTTGCCGCCTCCATCATGGCCGCCCCGGCCACGCTGGTGATCGCCAAGCTGCTGGTGCCGGAAACCCAGGTGCCGCTGACTCGTGGCACGGTGAAGATGGAAGTGGAGAAAACCTCCTCCAACATCATCGACGCCGCTGCCGGCGGTGCCGCCGACGGCCTGAAGCTGGCGCTGAACATCGGCGCGATGCTGCTGGCCTTCATCGCCCTGATCGCCCTGCTCAACGCACCACTGACTTGGATCGGTGAAGTCACCGGCCTGGCACAGGCCATCGGCAAGCCGACCAATCTGGCCACCATCTTCGGCTACATCCTGGCCCCCATCGCGTGGGTGATCGGCACGCCGTGGGCCGATGCCACCACCGTGGGTTCGCTGATCGGCCAGAAGGTGGTCATCAATGAATTCGTGGCCTACCTGCAGCTGGCGGAGATCATCAAGGGCAATGTCGCGGGCGTGACCCTGAGCGACGAAGGCCGGCTGATCGCCACCTACGCGCTGTGCGGCTTCGCCAACTTCAGCTCGATCGCGATCCAGATCGGCGGCATCGGCGGCCTGGCCCCGGAACGTCGTCAGGATCTGGCCAAGTTCGGCCTGCGCGCCGTGCTCGGCGGCACCATCGCCACCCTGATGACGGCCACCATCGCCGGCGTGCTGACCCATTTCGGCTGATCCGCAGCCACTTCACAGAGACGTAGATTCCATGAGTTCCGTAGTCGTTGCCGGTTCTTTCAATGTTGACCATGTGTGGCGCTGCGACGCGCTGCCCGCAGCGGGTGCGACCATTGCCGGGCGTTACAGCACCGGCCCCGGCGGCAAGGGCTTCAACCAGGCCGTGGCGGCACGCCGAGC
>DALZZG010000004.1:0-67731 GCA_031987665.1 Stenotrophomonas sp. | reverse complement strand
GGATCTCGTCGATCATCGAGCCGCGGATGCGGATGGACGCATAGGTCTCGAACGACGCCCCCTGATCGGCGTCGTAACTGCGCGAGGCTTCGATCAGGCCCATCATGCCGGCCTGCACCAGGTCGTCGATTTCGACGCTTGCCGGCAGCCGTGCGGCCAGATGATGGGCGATGCGGCGCACCAGATCCGAATGGCGTGCGATGCATTCGTTGGCAGCGGTGCGCTGCACGTCGCGGTAGTGGGCGGTCACGTTCATGCCGTCACCTTCTGCTGGATGATGCGCTCCAGGAAAAACTCCACGCCGCCACGCGGCTCGGTGGGCGCCTGCCAGCGCGAGGTGCGGCGCGCGATCTCGGTGATGGCCAGCGCCGCCGGTGCGGCGGGGTAGAGCTTCACCACCGGTTGCTGGCGTTGCACGGCAAGCCGCAGCCAATCGTCCTGCGGTACGCAGCCGAGGTAGTTGAGCGAGACATCGGTGAGGAACTTCTCGCAGACGCGCACCAGCTTCTCGTAGAGGTGTCGGCCTTCGTTGGCGTCACGCGCCATGTTGGCGACCACTTGGATGCGGTCCACGCCGCGTTCGCGCGACAGCACCTTGATCAGCGCATAGGCGTCGGTGATGGAAGCCGGTTCGTCGCAGACCACCACCACGGTGTCCTGCGCGGCCTGGCAGAAGGTGAGGACGCTGTCGGTGATGCCGGCGGCGGTGTCGATGACCAGCACTTCCAGGTCGCGTTCCAGCTCGGAGAAGGCATTGACCAGCCCGACGTGCTCGGACGGTTGCAGTTCGGCCATGTGCCGTCTGCCGGATGCGGCCGGCACCACCAGCACGCCGTTCGGCCCTTCGATGATCACGTCTTCCAGTGTGCAGTGGCCGTCAACCAGATCGGCCAGCGTGTACTTTGGCTGCAGCCCAAGCACCACGTCGATGTTGGCCAGGCCAAGGTCCGCATCCAGCAGCAGCGTGCGCTTGCCCATGCCGGCCAGCGCCACGGCCAGATTGGCCGAGACGTTGGTCTTGCCCACGCCACCCTTGCCACTGGTCACGGCAAGGGTGCGCACCGAGCTGGCAGGCTCGCGGCGTGTGGCCGACAGGGGAAAGGTGTGGGTCAGCTTGGCGTACTCACGCGACTGCATGGTTCAACTCCGGATTGCTGGGCATATCGGCCGCGCGGCGCAAATCTTCAAGGCGAAGTACGAGATTGGCCGCCGAGGCGCGGTACAGGTCTTCCGGCACGCTCTGGCCGTCGGTCACCCAGGTGATCGGCAGGCGGTGATCGACGACGACCGACAGGGTGGAGCCGAAGCGCCCGGTCTCATCCAGCTTGGTCAGCACCACGCCCTGCGGATTGGCAGCACTGAAGCGGCGAACGGCCTCGTCCATGTCCTGGAAGGAGGTGTTGGCCGGCAGCACCAGCAGCGTGGTGATCTGGCCGCCGGCACGCAGCCACTGCAGCTGTGCGGCCAGTGCCCGGTCGCGCTGGCCCAGTCCGGCGGTGTCGATCAGCACCAGCTTGTAGTCGGTGAGGCGGGCCAGCAGGCGGTTCAGATCGGGGCCACTGGTGGCTTCGTGCACGGCGATGCCCAGCTGCCTGCCGAAGCCGTAGAGCTGCTCACGCGCACCGATACGGTGGGTGTCGGTGGTCACCAGCGCCACGTCGCGCGGCGCGTGGGTTTCGATGAAGCGCGAGGCCAGTTTGGCGATGGTGGTGGTCTTGCCTGCACCGGTCGGGCCGACCAGCGCGATGACACCCCCGGTTTCCATCGGGTCTGCCGGTGCGATGGGCAGCTTCTTCGACAGTAGGCCGAGTATCAGTCCGCGCGCGCGGGCAGGATCGATGTCCGTGGGAATCTGGGTGGCGACATCGCGGGCCAGGCCCGGATCGAAGCCGTATTCGTCCATCAGATCGAGCGCACTGGCGCGGATCGGGCTGCCGCGCAGGCGTTCGTCTGTGAAGCGCTGCATCTCGCGCTCGATCAACTGGCGCATGCCGACCACTTCCCGGCGCAGTTCATTGAGTGTCTCGTCGTCAGCTTTGTTGGCAATCACGCTCAGGGGGGCTTTGCTTCCGGTGACCGCCTGCGGGGCGGGGGCGGGCGGCGGGATGTCCGCGATGCTGGGCTGTATCGGGGGTGCCACGTCGATGGCAGTGGCGGGTACTGGAATGGGAGCAGGAACAGGAGCAGGAACGGGAGCAGGAACGGGAGCAGGAGCAGGAGCGGGCGGCACCAGCGGCTGGAAGGCAACCGGCGAGGGACCGATGACATAGCGGGCGTACTGCGGTGCCGCGACCGGAACCGGCGTTGCCGATACGGCGGCGATGACAGGCGCAGCGATCTCAGGCTCAGGCGTGGGTGCTGGGGGCGACGCGACCGGCTGGCTCGATGCAGGCCGGAACGCCGGGACGACGGGCGGCTCATCCGCGCTGGGTGGCAACGTGGCGTAGTGGGGCGTGACATCAGGGGTGGCCACCACCGGAATATGCGGCGCGGGTGTCAGCGCGGGGGGAAGGGGCTGCTGCGAAGCTGCCTGCGCGATGGGCGGTGCCGGGCGGCTGTCGTCCCGCTGCAGCGGCGTGACGGTTGCATGGCGCAGGATCGGCGCCGACGTATGCACGGGCACTGCAGCGGTGGTCGGGTTCTTCCGGCGGTTGACCACGGCCATGATGGCTTCGGCGGCGGTACGCGGCCTTGCAGATGCCAGCGTGGGCGCCTGCGTTGCGTCGGTGCTTTGCTGTGCCGCATTTTCGGCCCTCAGCGCCTGCTGCATGGCGGCCTCGTCGAAGTGCGTGGCCGCGACGATCTCCACACCCTGTTCGACACGGCGGTTGGAAAGGATGACCGCGTCAGGCCCATGCTCGCGGCGCACCAGGCTCATGGCGGTACGCATGTCGGCGGCCACGAACCGCTTGATCTTCATGTCCGGCTGCCGGGCCTGGGGCGGCGCTGCAGGAGTGGCATTGGCGGTGTCGAACATGGGGATGGGAGCTCCTGCGTGCGCGGTTGTTTCTGGAGGGCATGGGCGACTGCTTCTCGTCGCCGCTGCCGGGGTCATGGCGGGGTCAGCTGATCGTTCCGACCAGCTTCAGGCGTTTGTCTTCGGGTACTTCGCTGTAGGCCAGCACGGACAGCGACGGAACGCTGTGGCGTACCAGCCGCGCCAGCGCGGCGCGGACCGATGCGGGTACCAGAACCACCGCTGGCTCGTTGCGTGCTTCCTGCTTGCCGACACAGTCGGCCAGACTCTGATGAAGGCGCTCAGCCAGGCCAGGTTCCAATGCGGCACCATTGCCCTGCGTGGATTCCTGCAAGACCCGTTCCAGTTGCGGGTTGAGCGTGAACACCGGCAGCTCCGCCGACATGCCGGCGATTTCCTGCACGATGAAACGGCCCAGCGCGGTGCGCACGGCGGCGGTGAGGGTGGCGGGATCCTGACTCACGGGCGCGGCTTCAAGCAGCGCTTCGGCGATCTTGCGCAGCTGGCGGATCGGGATGCGTTCCACCAGCAGGTTCTGCAGCACGCGCGCCACGGTGGACAACGGCAGTGCCTTGGGGCACAGGTCTTCGGCCAGCTTCGGCGCGCTTCTGGCCAATGTCGCCAGCAGCTGCTGCACTTCTTCGTAGCCCAGCAGTTCCGGCGCGTGTTCGCGGATGAGATGGGAGAGATGCGTGGCGACCACGGTGGCGGGGTCCACCACGGTGTAGCCGAGTGACTCGGCCTGTGGACGCTGGTGCGCGTGTATCCAGGTGGCATCCAGCCCGAAGGCCGGGTCTTTGCCGGCGATGCCTTCGAGCTTGCCCATCGCGCTGCCGGGGTCCAGCGCGAGCTCGCGGTCTGGATGGATCTCGGCGGTGGCGACGGGAACGCCGTGGATGAGCAGCCGGTAGGCCGCTGCCGGAAGCTCCAGGTTGTCGCGGATATGCACCGGCGGAACCAGAAAGCCGAGGTCCTGCGTGAGCTTGCGACGCACGCCCTTGATGCGCGCCATGAGTTCGCCACCCTGGGCCTTGTCCACCAGTGGAATCAGGCGGTAGCCCACTTCCAGTCCGAGAGGATCCACCGGGTGCAGCTCATCCCAGCTCAGCTCTGTCATGGGCGAGGGTGACGCGGAGGACAGGCCGCCCATACCGGTAGCCGGATCAGCATCCTTGGGGGCCGCCGCAGCTGCATCGGCCTGACTGCGCTTCCACAGCTTCCATGCCAGGAAGCCGAGAATCGCGGCCAACGTAAGGAAGGCCAGATTCGGCATGCCAGGTACCAGACCCACCAGCCCGATGATGCCGGCGGCGATGGCAAGCGCACGGTACTGGCCGAACACCTGACCCATCATCGCTTCGCTCATGTCCTGCGCGCGGGACGCACGGGTGACAAGCAACGCGACGGCACTGGATACCAGCAGCGCCGGCAGCTGCGCCACCAACCCGTCACCGATGGAAAGCAGCGTGTAGGTGGTGGCCGCTTCGCCCACTGGCATGTCGTGCTGGAGCACGCCCACGGCCAGGCCACCGAGCAGGTTGATGAACAGGATGAGGATGCCGGCGATGGCATCGCCACGGATGAACTTGCTGGCGCCGTCCATCGCGCCGTAGAAGTCCGCTTCCTCGCGCACTTCCTCGCGGCGCAGCTTGGCTTCCTCGCGCGTCAACAGACCGGCGTTGAGGTCGGCGTCGATGGCCATCTGCTTGCCGGGCATCGCGTCCAGGATGAAGCGCGCGGTGACTTCCGAAACGCGGCCCGCACCCTTGGTGATGACCACGAAGTTGATGATGGTCAGGATGGCGAAGACCACGATGCCGACGGCGTAGTTGCCACCGATGACGAATTCGCCGAACGCAGCGATGACCTTGCCAGCGGCGTCGTGCCCGCCTTGGCCGTTGAGCAGGATCACGCGCGTTGAGGCGACGTTCAATGCAAGCCGCAGCATCGTGGTGGTCAGCAGCACGATGGGGAAGATGGTGAAATCCAGCGGTCGTTTCACATAGACCACGGCCAGCAGCACCATCAGCGAGATGGCGATGTTGAAGGAGAACAGGGCATCGAGCACCGGCGGCGCAAGCGGCACCACCACCATCGCCAGCAGCGCAAGGACGATCAGCGGTGCACCTAGGCCATGGCGCAGCATGTCCAGCACGCGACGCGCACCAAAGGCGGATGCGGGCCGGCTCACGGCTGGCTCCCGGGACCGAACTCAGCCACGTCCAGTACCGGCGGCCGCGGCATCGGCCCGGTGCGCCATTGGCGCAGCTGGTACACGTAGGACAGCACCTGGGCAACGGCGGAATACAGTCTCACGGGGATTTCCTTGCCGAGTTGACCTTCCCGATACAAGGCGCGTGCCAAAGGCGGTGCGGTGACGATGGCGACCTTGTTGCCGTCAGCCACCTGACGGATGCGCAGCGCCAGTTCGTCCACGCCGCGCGCGACCACGGTGGGTGCGTGCATGCGGCCGCTTTCGTACTTCAGAGCGACGGCGTAATGCGTGGGATTGACCACCACGACATCCGCACTGGGTACGGCCTCCATCATCCGGCGCTGTGCCAGCTGCATCTGGGTCTGGCGGATGCGGCCCTTGACCTCGGGGCTGCCTTCGCTCTCCTTCAGTTCACGACGCAGCTCCTCGCGGGTCATCTTCAGCTTCCGCAGCCAGTTCCACTTCTGGTACGGCGCATCGATTGCCGCCAGCAGCGCCAGCGCGCCTGCGGTGGCCAGCAGCAGCTGCAGGGTGAAGTGCAGCCCTTCGTGCATGGCGGCCTCGAGTGGCAGATGCAGCAGGCCGCGCAGCGGCTCGATGCCGTGCCACACGCTGAAGCCGGCCGCGCCGCCCACGAAGGCCACGCGCAGCAGTGATTTCACGAACTCGGCCACGGCTTCAGCGCCATACAGGCGCTTGAGGCCGTTGAGGGGATTCATGCGGTTCAGATCGGGCAGCATGGCCTTGCTGGAAAAGCGCAGGCCGCCCATCAGCGCGGGGGCGGCCAGGCCAGCGATGACGCACAGCACCAGAAGGGGTGTGCAGACCAGCATCAGCCTGAGCAGCAGCATGCCTGCATGGCCGAACAGTGCGTCAGGTGTCTGCAGCAGGCCGGCAGGTGGTGAGAGCGCGGCCTTCATCCATTCGCGTGCAGTGGTCGCCAACGAACCGGAATACAGATACATGCCGAGCACGGCGGCGGTGAACACGGCGGCGGTAGCCAGCTCACGCGAGCGCGGGATGTTGCCCTGCTCGCGTGCTTCGCGCAGGCGCTTCTCGGTAGGCTGTTCGGTTTTCTCGCCTGCCTGCTCGTTCTCTGACATCGCGTGGACTGGATGAAGGACCTGACGGGTTCAGGTGCAAGATCCATTCCATGACGAAGTGGTCTGGAACATTGGTTGTTCGCGTCAGCGCGTGACCTGTCTGGCCGCGTCGAAGGCGGTGTCGAACAGGCGCTGCACCGGCGGCCCCATCTCTCCGGCGAGCAGGGTGAGCAGGAACATGCCGAGCAGCAGCGCAACAGGCAGGCCCAGCTGGATGGGGTTCAGCGCAGGGGCCGCACGCGCGAGCACGCCGAAGGCCAGGTTGATGGCGAGCATCGCCACCATCAGCGGCAGGGCCAGCGACAAGGCACCGCGGAAGATGTGCAGGGCCAAGGTCGGCGCAAGCGCCAGCATCGCCTGCGGATCAGGCAGCGCCGTGCCGATGGGCAGCGCCTTGTAGCTGTCCACGAGCAGCGAGATCACGGCAAGGTGGCCATTGCTGGTGAAGAACAGCAGGCCAAACAGTAGATAGAACCAATGGCCGATCACGCCGGAGCTGCCGCCCCGCAGCGGGTCGCTCATCTGCGCGAAGGCGAGGCCGGTGCTCTGTGCGATGAGCTCCCCGGCCATGGCGCCCGCCTCGAAGATGAGGCGGAGCAGGAAGCCCATGCTCACACCAACCGCGAGTTCGCGCAGGATGGTGAGGACGGTGAGTGAGTCCAGCCCCTGGAACAACGGCACGGGTGGCAGCACAGGCGCAAGTGCGACGGACAGCGCAACCGCAAGCAGCGCCCTAACACGCGCGGGAACGGCACGGGTGCCGATCATGGGCATCGCCATCAGCAGCGCGCCGATGCGCAGCATGACCCAGAGGGTGTTGCCGATGATGGCGAAGGCCTGTTGGCCGTCGATCATCGTGCCGGTCACCGAATCCATGCCGGACTACCCGACGAGGTGGGGAATGCGCTGAAAGAGCAGGGTGGTGAATTCGGCAAGATGGCCCAGCAGCAGGCTGCCCAGCGCGAACAGTGCCGCCGTGAGGGCAGCAGCCTTGGCGACGAAGGCGATGGTGGGTTCGTTGAGCTGGGTGGCGGCCTGGATGACGCCAACGACCACGCCAACGACGAGGACGGTAAGCAGCAGGGGGCCGGCGACCCACAGCGTAGTGACAAGGCCGCCACGCAGTTCAGTCAGTGCAAGTTCGGGGCTCATGGGTGATCTGATGCGATGGGAATGTCGGAGGAGTGCCGTGATGCCGGCGAGGACAGAGACAGAGCTTCTGGTTCAGGTGGCAAACGCCATCGCGCGCGGTTCAAACGGCGTTGAAGCTGGCAGCCAACGTGCCGACCACCAGCACCCAGCCGTCCACCAGCACGAACAGCAGAATCTTGAACGGGGCCGATACCAGCATCGGCGAGAGCATCATCATGCCCATCGACATCAGCACGCTCGACACCACCAGGTCGATGATCACGAACGGAATGAAGATCAAAAAGCCGATCTCGAAAGCCGTCTTCAACTCACTGGTCACGAAGGAGGCCACCAGCACCGGGAACGGAATCGCATCCGGGCTCGCGTAGGTGCCGTGCCCGGCCAGGCCGGCGAACGTCATCAGGTCGGTCTCGCGTATCTGCGCCAGCATGAAGGCCCGCAACGGTGCCGTGGTCAGCGTCCATGCGGTCTGGAAATCAATCTGCCCGTCCAGATAGGGCGCCATGCCGGTTGACCAGGATTTGTCCCAGACCGGCATCATGATCATGGCCGTGAGGAACAGTGCCAGCCCCAGCAGGATCTGGTTCGATGGCGTCTGCCCCGTGCCCAGCGCCTGCCGCAGCAGGCCAAGCACGATGATGATGCGGGTGAAGGCGGTCAGCACCAGCAGCATCGACGGCAGCAGGGTGATGGCCGTCATCAGCAGCAGGGTCTGCAGTGGCAGGCTGACCGGCGAGTTGCCGACCTTGCCCACGTTCACGTCTGGCAGCGCCGGCATCTGCGGTGCGGCAGGCGTGGCCCAGGCGAACAGGGGCAGGGCAAGCAGGGCCAGCAGCAGGAGCAGCTGCAACGGGCCATGCTTGCGGAAGTGATGGAACGGCATCATCGTGAATCCTTGCGCAGCTTCTGTGCCAGCAGCTGGGCGAAATCCGGGAGTTGTCTGAAGGGCGGAAACGCAGGCGCTTCCGGTTGGGGCAATGGCTGCGGCAGCTGGTACAAGGTCTGGATGCCGCCCGCGGTGACACCCAGCAGCAGCTGTTCACCGTTCACATCAACCACCACCACGCGCTCCCGTGTTCCAACGGTGAGTGTGGCGACGACCTTCAGCCCTTCAGCGGGACGGAACTGTCCACCCGGCAGCCGCTTGAGCAGCCAGCCCAGCCCGACGATCAGGCCCAGCACCAGCAGGAGCGTGAACATCGCTCCGAACAGCCCCGGCGTTGCCGGGGCATGCTGACCGACCGGCGCGACGACCTTGGTGCTGGCTGTCGCGTAGGCCAGCCAGAGGTTCACCGCAGTCTCCGGATGCGCTCGCTGGGGCTGACCACATCGGTCAGGCGCACGCCGAAGCGGTCGTTGATGACCACCACTTCGCCATGCGCGATCAACGTGCCGTTGACCAGCACGTCGAGCGACTCACCCGCGCTGCGTTCAAGTTCCACCACCGAGCCCTGGTTGAGCTGCAGCAGGTTGCGGATGGGCAGCCGTGCGCGTCCTACTTCCAGCGACAGCGTGACCGGCACATCGAGAATCACATCCAGATCGAGATCGGTGTTGCCTGCGGTGTCGGCCTGCAGGTTGGCGAACTGCGCGGGAAGCACGTCGGATTCGGTCGGAGTGGCGTCGGTGTCATTCATTGGGAGCTTCCTGGATCACGGGAACGGCGGGGCGCTTGCCCGGGGGATGAGTGGCGGTGATCTTGACCGCGTTGTGTTCGTTGGCGACACCGAACTCACCGCTGAACACCGGGATGCCTTCGACGCACAGCGGCACCTCCTTCGGCATTTCCAGCGGCAGGATGTCGCCGATCTTCAGCTGGGTGAGTTCACGCAGGGTCATGCGGCGATGGGCGAGCACGCTGGACAGCTCCACCTCGGCGCTGTTGAGCTGCTCGCGCAGCATGTTGGCCCAGCTCTCGTCGCGGTCGTTTCGGTCGCTCTGGATGCCCGCATCAAGCAGTTCGCGGATGGGCTCCAGCATCGAATAGGGCACGGTGATGTGGATGTCACCGCCGCCTCCGTCCAATTCCACATGGAAGCGGCTGACCACCACGTACTCGCGCGGGCTCACGATGTTGGCGAAGTGCGGATTTATCTCGGAATTGACGTAGTCGAAGTCGATGTTCATAACCGGCCCCCAGGCTTCATGCAGATCGGTGAAGGTCTGCTTGAGCATGAGCTGGATCACCCGCATCTCCGTTGCGGTGAACTCGCGGCCTTCGATGCGGGTGGGGTAGCGCCCATCGCCGCCGAAGAAGTTGTCCACGATGGCGAAGACCAGCGTCGGCTCGAACACGATCAGACCGGTGCCGCGCAGCGGCTTGAAGCGCACCAGGTTGAGGTTGGTGGGGACGTAGAGCGAGTGCAGGTAGTCGCCGAACTTGATCAGTTCGATGCCGCGCACCGACAGTTCCGCCGAGCGCCGGATGAGGTTGAACAACCCGATCCGCCATAGACGTGCGAAGCGCTCGTTGACCATCTCCAGCGTGGGCATGCGCCCCCGGATGATGCGGTCCTGGCTGGCGAAGTCGTAGGGCCGCGCCTCACCGGGCACGGCCGTGGGCTCCACAATGGGAACCGTGCCGGCATCAACCCCATGCAGCAGTGCATCGATCTCGTCCTGTGAGAGCAGATCGTTGATGCTCATCGCGCCGCCTTATTGAGTGACGAAACTGGTGAAAAGCAGCTCATCCGCACACGGCTTGCCGGTCTCCTTGGTCAGCAGCTTCTGCACCTCTGCCAGCGCTGACGCCTGCAACTTCTCCTTGCCGGCGCGGTCTGCGATCTGGGCGGGGTCCACCTGGGACAGCAGCATCAACAGCGCGGCGCGGATGGCCGGCGCGTGGGTCTGCAGCGCTTCCAGCGCGTGCGGGTCACGGGTCATCAACTGGACATCGACCTGCAGGTAGCGCGGGCCATCGGTCGCACCGCTGAGGTTGACCACGAACGCAGGCTCCAGCGCGAAGTATTGAGCCGGTGCCGGCGTGGCGGTGGCCTTTGGCTCATCGGCATGGCCGCCCTTGTTCTTGGTGAAGTACCACGCGCCGCCGCCTGCACCCGCGGTAATGATGACGCCGATCAGCAGCGGCAGCAGCCACTTCGGCCGCGACTTCTGCGGGGAATCCTTGCCTGCGTCGGTCTTCTTGGTTTTGTCTGCGGCGGATGTCACGTTGTACTCCTGAAGGTTCATCGGGAACATATGCAAGCCGTGTGCCCGTCATGGCCTGCATCAAATGGGGGGAGGTCGGTGGCGATGTGCCGTGCGGCCCGCGCCTGGGTGGTGGTGCGAGCCCAATGCTGCGGCCGGGTGTGGACCGCTCAGGCGTAGGTGTCGAGCAGGCCGCGCAGCTGCAATGTCGTCATCGATGGCGACGACTTTTCGATGGCAGCGTCAATAGTCGTTACGCTTTGTGCACCAGTGCTCGCTTTCTGGCCGTCCTGCGCCTGCTGCTGCGACATCTGTTGCTGACGGACATCCGCATGCGCGAGCTGCAGGCCGCTGTCGCCCAGCATTTCCCGCAACCGCGGAATGCTGTTCTCAAGCGCGTGGCGCACCTCCGCATGCGCGCTGGCGAAGGTGGCATGAACGCGGTCGCCATCCAGTTGCAGCTTCACCTCGATCTGCCCAAGATCCGGCGGACTGATGCTGACGTGGGCATGGCCTATCTTCTGCTCGGCCAACCAGCCGATGCGTGCACTGAACGCGTCACCGAAGTTGCCCTCGCGAATGTCGGGGGCGGAGATCTGCGCTTGGCTCAAGCTGGAAACCGGTGACGGGGCAGGTCGCGCTTCCAGCGCGGCGTGCACCTGCAGCAGCGGGTTGAACTGTGTTGCGGTGGATGGTGACTCGCCGTCGCGGGTGCCTGCATCCAGGACTTTGGGGGCGACCATGGCGGCTTGCGTTGGTACTTGGGGAATGTCAGCCGTTGCAGCGGGCGTGGCCGACGTTCCGATGCCCCAGTTGGGGGCAGTGAGCTGGTTGGTGCTCGGGTTTGCCGCAGCCGCTGGCACGCCGGTCCCGGTCGAAGCCTGCATGTCTGTCGCCGCTTCGGCCTCTGAAGCAAGGGGGACAGCGGGCGCCAGCGCCATCAGTGCCAAACCCGGTGGTGGCCATGCTGCATCCTCGGTCCCGGCGGGCGCCTGCTTGTCCTTGCGTTCTGCCTGATCCTGGACTTCGGTGCCGGATGTAGCCTGCTCCGGGGTGGCAATGTCCGCACCGGTGTTACGTTCTTCTGCACGCGGTTCGGTTCGGGCGGCACGAACCTCACTCGCAGCGGACTCGTTCGCGGAAGCGGTCGCCGTTTTCTTCTTCAGCATCGCCTCGAAGTCCGTACCTGCGGTGGTACCGTCCTTCCCGTTGCCCGCACGTAGTCCAGCCGAAGGTTCCTTGAACGTGCTGCCCTGCAGGGCACTGGCGATGTTCATGCGCCTTCATCCTGATCGACCGGCGTGGTAATCCGCACGCGCCGCGCGCCGAGATCGTCCATCTCGTGCTGGTCGCGGCGATCCGCCGACCGCTTCTCCTGCGCGCGGTAGCTGGCGGCCAGCTGTTCCAGCACCTGCTTGTCACGGCTGGCCAGCAGCAGGCGCGCACGTTCGGCATCCACCCGCTCGCGGTTGCTGTCCACGGTTCTGCATTGCGCGGTGACCGCATTGTCCAGGCGATCCAGAAATGCCCGGCGATTGAGCAGTTGCGCAGCGCTGGTGGTGGCCAGCTGCGCGGTGGCGTACTCTTCCGCGTACTGGCGTAGTTCGGCCAGGCGCGTCTGCTGGAGATTCAAGGCCTGTTGACGCTCGGCCAGTTCCTTTGCCACCTCGTCTTCCAGGTCCTGCGCGCGGCGCAGCAGGGGATCGAGCCGTCGGGACGTGTTCATGCGTTCTCCTCGTTGTCCAGCAGTTGTTGCAGCGCGCCCAGGCTGCTGGGGAGGTCGGCCGCGGCGTGCACGTCCTGGCCCAGGAACTCCAGAATCTCCGGCCAGCGCTCCAGTGCCTCATCGGTGACGGGGTCGTTGCCGCGCTGGTAGGCGCCGATGGCGATCAGGTCGCGGTTGGACGAATAGGCCGATACCAGCCGCTTCAGCCTGCGGATGCGCTGGCGCCAGTCGTCGCCTGCGATGTCCTGCACCACGCGGCTGACCGAGGTCTCGACATCGATGGCCGGGTACAGGCCGCTGTCGGCCACGCGACGCGACAGCAGGATGTGACCATCGAGAATCGCGCGGGCGGCATCGGCGATGGGTTCCTGCGGGTCGTCGCCTTCGGTCAGCACGGTATAGAACGCGGTGATGGAGCCGCGCCCCTTGGCGCCATTGCCCGCGCGTTCCACCAGCGCGGGAAGTTTGGCGAAGACGGACGGCGGATAGCCGCGCGTGGTGGGCGGCTCGCCGACGGACAGGCCGATCTCGCGTTGTGCCTGGGCGAAGCGGGTCAGCGAGTCCATCAGCAGCAGGACGTTCAGGCCCTGGTCGCGGAACCATTCGGCGATCGCGGTGGCACGATAGGCACCGTGCAGGCGTGCCAGCGGCGGTCGATCCGCGGGACTGGCGACGACCACGGCGCGGCGCAGGCCTTCCTCGCCAAGCGTGGTGTCCACGAAATCGCGCACCTCACGGCCACGCTCGCCGATCAGCCCCACGACGATCACATCCGCCGCCGTGTAGCGCGTCATCATGCCCAGCAGCGTGGACTTGCCCACGCCCGAACCGGCGAACAGGCCCACACGCTGGCCACGCCCGATCGGCAGCAGTGCGTTGATCGCCCGCACGCCGACGTCCAGCGGCTGGGTGATCGGCTCGCGTGCCAACGGGTTGATCGCCACGCCGGCCATGCCGACGCTGGCTTCGGCACGGATCGGCCCCTTGCCGTCCAATGGAATGCCGTCACTGTCGATCACACGGCCAAGCAGCCCTTCGCCCACCGCCACGCCACCACGCTCAAGCGAAGGCACCACGCGCGCATTCGGCAGCAGACCGTGCAGCTCGGCGCTGGGCATGAGGTAGGTGCGGTCGCCGGAGAAGCCGACAACTTCCGCCTCCACCCAGCCGCCATCCATCACTTCCACCTTGCACGAGGCACCCATCGGCGCTTCGCAGCCCACGGCCTCCAGGGTGAGGCCGATAGCGCGACGAAGCACACCTTCGCGCACCAGACCACGGCCCACGCCAGCGTACAGGGAGAGGGCATCCAGCCGCGCCGCGAGTTGCAGGTTGCGCGCGGCAGCCCATTCGGACGGGGCGGGCGAGGGCATCACGCACCCGTCTCGGCTTGCCGGATCACGGCGCCAAGGGCGGCATGCAGACGGGCATCCAGCGTGCCGTTGATGCGCATGGCTTCAGCATGGACGCGCAGATCTCCCCGGCTGAGGCTGGCATCGGCAACAAGGCGTTGGCCGGCGGGCAGGCTCAGCAACCCGGTGACTGCGGCGATATCGTCGGGATGCAGGCGTACTTCCACGTCGCGGCAGTTGCTCGATACCGATTCCAGTGCCTCGTTGACCAGTCGCGCAAGCAGTGTCGGATCGGCTTCGTAGGCGCGCCCCATGAGTGTCCCGGCGATGCGTACCGAGAGCTCGCCCAAGGCGGCGACCACTTCATTTTCCAGCCGCCGCAGCGGACGGCTGAAGTTGTCCAGGATGCCTTCGATCTGCGCGACAAGACGGCGCAGTTCGTGCTGCCCCTGCGCATAGCCTTCCGCATGGCCCTGCTCGAAGCCTTCCTCCTGCGCGGCATCACGGATGGCCTGCAGTTCTTCCAGCGTGGGAGGCAACGGCAGCGCCACCGGCTCGGCAGCAATGGACTCGGCGCTCGCTTCCACCACCGGCGCCGCGCTCGGTGGCGGGGGTGACGGTGTGAGATCGGGGGCACGCCACCGCTGCACGTCGCTCACAGCATGGCCTCCGCACTGCCGCCCAGCGTGACCGTGCCTTCATCGGCCATGCGCTTGACGATGGCGAGAATCTCGCGCTGTGCGCCTTCCACGTCGGACAGCCGTACCGGCCCGCGCGCCTCCATGTCTTCCAGAAGGATCTCGGCGGCACGCTGGGACATGTTGCGGGTGATCTTGTCGCGCACCTTGATCTCGGCGCCGCGCAGGGCCAGCCCAAGGCGTTCGCCGCTCACCTCGCGCAGCACCAGCTGCATTTCGCGGTCTTCCAGATCCACCAGGTCGTCGAACACGAACATGAGGTCCTGGATGCGCGTACCCAACGGGCCGTCGATGCGCGATATCTCCGTGAGGATCGCCTGGTCCTGGCCGCCGTCCATGAAGTTCAGGATGTCCGCCGCGCACTGCACGCCACCGATGCTGGACGACTTGAGGTTCTGGTTGCCAGCGAACTGGCGCTCCATGATCTCGTTGAGTTCGTTCAGCGCGTTGGGCGGAATGCCGTCCAGCGTGGCGATGCGCAGCAGCACATCCACGCGGGTGCGCTCCGGCAGCAGTTTCAGCGCCTGCGCGGCCTGATCGGTTTCCACATGGGCCATGACGATGGCGATGATCTGCGGGTGTTCGTTGCGTACCAGATCAGCCACCGCACGCGGGTCCATCCACTTGAGCGCGTCCAGACCGGTGGTGTTGCGGCCCAGCAGGATGCGGTCGATCAGGTTGCTGGCCTTCTCGTTGCCCAGCGCCTGCACCAGCATGTTGCGTATGTAGTCGTCCGAACCCACGCTCAGCGAGGTCTTGTTGTCCAGCTCGGCGTTGAAGTCATCCATCACCTTCTGCACCTGTTCACGGGTCACGTCGTTGAGCGTGGCCATGGCGATGCCGATCTTCTGCACTTCCTTCGGTTCCATGTGGCGCAGGACTTCCGCCGCGTCGGTCTCACCGAGAGAGAGCAGGAAAACCGCCGCTCGCTGCACACGGGTCAAGGGAACGATGTCATTCATCGGCAACCCATCCCTTCACCACCTGGGCGACACGCTTGGAATCGGTACGGACGGCCTCGCGGGCCATGCGCAGGCGCTCTTCATAGGCATCGGCGGGAAGCGCCAGCGCTGCGGCGCCTTCCGGGTGGGCACGCTCGTTGGGTAGCGCGGTGGGCGCATGCTTGTCTTCGACCACATGCACATCGGCACGATGTGGCTCTTCGTCCTTGTCCGTGACGGTTTTGGCAGAGCCGGTGATCTGGCGCAGGGCAGGGCGCAGCACGCCCAGCAGCAGCGCCAGCACGACCACCGCACCCAGCACCAGACGCAGGGCATCGCGCAGTTGCGGGTTCTCCCACCACTTTGGTTGTTCCGTCTCCACCTTCTCGCGTACGAACGGTGCGTTCATCACCGATACGGTGTCACCACGCTCGGCATCGAAGCCGACGGCCTGCTTGACCAGCGCCTCCACGCGGGTGAGTTCGGCGGCGCTCAAGGGCTGGTCGGCAACCTTGCCGTTGCTGCCCGGGCGCGGTACGTGATCGACCAGCACGGCCACCGAGACACGCTTGACCCGACCCGGCGGTTGCCGCGTGTGCTGCAGGGTGCGGTCCAGCTCGTAGTTGCGGGTGGCGTTCTTCGAGGTTTCGGTGGGCGCGGACGCGGTGGCGGCAGGTGCTGCGGCTCCCGGTGTGCCTGCAGAGGGCGCGGCCGCTCCGGGCCCCGGCGGTGTATTGCTGGTGGCACCCGGAATGCCCTGCGGTCCCTGTGTCGCAGTGCTGTTCTCGCTGATCTGCTCGCTGCGCAGCTTCTGCGGCTCGCCGTTGTACAGCTCGCGCGCTTCCTCGGTGACGGCGAAATCCATGTCAACGCTGACCTCGGGATTCACCCGGCCAACGCCGGTCATCGGCTCCAGCAGCTCGCGGATACGCTGGTTGTACGAGCTTTCAAGGCGACGTACCTGGTCGAACTGCGCGGCGTTGAGTGCGGCATCGCTGTCGGGGTCGGCGATGGTCAGCATGCGTCCGCTCTGATCCACCACGGTTACCCGCTCCGGTGCCAGATCAGGAATGCTCGAAGCGACCATGTGCACGATGGCATCCACCTGGTTGCGTTCCAGCTGCTGGCCACCCCGCAGCTCCAGCATCACGGACGCACTGGCGACATCGCGCTGGCGGGTGAAGGCACTAGGCTTGGGAATGGCCAGATGCACCCGTGCTTCGCGCACCGGACGCAGGCTGGTGACGGTGCGCGCAAGCTCGGTTTCCAGCGCATGCTGGTAGCGCGCGGTCTCCACGAACTGGCTGACGCCGAAGCCGGGATCACGCTCCATCAACTCGAAGCCAAGGCGGCCGCTGTCGGCCAGCCCCGAGCCGGCGAGCTTGAGGCGCGCATCGTGCAGGTGCTTCTCCGGCACGCTGATCGCACCGGTGGCTGCATCCAGCTCGAAGGGAATCTGTGCCGAACGCAGCAGGTCGGTGGCCTCGGCGGTGGCCTTCTGATCCAGCCCGGTGTACAGCGGCATCATCGGCGGCTTCTGTGACCAGAAGAACACCGACAGGCCCGCCGCGACCGCCACGGCGATCATCGCCATCAGGCCAAGCCGGCGGGTGATCTGCAGGCTCTGCAGGCGGTCGAACCACGCCCCGGCCTGATTGGAGTTCAACGACTCTTTGGACAACGCGAATGCCATGCGTGCGGATCCTTACAGCGGCATGTTCATCACGTCCTGGTAAGCCTGGACGAGACGGTTGCGGACTTCGACGGTGGCGCGGAAGGCGAGTTGCGACTGTTGTGCGGCCACCATCACCTTGGCCAGATCGGCACCGGGCTGGCCCTGCTCGAAAGCGGCGGCAAGCTGCCCCGAATTGAGCTGTGCTTCATTCACGCTCTTCAGCGCGCCCTTGAGCGTCTGGCTGAAGGACGGTGCGGTGATGGCTTTCGCGTCGCCCAGGTTCTCGATGGCATTGCTGCGTGGGAGATCGCCGGCCAGGACTGCGGGATTGACCTGGCTCTGCATGCTGCGGATCTGGGAGAGGACAGAGGTGATCGAGTGAGACATCGGCTGGGGTTCCGCGCAAACAATTCTGGGGTGAACCTGCAGGTGCAAGTTGCATGCCGGAACCTTGATCACGGTTGGCTGCGGAATGCAGGCAGTGCGCGCCGTCACATGACGGCATTCCGGCGTTGTGAATTCGGGGCGTGACCCAGCCGCGCTTGCACCGCGTCGGGCTGCCGACGGCATCAGCAGAATTGGAGCTTTGAACTGCCCAGGACGACGACGCCCCGGAGCCATCGAGGGCGCCGGGGCGTCATGGAACCGTCCGGAGGGGGCGACGATTCAGCGGATGATGGATTCCATCGAATCGCGTTCGATGCCGTACTTGCGCAGCTTTTCCACCAGCGTGGTGCGGCGCAGGCCGAGCAGCTGCGCGGCGTGCGCGACAACGCCATGCGTGCGTTCAAGTGCTTCGTTGATCAGGCTGAGTTCGATGTTCGCCATGTGGTCGCGCAGGTCCAGGCCTTCGCTCGGCAGGTGTCCCTGCACGGCCGTACCCACACGGATCGGCGCGTGCGCGGGGATGTGGCGCGCCTGTGCGGCAGCATGGGGCTGCGCTTCCAGCGCTTCATCCTGTGCATCCAGCGACGGCATGACACCGTCACGGTAGCGGCCGGGCAGGTCCTGCAGGCGCACGGCGCTGGTGGGATGCAGAATCGCCAGCCGTTCGACCAGATTGGTCAGCTCGCGCACGTTGCCCGGCCACCGGTAGCCCGCCAGCGCCTGCAGCGCCTCGTTGGTGAAGGCGATTTCGCCGCGCCCGGTGCGTGCCAGCTGCCCGGCGATGGTTTCCACCAGCGCGGGAATGTCCGCCGTGCGTTCGCGCAGCGCCGGCACTTCGATCGGGAAGACATTGAGACGGTAGAACAGGTCCTCGCGGAACTTGCCTTCGGCGATGCGCGCTTCAAGATCCCGGTGGGTCGCGGCGATCACGCGCACGTTGCAGCGGATGGTCTGGTTGCCACCCACGCGCTCGAAACTGCGTTCCTGCAGCACGCGCAGCAGCTTGACCTGCATCGGCAGGCTCATGTCGCCGATTTCATCCAGCAGCAGGGTGCCACCTTCCGCCATCTCGAAGCGGCCCTTGCGCGCGGTCAGCGCACCGGTGAAAGCTCCCTTCTCATGGCCGAACAGCTCGCTTTCCAGCAGATCGGACGGAATCGCGCCGCAGTTGATGGCCACGAACGGCCCGTCACGACGGTGGGAGCGCTGGTGGATGGTGCGCGACACCACTTCCTTGCCGGTGCCCGATTCACCCAGTACCAATACGGTGGTATCGAAGCCAGCCACCTGGTCGATCAGCCGGCGGAGGGTCTTGACCGCCGTGCTGGTGCCGGTCGGGCCGGTGTCGTCATTGGCGCCGGCCTGGTGCTCGGCATCGAGCCGCTTCAGGCTGGCGTGGCGCAGCAGTGCTTCCACCTGCGCATGGCGCATGGGCTGTTCCAACGGCCAGACGTTGGATTCATGCAGGCCGTAATGGCGTGAGAACGCCAGCGGGTCGCCTTCGGCCAGCAGCACGGGTGGGTGCAGGGGCGAGCCGGCCAGCCAGTTGAAGAAGCCGGCGGCCAGATCCGCGTCTTCCAGTGCGCCGACCACGACCGCCATCCAGTCGTTGTGGCGGTGGCGGCGGGTGTCGATGTCCTGCGCGTCGCAGACCCAGCGCGGGTTGAAGTCCATGAACTCCAACAGGCCGATGGTGCGCTCGGCGCGGCCGGCGTCGGCATCGATCAGAAGAATGCGCGACTCACTCATTGCGCTGCTCCTCTCGCAAGCCTTCCAGAATCGGCATCACTTCCTGGATGTAGGAAAGCTTGCTGACGAAGTTGTCCGCACCGGCACGCAGGGCATGCTCGCGGTGTTCGGAGTCGTCGAAATGGCTGGCGATGACGATGTACGGCGCTTCGTCCTGGGTCTTGATCAGGCGCGTGGCCTGCAGGCCACCCATCTCGGGCATGGCCAGGTCCATCAGCACCACGCTCGGGCGCAGCGCTTCGGAGCGCTCGATGGCCTGGAGCCCATTGCTTGCGCTGCCAACCACGTCCAGCCAGTCGATGCGGCGGAAATGGCGCATGGCCGCATTGATGAAGCCTTCGTGATCGTCAACCAGCAGTACGGTGAGCTTGCTCATGTAGTTCCTTTCTTCAGCCCGCATGGGCGGGCTGCGGCTTGGTGCCCTGGCGGCGGCGTTCACGCGCCGGGGCGATGTCGAGTTGTTCGCGGTATTTTGCGACGGTACGACGCGCAATGTTTACTCCCTGGCGCGACAACAGGGCAGCGATGGCTTCATCCGCCAGCGGCCGCCCCGGCGGCTCGGCGGCGATCAGGCGCTTGACCATGGCCCTGACGGCCTGGCCGGAGACGCTGGCGCCGTCCAGGCGCACGGCGAAGAAGTGCTTGAGTTCAAAGGTTCCCCGAGGTGTCTGCAGGTATTTCCCCGACGTAATACGCGAAACGGTCGATTCGTGCATCCCGATGGCATCGGCGACCTCCTTGAGGGTCAACGGTGACATGGCTTCCTCCCCATGTACCAGAAACGAGGCCTGTTGTTCCACGATCACCTTGGATGTGCGCAGCAGGGTCTCATAGCGCATCGACAGGCCGCGGGTGAGCCACCGCGCTTCCTGCAGCAGGTCGCGCAGGGGCTGGTTCGCCGCCGTACCGGCGGCGGCAAGTGCACGCTCGTAAGACACGTTGATGGACACGCGCGGGGCGGTGGCCGGGTTCAGCGCCACACGCCATTGACCATCGGCGTGCCACGCGATCACGTCCGGGATCACGGCGGCGTTCTGTGACTCCAGCAGGCTCAGCCCCGGCTTGGGCTGCAGCGCCAGGATCAGGCGGAAGGCTTCGCGCACGTCGCCGGGTTCAGCATCCAGCGCGGTGGCCAGGGCGGCGTGGTCGTGGCTGGCCAGCAGGTCCAGATCCAGCGCCAGCATCCGCTCGGCCAGATGGCGGGCGGCCACCGTGCCGGGCAGGGACGCCAGCTGTGCCTGCAGGCATTCGCGCAGGTCCACGGCAGCCAGCCCGGCAGGCTCACCGTGCAGCAGGCGCTGGCGGATGGCCTCGATGTCGTCGCCGGTGCGGTCAAGGCGGGCGCTGGCCAGCTGGCTGAGCTGGGCCAGCGGGGCGCCCAGATAGCCGGCCTCGTCGCACTGTTCAAGCCAGAAGGCGGCAACGGCCAGGTCGGCCTCGTCCATTTCCAGTGCCAGCGCGTTGAGCACGCGCAGTTGGGGGTCGCTGGATTCGTTGGCGGCCATCCGCAGCAGGCGGTCCTCGCCCTCGGGGTTCCAGCCGGCACCGGCAACGTCCCACATGCTGCTTTCCGGCAGCTCGTCGAACGCGGCGCATTCCAGCTGCGCAGTGTCCACCGCATCGGCCACCGTGGCCGGGGCCTCTTCTTCCTGCAGCTCAAGCAGCGGATTGTTCTCCAGTGCCTGGCGCACCTCCAGCTCCAGCTGCAGGCCATTGAGCTGCAGCAGCTGGATGGACTGCAGCAGGGCAGGGGTGAGGTGAAGTTGTTGCCCCAGCTGGGTGGATAGAGCGGCTTTCATGCGGATTCCCCGTGCGCCGCAGCAACCGTGCGGACCGTGGAGTGCATCTTGCGTGTCAGGTGACGGATCGGTAATAGGTCAACACCCGATGCCTGTAATACCCGAACCGACCTGTTGTAGGGAGCTGCCTTACAAAGTGCCGGATTAGTGACGGAAGTACGCGTCAGTCGAAAGCTATGCCATTGTTTCTTCTGGGGTAATACGCTTGCTGCGCCGGAAAACCGATTCTGTGATGACGTGCAGATTCAGCCGGGAATCCGGCGTCATTTCAGGTCTGCTTCGTGCCGGATGGCAAGCAGCAGCAGGTCATTTGCGCGGCGGCAGCCGAGTGCTTCCATCATGCGCGCGCGATGGGTTTCAACGGTTTTGATGCTGATGCCCAGATCGGCCGCGATTTCCTTGGTGGTCTGTCCACCGCCCAGCCGGCGCAGAATCTGCTTCTGACGCGGTGAGAGCGCGGCAATGCCGGTGGGACGTTCCCGGGCGATCAGCGGTGCCAGCATCTTCACCGAGATCTGCGGGCTCAGGAACACCTGGCCGGTGGCGGCGGCCCGCAGGGCGAGTTCAAGCTCCGCCGGTGCGGCGTCCTTGACCACGAAACCGGTAGCACCGCGGTCCAGCGCGTCACGCACATGCGCCGGGTCATCGTGCATGGACATCATGACAACCCGCGCATGCGGCTGCCGCTCACGGATATCGGTAAGCGCCTCCAGACCACTGCGACCGGGCAGCGACAGATCCATCAGGATCAGGTCCGGAAGGTGAAGCAGTGCCATTTCCAGCGCCTGTGCGGCGTTGCTCGCCTCGGCGGCAACCTGGATACCGTCGAAGGTCTGCAGCAGCCGGCTCAGACCGGCCCGTACCAACGTATGGTCATCAACAATTAGAACGCGCACGTAAGACTGGATCCTCCCTGGAAGCCTTCACATTAGCCGAGGCCAATGCGCAGCGCTACCGGACATAAGTTGGACATGCTTAACGATTTCGCCTGCTGTCGGCGATCTGCCGGCGATGCAGGCGGAACAGATGACGGTCCACGGCTGACGCCAGTGCGTCGCTGGCCGGGAGTTGCTGCAGCCACAGGCGGCTGCTGCCGTTCTGGAGTGTGGTCTGTGCAAGCACCACCGCCGGCAGCTCGACATGGTCGGGCAGCCACTCGGCAGGTTGCAGCTGGACGACCCCGGTTGTCCCCGGTGACAGTCCGGCTGCCTGTTCGGCATCCAGTCGCAGACCTCTATGCGACCAGCGGGCGGGGCTGGCTGGCAGGGCCGAACCGGCCTGATGCAGCAGGCGGCCGAGCAGCATCAGCGCCAGGTCCATCTTGGCCTCCAAGCGCTGCAGCTGCACGCTGCCTTCGGCGCGTTCCTCGCCATCGTCAGCCGTGCGGGAATCCTCGACCATGGCCACGCTGCGCAGCAGCATCTCCGACGCGCCGGGGCGCGCGACATCCGCACCCGCAACGAAACGCGCAGGCAACACCAGGTCGCAGCTGAGGGTGTCGTTGAACAGCTGTGCTTCGGCTGACGCCACTTCCACGTTGATGGTCACTCCAGGGTTCCTGCCTGCAGGTAAGCGCTGGCCGCGCGCGAGGACTGCCGCTCTTGTCGAATCTGTTCGCCCGCTGCGTCGCGCAGCTGGCACATGTACACGATGACAGACTGCTGCTCGCGCAACAGGTCCTTCAGCCCAACAGCCAGACCATGCAAAGCAATGAACTGCTGCAGGTCGCGCTCGTGAGAATCCAGCACCCGCGCAGCGACATCGGTGTCACCGTCATCCAGTGCGCGCCTGAGCTGGCGCAGATCGTCATGCAGCGCCTGCAGCGCAAGTTCCTGCGTGGACACGGCCTCAGGCTCCACGGGCGCTCGGCAGGGCGCGCTGCTCCACCGGGATGGCCTTCCACGCCGATTCGATCTCACCCATCAGGGCCAGCGATTCCCGCAATGCGACCGGATCGTTGTTGAGGTTGCCTTCGGTCAGCCGCTGCAGCACGTAGTCGTAGAGGGCGGAGAGGTTGCCGGCGATCTCGCCGCCGGCTTCGTGGTCAAGCGAGCCCTTGAGGTGACCGATGATGGCGCAGGCTTCGCCGATGGCCGTCCCCTTGAGTGCCTGGTCACCTACGCCGAGGCAGGCGTCGGCACGGCGGATGCGCTCACCTGCGCCTTCCAGCAGCAGCACCACCAGCTGGTGCGGGTCCGCGTCGGCGACCTTGGTGGAAACGCCGACCTTGCGGTACTGCTCGGCATAGTGGCGGTTGGCGCCATACATGGTGGGGGCTCCTTGAAGTGCCGGCGCGGCGCGGGCCGACCGGCGGAATGGGGTGGGGTTGGCCCCATGCGGGGCAGGGGTCAGCTCTTCTGCGACACACCGAGCTGCATGGCGAGGAAGTTGCTGGTGCTCTGCATGTTCGCCACCAGGGTGTCCATCGTGGTGAACTGCCGGGTGTAGCGCTGGGACACTTTCTGCATGCGTGCATCCAGATCACCCAGCTCCTTTTCCAGCCGTTTGACCTGCTTGTTCAACGAATCGGTGCGCTGGGTCAGCGTGCCGTGGGTGTCCAGGTTGCTCTTGAGCAGCTTCTCCATGCCGGTGGCCAGGCTGCCGTGCTCGCCGATGAGGTCGGCAACCGCGTCCGGGTTGTCCGTCAGGGCCTTGTCGAAGGTGGTGCCGCTGAAGGCGAGGCTGCCGTCCTTCGCGATCGTCAGCCCCAGCGCCTTCATCTCGCTCACGTTCGCACTGAACTGGCTGCGCAGCTGCTGCTGCAGGCCGCGGACCAACGCGTCACCGGTCAATGCCGATGCCTTGTTGCTGGTGGCGTCGTAGGCGCTGACGCTGCTCAGCTGCTTGACCGTCGCGTTGTATGCGCTGACGAAAGCCTGCATGTTGATCTTGAGCGAGGATGTGTCCTGCGCGATGCCCAGCGTCCGCTGGGTGCCGGCTTCGGCCTTGGTCAGGTTCAGCGAGATGCCGGGAATGATGTCGGTGATGGTGTTGCTGCTGGATTCGCGCTCGAACCCATCCACGCGCACCAGCGCATTGGCGGCCGCGGTGTTCTGCTGCATGCCGACGGACGTGCCATTCCACGCAAATGCGGAAAGGCCGCCATTGCCGCCGCTGGCGCTGACCTTGAGCGCGCCGTCGGTGCCCGCGGAAACGGCATTGAACACGAGATGCTGTCCGTCGCTGGCGGTGACGACAGTGGCGTTCACACCCTTGCCGCCTGCGGCCTTGTTGATGGCGCTGGCGATGTCCTTCAGCGTGCTGCCTTTCGCGATATCCACATCCAGCGTATGCGTGCCCCAGCTGAAGCTGAGTTTCCCGTCGCCGGGCGAGGCATCCGCCGTGAAAGCGGACGAGGTGAGCTTCTGCGTCTGCGCCAGCCGCACGACCTCCACGTTGTAGCTGCCCGCCGCTGCCGCCGTCTTGCCGGTGCCTGCCTCGGTGATGAGGCTCGCGGTGAAGCCGCTGCCTTCCGGCACCGTGGTCTTGTAGGCCGGGGTGGTGACGCTCTTGACCAGGTCCTTCAGCGTGCTCTGCACGTTTCCAAGCGCGCTCTTGAGCGTGCCCAGCGCCGACAGCTTGGCCGTGGTGGCGGTTCCCTGCTTGTTGATGCGCTGTTCGGTGGGCCTGCGCTCGGCGGCCACCAGCTGCTTGACCAGGGTGGGGATGTCCAGGCCGGAACCGACTGCGGCAAGGGAGGGGTTGGCCATGGAAGCTCCTTGGTCGTGGCGTACGGGGACTGCGCAGACCTCTGGAATATCGGCATTGAACCGGGAGGACTTTAGCTGCGCGGATGCAAGCCCGGTCATGCAAGCGCCATGCCGCGAGCCGGAACCGCATCGCGCGCCTTCGCCACGCAGAAAGCCCCCACCTTGCGGTGGGGGCTCGTGCTGCTACCGACGGGCGACGGGGCCGCCCCTTCCTGCATCAGCCGCCGAGCAGGCTCAGCACGTTCTGCGTGGAGCTGTTGGCCTGGGCCAGCATGGCGGTACCGGCCTGCTTCAGGATCTGCGAGCGGCTCAGTTCCGCCGTTTCCTTGGCGTAGTCGGTGTCAAGGATGCGGCCACGCGAGGCGGACAGGTTTTCCGAGGTGCTGGACAGGTTGGAGATGGTGGAGCTGAAGCGGTTCTGGATGGCACCCATGTCGGCGCGAGAGTTGTTCACCGCGGTCAGTGCCTTGTCCACCACTTCCAGTGCCTTCTGTGCGCCGACGAAGCTGGAGATGTCCAGAGTGCCGGCAACGGCCACTTCGCTGACATCTGCCGCGGTCTGGGCGGTGAAGGCGGTGCCGCCGGCTTCCAGACCGGTCGCCTGACCGGTGACGTTCGGCGTAATGGTGCCGTAGGTCAGGTTGGTGGTGAACTGGTTACCCTTGATGGCCTGCAGGGTGATGGCACCGGTGGTGGCGTCGGTCTTGGCGTAGACACCGGTCTGGTCCATCTTGTCGTTGATCGCCGCGGCGACCTTCTTGTTGATGGCGGCCACCGACTCACCTGCCTCGAACTTCACGTCATCGACGGTGATGTCACGGGCGGCAGCGGCACCGATGGACTGCACGCTGACCTTGACGCCGGAGACCTTGCCGGCGGCAGTGGCGATGCCGGCGGTGTTGGCGGCTTCCTTGGCCACGACCGAGACCGCGCCAGCATCCTTGGCGAACTGCATGCGGCCCAGGGTATCGACGTGCGAGTTGATGATGCTGTTGATGCCGATGGTCTGGCCCGCATCCGCACCCACCTGGAACAGCGCGCCGGAGAAGCTGCCGTCCAGCAGCTTGGTGCCGTTGAAGTTGGTCTGGCCGGCAACGCGGTCGATCTCCTTCATCAGCTGGGTGACTTCCGAGTTCAGCGCGTTGCGGTCGGTGTTGGAGTTGGTGGCGTTGGCCGACTGCACCGACAGCTCGCGGATACGCTGCAGGTTGTTGCCGATTTCAACCATCGCACCTTCAGCGGTCTGCGCCAGCGAGATACCGTCGTTGGCGTTGCGCACGGCAACGTCCAGGCCACGGATCTGGGTGGTGAAACGCTGCGAGATGGCCAGGCCGGCCGCGTCGTCCTTCGCACTGTTGATGCGCATGCCCGAGGACAGGCGCTGGATGGAGGTGGCCAGGCTGGAGCCGTTCGTGTTCAGATTGCGCTGAGCATTGAGCGACATGATGTTGGTGTTGATGACTTGTGCCATGATTCGGATTCCCTTGTTGGCGTTTGATCCGGCAGCTCAACCTGACCGGTGCGGGGTGCAGTGGCGGTGGCGTTGTGTGCCGTAGTACCGCTGCTGATACCAATAACGGCAATGCCCCGGGCAGCTTTAGCAGCAAACGGCAAGGCGGCGGCCGCATGCCACAGGGCATCGGCACCTGCCCAGCGCACAGCGGGCTTCCGGGCGCCCATCAGGAACCACGGATACGACAGACCCCGGCAATGCCGGGGTCTGCATGGTCCTGCATGTCCGCCAGTCTTACTTGAGCAGACTCAGCACGTCCTGCGGCAGCTGGTTGGCCTGCGCCAGCATGGCGGTGCCGGCTTGTTTGAGGATCTGGGTGCGGGCCAGTTCCGCCGTTTCCTTGGCGTAGTCCGTGTCGAGGATGCGGCCACGCGAGGCGGACAGGTTCTCGGACGTGGTGGACAGGTTGGAGATGGTGGAGCTGAAGCGATTCTGGATGGCGCCCATGTCGGCGCGCGAGTTGTTCACCGCGGTCAGCGCCTTGTCCACGATCTCCAGGGCACGCTGCGCGTCGGCGAAGCTGCGGACGTCCAGGTTCTTGGTGAACTTCATGGTCTGGGTGGTGGGAGCGGTCATCGCGCCGCCGGCGAAAGTCAGCCCAGTGCCCGCCGAAAGCGTACCGGCATTGGCGGCGGTGATGGTCTGGCCGGCCTTCAGTGATTCCAGTTTGATGTTGCCGCCGTCGATGGATGCGTACAGGCCGGTCTGGTCCAGCTTGTCGTTGAGTGCCTGGGTGATCTTGCGGTTCACATCCGCCGCCGTGTCGCCCATGGCGATGGTGATGTCGGGGAAGGTGATGGTGCTGGCGGCAGCGGCGCCTTCAGGCTGGATGCTGATGCTGAGGCCGGACAGGGTGCCTGCGGCGATGGCAGGTGCCGCACCGGTGGCCGCGGTGGTGGTCATGTCGGCGGCGAAGCTGGCCCGGCCAAGAGTGTCGATGTTGGCATCGACGATGCTGTTGATGGCGATGGTCTGGCCCGCGTTCGCGCCCACCTGGAACAGTGCGCCGGAGAAACTGCCATCCAGCAGCTTGGTGCCGTTGAAGTTGGTCTGGTTGGCTACGCGGTCGATCTCGGCCAGCAGCTGGCTGACCTCGGCGTTGAGCGCATCGCGGTCGGTGCTGGAATTGCTGGCGTTGGCCGACTGCACCGCCAGTTCACGGATGCGCTGCAGGTTGTTGCCGACTTCGACCATCGCGCCTTCGGCGGTCTGCGCCAGCGAGATGCCATCGTTGGCGTTGCGCACGGCAACGTCCAGGCCGCGGATCTGGGTGGTGAAGCGCTGGGAAATGGCCAGGCCGGCGGCGTCGTCCTTCGCACTGTTGATGCGTGTGCCCGAGGACAGGCGCTGGATGCTTGTCGCCAGGCTGTTGCCGGTGGTGTTGAGGTTGCGCTGAGCGTTCAGCGACATCACGTTGGTATTGATGACTTGTGCCACGGGTTTTCTCCGGTGTTGTCGTTCGCCCGCTGTCTGGGCGTGGCTGGGGTGAGGGCAGGGCGAGCTGCCGGTTTGGAAATCAACGGATCATCTTGAACAGGGACATCGACTGCATCTGGCTGAAGATCGTCTGCGCGGCCTGCAGCGCCGCGCCTTCGAGCTTGTACTGGCCGATGGCCTCGGCGTAGTCCAGGTCGCGCAGCTGTGACAGGGAGGTCTGCAGCGTCACCGAATGCGCCTCACGCAATGCGGACGCATCGTCGATGGCCTTCAGTTGTGCGCCGCCAGCGGCACGCGCATCGATCATCACTTCGGACGCGCGCGCCACATCGCGCAGGCTGGCCTGCAGCCCGTTCTGCTGCGCGGTGCGGCCCGCCTGGGTATTGGTGTCGATCTCCAGTGCACCGATCAGCTGGTCCAGGGTGGCGAAGACGTCGCGTGTTTCGGCGCGGCCGGCGCTGAAGCTGTCGCCTGCGGCTGGCGCGCCTTCGATGCGGAGGCGGAGCCCATGGAAGGTGACATCCTCTCCGGCCCTGTAGGTGCCGTTGCCGACGACGGTGTTGCCGGCGTCCAGCACCTCGTAGCTGTCCGCGGTGGTGAAGCGCAGCGTGTAGCGGTTGCCGTCCCAGCTGCCCGAGCCATCGCGGCTCACGCTGGTCAGCACGGCCTGCCCGGTGTTGCCGGCGGCTGCGCTGCCATTGACAGTGCCGTCGCCGGTCCGTATCCGCAGGAAGACCTCGCTGCCCGGCTGGGTGTCCTTGACGAAGCTGCCGGGGGCGATTTCGACCTGGCGCTGAAACTGATCACCGCTGTACGACACTACACCCTGATTCAGTGCGAACGGTGCTTCGCCATCGGACGCACCGCCGAACAGGA
Source organism: Stenotrophomonas sp. (assembly GCA_031987665.1). Taxonomy (GTDB): domain Bacteria; phylum Pseudomonadota; class Gammaproteobacteria; order Xanthomonadales; family Xanthomonadaceae; genus Stenotrophomonas. The sequence goes on along the minus strand of DALZZG010000004.1, from coordinate 39,274 downwards.
AGCGTCCATTGCCGTCGGCTGTGTTGGCCAGCGCCAGCATCTGGGTCTTCAGCGATTTGAGTTCCGCTGAAATGGTCTTGCGGTCGTCGCTGGACAGCGCGGCATTGTTGGCCTGCACCGTCAGGTCGGACACGCGCTGCAGCAGGTCACCCGCCTGCGACAGGGCGTTCTCCTGCAGGCCCAACCGGTTCTGCGTGGTGTTCGCATTGCTGCCGAGCTGCTCCAGTTCGGCCAGCACGCGATCCATGCCGACTGCCGTGCCCGACGCCACCGGGTCATCCTTGGCGGACACCAGCTTCTTGCCCGTCGCCAGCTGCTGCTCCAGATGCGACAGCTTGCTCTGCTTGGCCATCATCAGCGCGACCGACTGGTCAAACATCATGTTGCTGGAAATGCGTGTGTTCATCGGCCTGTCGCCCTCAAGATGGTCTGGAACATGGTGTCGGCGGTGGCGATCAGCTGCGATGCCGATTGATAGGCCTGCTGCAGCCTCAGCATGTCCGCAGCCTCTTCATCCAGATTCACGCCGGAAGTGGAATCACGGGCGGCCTGCGCGTTGTCGGTGATGACCTGTTGCGCCTTCAGCGCGTACTCGGCCGAGCGCGCCGCCGAGCCCACCTGTGTGGTCATGCCCCCCCTCGCGCCGTTGAGGGTGACGGTGCCACCGCTCAGCGCCTTGGCATCCTCCACCGCCGCCAGCCGCTTGACGTTGCTGTTGTCGCTGGAGCCGGGTGCTGTCTTTGCCAGGTTGAAGGTGTCGCCAGCAGCAGGCCTGCCATCGACCACCAGGCTCCATCCGTTGGCGCGGATGGCCTGCCCGGCGGTGTAGGTGAAGGGTCCTGCACCGTCGATGGTGTAGTTGGCGCCATCCACGAAACGGATGCTGGCCGGTGCAAGCAGGTTGGGATGGCTCGCGTCCTCGATGCCAAGCGGGCCGAGCACACCGGTGCCGCTGTTGCTGGTCGCAGCCGTTGCCCTGACCGGATTGGCGGCGGCGATGCGCGACGGGTCGGTGATCGCCACCGAGAGCGTGGTGATCGCCGCGGCGCTGGGTTGCAGCAGGAAGCGGTCATGGGTGGCGGGTGTCCCCGTCATCACGAGGTGCACGCCGTTGACGACGAAGGGATCGGTAGGGGTGCCGGAACCGGTCATCGCGACGCTGGTGCCGGTATCGGCACGGCTTGCCTCCCACGCGGTGCCGTTGAAGCGCAGGGCGATGTTGTTGCCGTCCAGCGCTGCGATGTCGCCATAGCTTGCCTGCAGCGCCGCACTGCCCGTGTTGCCACTGTGACCACTGACCTTGGGCGGGCCGAGGGAGAAGAAGTCGGCGCCCATTCCGCCGTACAGGTCCATGCCCTTGCCATGGGCCTGGTTGAACGCGGTCGCCAGACCCACGGCGATGCGGCCCAGCTCCGCCTGTGCCGGTGCCAGCACATTGCCGCGGAATTCCAGCAGGCCGCCGATCTGCCCGCCGAGAGCGCGGCTGTCCAGCGTCACCGTCATGCCCTGGGTCTTCAGTGCAAGCTGCAGACGTTCGGGTTGATACGGGTCTGCGATGGCGGTGAGCTGGGAGGCCGTCGTACCGACCACCAAGGCCTGACCGCCCGCCGAGAACACGTTCATCATGCCGCCGTCCTGCAGCACGGCCGTCCCGCCGGTATAGCCCACCAGCTGCTTGATCAGCTGGTCACGACGGTCCAGCAGGTCAGGCGCTGCAGTCGCAGCGTTGCTGCCGATGGCCCCGTTGATCTGCGCCACTTCCTTCGCAAGCCGGTTGACCTCGCCGGTGGCGGACAACAGGCTGCTGTTGACCTCGCCATCGAGCGCTTCCAGGTTCCCGGAGAGCTGCTTGAAGCGGTTGACCAGGGCGTTCGCGTTCTCCAGCACATCGCGCCGGTTGGCCGTGCCCGAGGCATTGGACGACAGCCCGTTGACCGAATCGAAGAACTTGGACCAGACGCCGTTGATGTTGGTCGCCGTATCCGAGAACAGGCTGTCCACGCGGTCGGCCATGGTGGAAAGCTGCTTGAGACGGGCCAGTTCACCGTTGCTGTCGAGCAGGCGTGAGATGGCGAGCTGATCGGCGACGCGGCGGATGTCGGCGATGCGCGTGCCGTTGCCGATATCGCCGAATCCGAGGTCAGTGGGGTTGCGGGTTGCGAACTCGACCTTCTGCCGGCTGTAGCCGTCGGTCTTGATGTTGGCGACGTTGTGACTGACCGTGGACAACGCACGCTGGAAGGCGATCAACGCGCTGGTGCTGGTGGAGAGTACGTTTGACATGGGGGACTATCTCAGCGTCGGAAGGTGCTTCCCAACGCAGCAGCGCTGGCAAGCGAACTGGCCATGCGCGCACCGGCGTCGCCAATGGCGGCGACGGCGCGCTGGATGGTCGGGCCGGCAGCGATGGCTGCGATCTTGGCCGCATAGGTGGGGTCGGTGGCATAGCCGGCACGCTGCAGGCCCTGCGCGAAGCCGCGGATGTCACCACCGGCCTTCAGCGCCCCCTGGTAGCGTGCATTGCTCTTGAGCAGGCGGACGTAGTCGTTGAAGCTCTCCGCCACGCTGCCATAGGCGCGGAAGCTGGCGGTTTCGGCACGGCGTTGGCCGCCCACGAACTCGTGGGTACCGGTACTGACCCGTTCGCCCTTCCAACCGGTGGCCTTGATGCCGAACAGGTTGTGGCTGCTGTCGCCACCCTCGCGCTTGATGTGCCGCTTGCCCCAGCCGGTCTCCAGCGCGGCCTGGGCGACAAGCGCGCGTGGGTCCACCCCCAGCTCGCGGGCCGCCCGCTCGGCGTGCGGCCAGATGCTGGCGACGAAACCTTCGGGGGAGTGGGGTGCCCAGCTGCCGGGTGTGGAGCTGACCGGCATGCCGGGCGCCACGTCGCCGCGTTCGCGCGCAGTGGGCTGCGTCCAGCGGTCGTTGGCGGCTGCCCAATCTGCCGGTTTCAGCGTCTCGGGCGCGTCGTAGGGGCTGGCGTCGCCCAATGCTGCGTGCAGTTCATGGCTGGTCCTGCCGGCGATGAGGTCGAGCGTCTGTGCGTCGGGCGTGTCATCGAGGGACGCAACGGGTATTGCCTGCGTCGCAGGCGAAAGCGGGTAGGGCACCGGTGCGGCGTCCGGATGGAGGCGTATGTCCAGTGGCGTCTGGCTGGTCCCTGCGCCACCCAGCTGCCGCGCGATCATCGCGGACAGGCCCAGGCCACGCCCGCGCGTCATGGCTTCGGCGATGCGCTGGTCGTACATCTCGCGGAACAGCTGATTCTCACCGGGGAACAGGGAGTCGCCGAAGCTGGCCTCACGCATGCTCTTGATCAGCAGCTGCGCGAACTGGCCTTCCAGCTGGCGTGCAACCTTGTCCACCCGGGCCGGATCGGTGCCAACCGGTGGATTCAACGCGATGGGCTGCAATGCGATGCGCATGTCAGATCACCTCGAGATCGGCGCTCAGTGCACCGGCCTGCTTGAGTGCTTCCAGGATGGCGATCAGGTCGCCGGGGGCCGCACCCACCTCGTTCACGGCACGGACGATCTCGTCCAGCGTTGCTCCGCCGTTGAAGCGGAACATGCGGCTGCCTTCGTTGCTCGCGGTGATGGTGGATTGCGGCACCACGGTGGTCTGTCCGCCGGAAAGCGCATTCGGCTGGCTGACCTGCGCCGATTCACTGACGGTCACCGTCAACGAGCCATGGGTGATGGCGGCGGGGCTGACCCGCACCTGCGAGCCGATGACCACCGTACCGGTACGCGAATTGACCACCACGCGCGCGGGTGCCGTACCTGGTGAGACTTCCACGTTCTCGATGCGTGCCAGCATGCCGATGCGTGCGCCTGCCTCGGTCGGTGCCTGCACGGCGACCGTGCCGCCATCCACCGCCCGCGCCGAACCGTCACCGAACGCGGCATTGAGCGCAGTCACCATGCGCGACACGGTGGTGAAGTCGTTCTGATGCAGGTTCAGCGTGATTTCGCCATCGCCCCCGAATACATCCGGCAGCGCACGCTCCACAGTCGCACCGTTGGGAATGCGGCCCACGCTGGGAATGTTCACCGATACGCGCGAGCCGTCCTTGCCCTGCGCACCGAAGCCGCCGACCACCAGGTTGCCCTGCGCGATGGCGTAGACCTGCCCATCCGCACCTTTCAGCGGTGCCATCAACAGCGAGCCGCCGCGCAGCGAGACCGCGTTGCCGACCGAGGACACGGTGATGTCGATGGTCTGCCCGGGCTTGGCGAACGGCGGCAACTCGGCATGGATGGCCACGGCCGCCACGTTCTTGAGCTGCGGGTTCACGTTGGCCGGCACATTGACGCCCAGCTCGCCCAGCAGGTTCTTCAGGCTCTGCACGGTGAAGGGCGCCTGGCTGGTACGGTCACCACTGCCGTCGAGGCCGACGACCAGACCGTAGCCGACCAGTGCATTGCCACGCACGCCGCCGACCTGCGCCAGATCCTTGATGCGCTCGGCGTGGGCCGGTGCTGCCAATACGAGCGCGGCAGCGCAGAAGGCCAAGCGGAAGATGAAGGAACGGATCATGAGCAACCTCAGAACAGGGACAGCGCGGAGTTGAAGAAGCGCCCCAGCCAGCCCATGGCATTGGACTGCGCGACGGGGCCACGCCCGCCGTAGGCGATGCGCGCATCGCCCACCTTGCTGGAAGGAATGGTGTTGTCCGGCGCGATGTCTGCCGAGCGGACGACGCCCTGGATCTGCACCACTTCATCGCCCTGGTTCAACCGCAGGTTCTTCTGGCCCTGCACCACCAGGTTGCCATTAGGCAGACGCTGCACCACGGTCACGGTCACGCTGCCCTGCAACCGGTTGCTCTGCGCGCTGTTGCCCTTGCCGGTGAAACCGCGCTCGCTCTCGACCTTCGCACCCAGGACGCTTCTGCCACCCAGCGTGATCGGCGCACCGAACACCTTGGGCGTGCCCATGTCGATATCCGACTTCTTGCTGATCCCGGTGCTCGCCGTGGTGGTCGCCATGGTGCTTTCGATCAGGGTGATGGTCAGCAGGTCACCCACGTCGCGCGCGCGGCGATCGCTGTACAGGTTCAAGCCGGGGCCTGCGGCGTAGATGGCTCCGGCAGTCGGTTGTGCGGCGGGAATGACCACGGGCGTGACAGGCGTTGCCGCCGGAAACGAACGCATGTCGCCAGCAAGGCGGCAGCCGGTGATGGGCAGCACGCACGCGATGGCAGCGAGCAGGGCCAGGATGCGGTATGGGTGCATGGTGGTCATCCGTCGGCGCCTCAGACGTTGTTGTTGAGATAGCCGAGCATGGCGTCGGTGGTGGAGATCGCCTTGGCGTTCATCTCGTAGGCGCGCTGGGTTTCGATCATCGACACCAGCTCTTCGACCACGTTGACGTTGCTGCCTTCCAGCGCGCCCTGCACGACGCTTCCCAGCCCGTTCAGACCGGGCGCACCGTTCTGTGCTGGGCCGGACGCCGTGGTTTCCAGATACAGGTTCTCGCCCTTGGCCTGCAGGCCGGCGGGATTGACGAAGTCGGTGAGTGTGAGCGAGCCGATTTCCACCGATGCGGCCTGTCCGGCCATCTTTGCGGTGATGGTGCCGTCATTGCCGATCGTCAACGACTGCGCGCCCTCTGGAATCTGGATGCCGGGCTGCACGGGGTAGCCACTGTTGGTCACCAGTTCGCCCTGTGCATTGATCTGGAAGCTGCCATCGCGCGTATAGGCCGAGGTGCCATCAGGCATGATGACCTCGAAGAAGCCGCGGCCATTGACCATCACATCCAGCGCACGCCCCGTCTGCTGCTGGCTGCCCTGCTCGAAGTGCTTGGATGTCGCCACCACGCGCACGCCCGTACCTAGCTGGAGGCCGGTGGGCAGCTGCGTCTGCGCGGACGTCGAGCCGCCCGGCTGTCGCACCTGCTGATACAGCAGATCCTCGAAGCTGGCGCGGTCGCGCTTGAAGCCGGTGGTGTTGGTGTTGGCCAGGTTGTTGGAGACCACGGACATGCGCGTCTGCTGCGCGTCCAGGCCGGTCTTGGCGACCCACAATGCCTGATTCATGGTGCGATTCCTCTGCGGGGGTGATTCCGGCCGATGCGGCCCTCGCAGTTATCAATGCATGCGCTGTGCCAGACGCGACGACGAAATGCTGGCGCGATATGTGTGGCAGGAATCGCGTGTCAAAGAATCATCAACGCCGCGAGCTGCAGCAAACCCACGTAGCCCGGGTAAGCAAAGCGCACCCGGGAAGGGACTTCCCGAACCTCAATCAGACGCGCGGACGATGCGTATGGATCGCAGACGCGCAAAGACCCCGGGGGCGCTGCGCTTACCCGGGCTACAAAAGCCGTGTCGATGTTTCAGTACTGCCAGATTCCGGTTCAATGTTCCTGGCGGCAGCCACCGTCAGCCATTCAACCGAAGCAGCTGATTGGCACTGCGCGCGTTCTCGTCGCCATGCTTGATGACCTTCACCTGCATCTCGAACTGGCGCTGCAGCTGGATCATCTGCACCAGCGCACCGGCGGCATCCACGTTGCTGGCTTCCAGCACGCCGCTGTCCAGTGCCTTGCCGGTGCGGGATGCGAACGGTTGTTTGGGATCGGTGTTGCGCATCAGTCCGTCCAGCCCGCGTTCCAGACGTGCGTCTGGCGCTTCGACCATGCGCAGTCGCCCGATCATGGCCATGGTCTGCGGGCCTTCGCCCTGGGGGATGATCGACAGCGTGCCGTCATGGCCGATCTCCATGGCCTGATGCGGCGGCACGGCGATGGGGTTGCCGTTGTCGTCAAGCACCGCATTGCCCTCCACCGTGACCAGCTGACCGTTGGGCGTCAAGGACAACGCACCACTGCGCGTATATGCCTCGCTGCCATCACGCGCCTGTACCGCCAGCCACGCGCCCGGCTGAAGCGAGATGTCCAGCGCATTGCCGGTGATCTGCTGCGCACCGACGCGCCGGTTGAAGCCGGCGTCCACATGCAGCGCATCCACGCGCGACGGATAGCCGGGCCCTTGGATGCGGAACGCCTCCGTGTTCGCCAGCGCCTCCTTGAAGCCCGGCGTATCCGAGTTGGCCAGATTGTGCGACACGGTGCTCTGCGCCTGCAGCGAGGCACGGGCACCGGTCATGGCGACGTAGAGGGCTTTGTCCATGGGGCGGGGAACCGGGAGGTGGGTGAGGGGAGGTGTGGGGAAGAAGCGGTGCGGGTGGTGACGGAAATGAGGTGCCGAAAGGACGATGCGTCGCGCACCTGATCAATCAGCGCCCGACCACACCTTCACTCCCACATCTCCGTTCCCAATTCCCCGCCTTACCTGATATTGATGATGGTCTGCGTGATCTGGTCCTGCGTGGAGACCATCTGCGCGTTGGCCTGGAAGTTGCGCTGGGCCACGATCATGTTGACCAGCTGCTGGGTCAGATCCACCGTCGAGGCTTCCAGTGAACCCGCCTGGATCTTGCCCAGGTCCGAAGTGTTCGGCGCACCGGTGCGCGGGTTGCCCGTCGCATAGGTTTCGCTCCACAGGTTGTTGCCCTGGCTCTGCAGGCCCTGCGGATTGTTGAACGTGGTCAGTGCCACCTGGCCCAGCGGTTTGTCGGCACCGTTTGAGTACCGCGCATAGACAACGCCTTCCTGCGAGATGCTGATCTCGTTGAGCTTGCCGGCGGCGTAGCCATCCTGCTGGGTGTTGCGGATGGCGAACTTCTCGCCGTACTGCGTGGAGCCGACCAGATTCAGGGTCATGTTCAGCACGCCGGCACCCGTGTTCGGGGTGAAGGTGCCCAGCGTGACCTGCCCGTTGGCGGGGGCGATGAGGGCGCCGCTGTTGGAGAACTGCAGCAGCGTCGGCGCGCCCACCGGCTGGCCGTCCACATAGTTGTGAACCCGCCATTCATTGGCATTCGCGGTCTTGACCATGTACGAGGTCTGCGTGTGGCTCACGCCCAGCGAGTCGTACACGGTCACGCCGCCGGTGGAGTGGCTGTAGCTGTTGGCGTTGGCCGGGTCGAACGGTGTCGCCACGGGTACCTTGGCGTTGCCCGGTAGGGTGAAGGTCATGTCCACCTTCGAGGTCTGCTTCGGCGCGCTGTCAGTCGCCAGCAGCCGCAGATCGCTCAGCGCGCCGTCAAAGCGCGTGCCGTCACCGCTGGGGGCGAACACCTGCAGGCGTGCGCCCTGCGGGGTGACCACATAGCCGGCGTTGTCGGTCTGGAAGTTGCCGGCACGCGAGTACACCCGCGCACCGTTGAGATTCAGGGTGAAGAAGCCTTCGCCTTCGATGGCGACATCCAGGCTGCGGCCTGTCTGGCTGATGTTGCCCTGCGAGAACTGCTGGGCGACGTTGGTCAGGCGCACGCCCGCACCAATCGCGTTGCGCGACAGACCGTAGCTGGTCGAGTTGAACAGATCGGCGAACTCCGCACGCGACTCCTTGAAGCCTGTGGTGTTGACGTTGGCGATGTTGTTGGCCGTGACGTTGAGGTCGGCATTGGCGGCGTTGATGCCCGACAGTGAAATGTTGAAGCCCATGACGATACTCCTGGCAGGTTCGGTTTCTGGCTCAGCTCACGCGGAGCACGTAGTCGAGCGGGACGGTGCCCAGCCCCTTGAGGTTGAGGTACAGCCCATCGGTTCCCACGGTGACGCTCTCCACCGCGGCCTCGGCATAGGTGCTCAGCTTGGTCTGCTTGCCGGCGGCGTCGGCATGGGTGGCGGTGATGGTGTAGCTGCCGGCAGGCAGTCGCTTGCCTGCACCGTCAGTGCCGTCCCATTGGAATGCGACTTCACCGGCAGCCTTCGCGGGAACCGTCATCTGACGGATCCGCGTGCCGTTGGCATTGGTGATGTCCAGCGTGATCTGCCCGGCGCCCGGCGCGGCCACGGTGCCCGTGGTGTCACCTTCGGCCCCCAGATCAAGCTTTCCAGAAGGCACCAGCACCTGATGGCCGACCAGCGATGCGCCCCGCAGGATCTGATCGCCGGACATGGCGGCATGCAGCCCCTTGACCGTCTTGTTCAGATCATCGATGCCCTGCACGGTGGACAGCTGCGCCATCTGCGCGACCATCTGGTTGTTGTCCATCGGCTTGAGCGGATCCTGGTGCTTGAGCTGCGTGGTCATCAGCTTCAGGAAGTCGGCCTGGTTGAGGGTGTCCTTCTTCTTGCCTTTGTTGGCGGTGGCCGCCGGGCCAAGGCCGAGCGCGTTGAAGGGATTGGTGGTGACGCTGCTGGTCATGGCGGGCTCGGGTCAGGTGGGCGCTCAACGGCCCATGGTCAGGGTGGCCAGGGCAAGTTCCTTGGCGGTGGTCAGCATCTCCACGCCCGCCTGGTAGTTGCGTGAGGTGGAGATCAGGTTGACCATCTGCGCGACCGGGTCCACATCCGGCGAGTACACGTAGCCATCGCCATCGGCCAGAGGGTGGTTGGGCTCGTAGCGTTTGATCGGCGGCGCATCGCTCTGCGTCACCTGCTTCACCTGCACACGGGTCATGTTGGGATCGTCGCGGCTGGTTACCGCCTGGAAAATGGGCTCCAGCGGCTTGTACACGGCCTCCGGAGAGCCGGCGACCGAATCGACGTTGGAAAGATTCGAGGCGATGGTGCTCATACGCACCGACTGCGCCTGCAACGCGGAGCCGGCGATATCGAAGATCGGCAGATTGCTCATGGCTCGTCCCTTACTGGCCGGTGATGGCGGTGAGCATCGTCCGCACCTTGGATTCGACGAAGCTCAATGACGCGCGGTACTCCAGCGCGGCGCGGCCATAGGCGGCGCGTTCGGTGTCCGGATCAACGGTGTTGCCGTCGAGGCTGGGCTGGGCCGCCTCGCGGGTGATGAGGAACTGCTCCATGCCATTGCCACCCACTGAGTAGTGGCGCTCGGAGGTGGTGCGCAGCTGCGCCGCGTTCGCCGCACCCTGCGCCTGCCGCAGAGCGGCATCGAAATCGAGATTACGCGCCTTGTAGCCGGGCGTGTCGGCATTGCTCAGGTTGCTGGCGATCAACTTCATGCGCTGCTCGCGCAGCGGCATCGCCTGGGCGTGGATGCCCAGGTAGTCGGAAATAGGGTTTGTCATGCACAACCCTCCACGGGACGTTGCCGGGAGAGGTGCAAGCCGTGTGCCAGAACGGCAGCGGTTCGTCTGCGCGGGGCAGGGAGGGCGTGCTTCCGCAGACCCGGATCAGGCCCGGTTGAGCCTGCTTACGCCGCCCCGGCCACGCTGCGCAGGCGCCGCAGCACGAAGTCCGCCAGCTCGTGCGGGCTGTACTTGGCGACGAACGCATTGGCACCCACACGTTCGACCATGGCGTTGTTGAACACGCCTGACAGGGAGGTGTGCAGCAGCACATACAGGCCGGATAGCGCCGGATGACGGCGGATTTCCGTCGTCAGCGTGTAGCCGTCCATCGCCGGCATTTCGATATCCGAGATGACCATCGCGTAGCGCTGCGTCGGCTCCTCGCCGGTGGCGTGGATCTGCAGCAGGTGATCGAGCGCCTGTTTGCCGTCGGAGAGCAGGGTGGCGGTCACCCCGAGCTGGTCCAGCACGCTGCGGATCTGCTGGCGCGCCACGCGCGAGTCGTCCACCACCAGTACCTGCATGGCCGGCGCATCCCTGGGCAGCGCCATGGAAGGGTCCAGCACGGTCTCGCCGCGCTCATCGGCGATATCGGCCAGCACGCTTTCCACATCGATTACCTGGATCAGCTCGCCCTGGAAGCGTGTCACCGCCGTCAGGTAGGACGATTCGGCCCCCAGCTCCGGCGGTGGCTGGATGTCCTCCACGGCGATGTTGACGATGCGCTCCACGCCGCTGACCAGAAAGCCCTGCACCGAGCGGTTGAACTCGGTGACGACCAGATAGCCGGGTGCATCATCCAGCCGCGGCTCACGTTCGGGGTGGTGGATGGCCTGGCCCAGGTCGAGCACCGGCACCGAGCGGCCTCGTACATCCGCGACACCGGTGAACTGCGCCGGCAAGCCGGGCACCTGGAACAGGGCAGGGCGCCGCAGCACTTCCTGCACCTTGAATACATTCACGCCAAAAAGCTGGCGGCCACCCAGCCGGAACAGCAACAGCGCCAGCCGGTTGTGGCCGGCCAGCCGGGTGCGTTGGTCGATGCGGTTCAGCAGGTCTTGTGACATGCAGGCGGTATCGGCGGGGCGCGCGCCGACTTGAGTGAATGCCGTCCGTCTTCTGGCACAGGGCTTGCCTCCACTGCGCATGGAAACGTCGATGAAGAGTGTCGCAGCATGTCCCTTTCCTTCGCATTGAGCATCCTGTTGCCACTGGCAGCGGCCACCAGCGCATTCCAGCCGGTGGACAGCATCCGTTCGGCAGCGTTGGCGACGCTGGCACCGGGGGAAGAAGGCGTGGTACTGCTGGACGACGGTCTGCGCATGCCGCGCTGCAGCCAGCCGCTCAAGGCAAGTGCCACGGCCACGGCCTCGGTGGAGGTCAGCTGCCCCGCCGCTGGCGGCTGGCGTCTGTTCGTGCCGGTCAAGGTGCGCCGTGAGCAGGCTGTCCTGGTGCTGGCCCGCGGTATTGCCGCTGGGGAAACGCTGGGCGCCGCCGATATAGCCAGTGCGAAGCGCGACACCGCGCGCATCGCCGGTGCCGTGCTGTCCTCGCCGGAGGCCGCCATCGGGCGGGTCGCACGGCGGGCGCTGGCGGTCGGCAGCCTGTTGTCGGCGGGTGATCTGGTGGCCCAGCGCACGGTGCGTCGGGGCGACAGCGTGGCGCTGATCTCCCGCCGGGGCGGCGTGGAAGTCAGGATGGCTGGCAAGGCATTGGGCGACGCGGGAGAGGGGGAGCGGGTCTCGGTGGAAAGCCAGTCTTCGCGGCGGGTGATACAGGGTGTGGCGACTTCTGATGGCAATGTGCTGGTGAGCCGGTGATTTCGGGCTAAAGAAGGGAAAGCAGCGGCCGTTATAGTTTTCGTATCGAATCAGGAATCCCATCACATGAGCCAGAAAATCGACGGCGCACTCCCTCCCGCGTCGCAGGTCCGCAACCTGGCAGCCGCCAACCGGGTTGCCCCCGCCGGCGAGGCCAAGGCCAAGGCGGTCGAGGCAGCGGACAGCGTTCGCCTGACCGATGAGGCCACCCAGCTGCAGGCAATGCACCGCGGACTGAGCAGCGCACCGGCCATCGACCATGCGCGCGTGCAGGCCGTACGCGAATCCCTGGAAAACGGCAGCTACCGGATCAATCCGGATGCCATCGCCGCCCGCATGCTGGATCTGGACCAGCAGCTCGGAAGCTGAGGACGCCCATGGCCGACCCGTTGCAGTCCCTGAGCGATGCCTTGGACAGTGAGCAGCGAGCGCTCATCGAGCACGACGTGGCTGCGCTGATCGCCGCCACCGGCAGAAAGCTGGATGCGCTGCGTGCGCTGGAGCAGCAGCCGCCGATGGACGACGTGGCGCGGTTGCGGGTGCTGGCCGAACGCAACCAGGCCAACGGTGCCCTGCTTGCACGCCGCAGGCGCGAGGTGAACTGGGCGCTGCGCCAGCTGGGCCGCAGCGAGAATGCGCCTGCCTATGATGCCAACGGGCAGGCGCAATCGGTGCAGGCCCGCAGGCCTCTTGCCGTGGCCTGATTGCAGGCAGGCAGGCTTCCCGCCAAAGTAATGTCGGCAGGTTTACCTGCCAATGATCGGACAATGCTCAGTCGTGCCGTCGCAGTGCAATTTGAGGCCGGCAGTAACGCTGGCATACCGCTATAGTGACAGTCCGTTTCACATCGCTTTGCCTCCGTGAACCCGATTGATCAATCTCTGCTGGCTGCCACGCCCCCGGCCGAAGTGCTGCGTGCGCTGAGCGAACGGCTCAAGCACGGCCTGCTGGTATTCGACCGTCGCCTTGATGTCAGCATCGCCAATGCGCGCGTGCGCGAGCTGTTTTCCGTGGACCCGGCAGGCAGCGGTGCGCTTGCACGCGAGCTGGCCGAACTGTTGCCGCCCTTCGCGCTGCACCAGGCGCGCGAACAGGGGACGTGGAGTGGCAGCCTTCCGATCGGCGAGCGCGTTGTCACCGTGCATCTGTACCAATATGCCAATGCGGCTGGCGAAGCTTTCCTGGCGCTGTTCCAGCATGTCGATGGGCCGGAAGACTACAAGCGTGAGCTGCAGCAGCGGCATGCGGAACTCCGGCAGGCCTACCAGCGCTTGAATGGCGCGCAGGAAAAGCTGCTGCAATCGGAAAAGATGGCGTCCATCGGTCAGCTGGCCGCCGGTGTCGCGCACGAGATCAACAACCCCATCGGCTACGTGCACTCCAACCTGGGCAGCCTGCAGGAATACCTGCGCAGCCTGTTCACCGTGATCGAGGCCTACGAGCGCGCCCTGCGTGCGCCGGACCCGAAGGCGCTGATTCCTGAGATCGACGACATCCGCGACCGCCTGGACATCGATTTCATCAGCCGCGACCTGCCGCAGCTGATGGCCGAGTCACGCGAAGGCATCGAGCGGGTCACGCGGATCGTCCGCGACCTGAAGGATTTCTCGTACTCCGGCCGCGATGAATCGTGGAAGCTGGTGGACCTGCACGCCGGCCTTGAATCCACCATCAACATCATCTGGAACGAGCTCAAGTACAAGGTGACGCTGGAGCGCCACTACGGTGAGCTGCCGATGATCGAATGCCTGCCGTCGGAGTTGAACCAGGTCTACATGAACCTGCTGCTCAATGCCGGGCATGCCATCGCCGAGCGCGGCACAATCATCGTCAGCACCGGTGCGGAGGGCGACGAGGTGTGGGTGGAATTCCAGGACGACGGCGCGGGCATTTCGCCCGAACTGCGCCAGCGCATCTTCGACCCCTTCTTCACCACCAAGCCTGTGGGCAGTGGCACCGGTCTTGGCCTTTCCATTTCCTACGGCATCATCAACAAGCACCACGGCCGCATCGATCTGGAAAGCACGGTGGGCGAGGGCTCGCGGTTCCGTGTGGTGCTGCCGGTGCGGCAGCCGAAGGCCTGATCCGTCGGCAGGGCGCGGACTCTGCGCAGCGCCCGGTGTTTCAATTCTCAGGATTGCCCGATTCCACGCTTCTCATCGTGCGTGCGGAACGCCTGGCGGATGTGCTCACGCAGCTCGTCGTCGTTCCACGGCTTGGTCAGGAAGCGGTAGATCGCGCCACGGTTGATGGCCTCGGTCACCGTGGTCAGGTCGGTATAGCCGGACAGCACCAGACGGATGGTGTCGGGGTAGAGCATCTTCACCCGGCCCAGGAATTCGGTGCCGCTCATGTCGCTCATGCGCTGGTCGGACAGAATCACCTGTACGTCATTGATCGCCAGCAGATCGAAGGCATCGCGCACATTGCCAGCGGCCAGAATGCGGTAGCCATCGCGGCGGAACAGGCGCACCAGCGAGCGCAGCACGTTCTCCTCGTCGTCGAGCAGCAGCAGCGTGCGGTCAGGGCGGGTCTCGGCGAAGGCTTCCGGGCGCAGGTAGCGCCGGCGCAGCGTCATGCCGGCAGCGTCGGCGGACATCGGCTCCCCGAACAGATAGCCCTGGAACACATCGCAGTCATTGCGTCGCAGGAAGCCCAGCTGGGCCTGCGATTCGACACCGTTGGCGATCACCGTCATGCCCAGCTGGCGGCCCATGGCGATGATGGCGCGGCTGATGGCGGCCTCGCGGTTCGCGGCAGGGGCACTCTTGATGAAGCTGCGGTCGATCTTCAGCTTGTCCACGGGATAGCGGACCAGCGCACTCAGACTGGAATCACCCGTACCGAAGTTGTCCAGGCACAGGCTGATGCCTTCATTGCGCAGCTTGGCCAGCATTTCATGCACGAAATTGACGTTGTTGGTCAGCGCGCTTTCGTTGATCTCCAGCGTGAGCATGCGCGGCGGCACGCCGATGCTCTGCAGCATCGCCATCACTTCGCCATGGAAGTCGGGGCGCAGCAGCTGCAGCGTGGAGACATTCACCGCCACGTTGAAGTTTTCGAAGCCCTGGTCACGCCAGAGCCGCGCCTGGCGCAAGGTCATTTCCAGCACCCATGCACCGATCTGGACGATGATGCCCAGACGCTCGGCGGTACGCATGAAGCGCTCCGGCACCAGCAGGCCCAGCGTGGGGGACTGCCAGCGCAGCAGCGCTTCCATGCCAACCACATGGCCATCGCGGGCGCTGACCAGCGGCTGGTAACGCAGGCGCAGCTCACCGTTGTCGATGGCATCCACCAGCTGGCGGGAGATGATGCTTTCGCTGTAGGCGCTGCTCGGCTTGTGCAGCGTGTGCATCTGCACGCAGTTGCCACCTTCGCGGCTGGCCTGCTGCACGGCATCCTCGGCCAGATCCAGCAGCTCGGTGGTGTTGGTGGCGTGCTCCGGGCACAGGCTGATGCCGATCTTGCCGGTCAGGAACAGGGTGTAGGGCAGCACGGACAGCGGCAGTTCGATCTGCTGGCGGATCTGCTCGCCGAACTCCTCCGGCGACGGTACGCTGGAACCGCGTTCGACGGCGATCAGGAACTCGTCACTGCCATGGCGCCAGAGTTTGCCGCGCCCATCGAGAAAGCCACACAGGCGCTCGGCGATCAGCCCCAGCGCCTGGTCGCCCACTTCGGCGCTCATGTTCTCGTTGATGGAGGCGAAGTGGTCGATGTCCAGATGCAGCAGCATCAACGGCTGGCCGTTGCGGCATGCTGAGGTCACCAGCGCCGACAGCTCAGGGTTGCCCGCGCCAAGGCGCACGGGCCGCAGGCCGTCGCGGGTGGGGCTGTCAGGCGCGGAGCGGTTCCACATCGGCAGGTCCTGAGGGTGGCGGATCATGGCAGGGGCAGGGAACCGGGAAGACGGAGGTCGATGCAGGTGCCCTGGCCCGGGCCGGTTTCGATATGCAGACTGCCACCGACGCTCTGCGCCCGCTCACGCATCATGATCATGCCAAGGCCGCGGGGGCGTGAAGCGTCGAAGCCTTCGCCATCGTCGATGACGCGCAGGTGCAGGCCGCCGCCATTGGTCTCGCGCAGCAGCAGCGACACCTCGCTGGCGTTGGCATGGCGCAACGCGTTGGTCAGCCCTTCCTGGGCGATGCGGAAGCAGGCCTGCTCCAGCTCATTGCCAGGCCGCTGCGACAGCGGGCGCACGTCCAGCACCAGTGCCACCGGGCTGGAGCGGAACAGCATCTCGGAGTGCCAGCGCAACGCAGCCTCCAGTCCAAGCGCATCCAGCTGCGGTGGTCGGAGCAGCATGGAGATGTTGCGCAGGCGGGCGACGGTACTGTCGGCCATCTCGATGATCTGGTCGATATCCTCCCGGCGGCGCTCGGTATCGTCCTCGTCACGCGCGGCGAAGGCCGCCAGCTTCATTGCGGTGATGGCCTGGCCGATATCGTCATGCAGGTCGCGCGAGATCGAACGCCGCTCGTCCTCCTGCAGCGAGAACAGGCGCGCCGCCATGGCCTGCAGCTCGGCATTGCTCATGGCCAACGCGGTGCGACCCTGTTCCAGCTCGGTGAGGTCACGGATGACATACAGGGAACAGCGCTGCCCGTCGTGCTGGACCTGCAGGGCGGTCACCGCCGCCTGGAAGGCATTGCCGCAGGGATGCTGCAGCACAAGGTGTCGAGGGGATTCATCGCCCTGACCCGGTGCCACCGGCCGCAGGGCGCGCAGCACATACAGCGGGCCGCCGGCGGCCAGTGCGTCGCCCGCATGCACGCCCAGCATCTGGTGCGCGGCGAGGTTGGCGTACCGCACCCGGTTCTCGTTCACGATGACGACGCCATCGGCCAGCACATCCGTCAGTTGCTGCAGCGGGGTATCCACGGAGGTCACGTTCGCAGGAGGGTTCGGGGGATCGGGTTGGAGGTGTGGGTGAAGCGACACAGGTGCAAGCGGAACAGTGCGACGACGAACAGTGCGAACATCGCGATTACACTTCCTTGCGACCAGAACCTTTTCTTCCCTGACACCCGTTTCCCTTGGCCGCATTCCTGCCGGCACACCGCACGCCGGGCCGCGCTGCAGCGCTCTGGCGCTGCAGCAGAAGGCATGGGGCGGGATGGAACCGGACAGGTTTCCATGACTCGAAATACGGGGTGGACTGCAGCTTGTCATTTTAGCTGGTCACGCACGTTACGTACGACCCGACGCTCAATTCTCCGACCCACCTGCCGTTATCAATCACGTCCCCGGAGTTCCGGGCCTGGAGAATGCGCGCGTGGACCGCGGGGTAATCGCAAGCCTGCTACGCCACCCCCTGAACGCGGCGGTGGTTCTGTTGGACATCGATGGGCAACCTTTGGCGGCCAATCCCAAGGCCAGGGAGGGGCAGCTGCACGAGCGCCTGTCGCGCTACCGCGTGCAGCTGGCGGGCGTGCGTGCGCAGGCGCTGCTGCAGGACATCGTGGTGTGCCCGCTGCCGGACGCCTCAGTGCGTCTGGACGGCAGCCTGAGTGCCATCCTCGATGCGGCGGGCGGGCTGCTGGCGTATCTGTATACCCATGCCGGCGATGACAGCGGGCAGGTCACGCGCTGGCTGGAGGCCGCCGAGGCCGGCGGGCAGGTACTGTGGGAGTGGGACATTCCGCAGGACCGCCTCAGCCGTCGCAACAGCATTGGAGAACACGAAGGCGCGTTGCTGGAGGACGTGCATCCGGACGAGCAGTCACAGCTGCGCGAGGCGTACGCATCACATCTGCACGCCCACGGCCCGGCGCTGGCCTGCCAGTTCCGCGTGCGCCAGGCCGATGGCCAATGGCGCTGGGTGCTGGACCGGGGCAGGGTGGTCGCCCATGCCGCCGATGGCCAGCCGCTGCGCATGGCCGGCACGCACACCGACATCCATGTGCTCAAGACGCTTGAAGAAGACCTTCGCGCGCAGCATGCGCTGCTCCGGCGCGCACAGCGGATAGCCCGCATCGGCAGCGTCAGCTGGGATTGCCGGCTGCAACGTCTGCACTGGTCGCCGGAGAGTCTGGCAGCCATCGGCATCAAGGAGGGCCCGCTGCCTACCGGCTGGGGCTGGATGCGTGGCCTTGGCCGTGACGCGCGCCGCCATCTGTATGTCAGCTGGCGACGCATGCAGGTGCAGCCCGCAGCGCAGGAATTTGAACTGGTCTGGGGCCGCGACCCGCTCCAGCAGCAACAGCTGCGGGTCTGGCTGGAACCGGAATGCGATGGCGATGGCCTGCTGCAGCGGGTGGTCGGCCAGGTACAGAACATCAGCGGCCAACAGCGGACCGATGCGCTGATCCGTTGGCGTACCGAACTGCTCAACCGTGTCTCGGCACTGGGCCGCATTGGCGGCTGCGAGATCGACGTGACGACCCGCGAGATGCAGTGGACCGAGGAGTGCTACCGCATCCATGGCCTGCGCAAGGCGCCGCTCAAGCTGGATCAGGCGCTTGCGCTGTACACGCCCGATTCCCGTTCGAGCCTTGAGGCTGCCCTCGGGCGCATCGCCGAAGGTGGCCTCCCCGAACAGCTGGACCTCTGCTTCTATCGCCCCAATGGGCAGCTGGTATGGGTGCAGGTGCTGATCGAGCTGGACCGGCGCGATGGCCTGCCTGAGCGCCACGTCATGCTGTTCCGCGACATCACGCGTGAACGCGAGGCGGACGAGCGCCTGGAACTGCTGGCCCACTACGATCTGCTGACCGGCCTGCCCAACCGCATCCTGATGCGTGAGCAGGCGGGCGAAGCCATCATCGAAGCGCGGGAGCGAGGCGCGATGATGGCCATCCTCTTCATCGATCTGGATGGCTTCAAAACCATCAACGACAGCTTCGGTCATGCGACCGGCGACATCCTGCTGAAGGCGGCAGCTTTGCGCCTGCACCAGAACCTGCGCAGCTCAGACCTGTTCGCCCGTTTCAATGGCGACGAGTTCCTGGCGGTGCTGCGCAATCTGGAAAGCCCGGAGCAAGCCGGCGCCATCGCCGAGCAGTTGATTGCCGCGCTTGCCGAGCCGCTCTATCGCGAAGATCTCGCACTGAAGGTTGGCGTGAGCGTCGGCATCGCGCTGCTTGATGACATACATCGCGACTTCGAGAGCCTGCTGCGCGCGGCCGATGCCGCCATGCATGCGGCCAAGGAAGCCGGGCGCAACACGTATCAGTATTACAGCCAGGAGGCTCTGGCCCGAACCCAGCGCCTGCTGGAAATCGAACATGCGCTGCACGGTGCGCTCGACCGTGACGAGTTCAGTCTGGTCTACCAGCCGCTGGTGCATGCCGATGGCAGCGATCCGCCGTCGGTGGAAGCGCTGCTGCGCTGGAACAGCGAGCGTCTTGGTGCCTGCAATCCCGCCGAGTTCATTCCGCTGGCGGAGAAGTGCGGCGAGATCATCCGCATCGGCGACTGGGTATTGAACGAAGTCTGCCGTCAGGCAGCCGTATGGCACCGCGCAGGCCTGAAGTTCGAGCGCATCGCGGTGAACGTATCGGCTATCCAGCTGCGCGAGCGCGGCTTCGGCGAGCGCGTCATCGCCATCTGCAACCACCACGGCTGGCCGCCGCACCGGCTGGAGCTGGAGCTGACCGAGTCGGCACTGATCCGCGACACCGACGCGCTGCGTGCGTGCTTTGGCGTGTTCGAGCGCCACGGCATCCCGTTGTCGGTGGATGACTTCGGCACCGGCTTCTCCAACCTGCATTACCTCAACCGCTTCCCCGTGCAGCGCCTGAAGATCGACCGCAGCTTCGTCCAGCGCATGCTGCACGACACCGGCACCGCGGAGGTCATCCAGGCCATCGTCCACCTTGGCCATGCCCTCAGCATGCGCGTGGTGGGCGAGGGCGTGGAGACGGCCGCAGAGGAGGCCATGCTGCGCCACCAGGGCTGCGACGAGCTGCAGGGCTACCTGTACTCACGCCCGCTGCGCTCCCGCGAGATGATGTGCTGGCTGCGCAATGGCGGCAGCATGGGCGATGGCGACAGCCGCCCACCCGTCATGCAGCTGACCGCGCCGTAGCCGAGCCACACGCACCGGCCTGACATCAAAACGCCCGACCCGGCTCAATGCCTGGTCGGGCGTTCTCCATTTCGATCCGCCCTCGATGGGAACAGACAACCGGCGTCTGTAGCTCGGGTAAGCAAAGCGCACCCGGGGCCGTTCGCAGGTCATCGACGGCCCAGGAAACCCCTCGTTCCACAAATGCGGCGCATAAACGCCATCGCACACAACGCGTCAGCGCCCCAACCCTCAGCACCTGTAGCCCGGGTAAGCAAAGCGCACCCGGGGCCGTTCGCAGGTCATCGATGATCCAGAGCGCCCCGCCATCCCCAAATGCGGCGCACGAATGCCACCGCACACAAAACGTCAGCGCCCCCCAAGCCTTAAAAGCAACCAAGATCCCATTTGATGCTGTTCAACAACCAATCGCCCGCATTCTGCTGGACGCGATTGGCCCGGCGCAGCCCAGCAAGCTCATCGCGGGCGCATTGCTCAAGACGGCGCAGGATGCCTGCACGTTCCGTCTGAAGGGCACCCCATCGGTACGGTCCCTGGGGTGATGTTTCCGGCTCAGCGCAGACGCGAGTGGCGCGGTGATCAGGTGCTTCTGCTTCTTGCATCTACTTCGATGTTCCCTGTTGATACTGCTTCTACCCGCCGCATGCGTGGCGGCGGCTTGATTCAATGCCAAGTTGCCCAGGCGTGCCTGTAGCGTGACAAGCGGCACCAGAAGCCACGCGGGAACTCGCGCTGCGCGTCCCGCAGACACGACGAAGCCCCGGCAGGTGCCGGGGCTTGATCTGGGCATTGGAGGGCGGGGGGACTCAGAACAGCTCCACTGTCCCGGCACCCATGCTCTGCTGGGTTACCGGCTTGTGGGGCGGCCGCTCCCACTCGCCGCGCAGGTCACGCAGCCTTCCGCCGGTCCGCTGCAGTGCCGTGACCAGTTCGCCATCCAGATCGCCACCGTTCCGGTGCAGCAGCTCCTGCAACGCAACGGCCTCACGATTGATCGCCCCCAGGCGGTCCAGGTGGGTATGCACGCCACCCAGCGCCTGCGTTGCGATGTCCTCGAACTGAAGCGCCCTTACGGCCTCGGCCACACTGCCGTCGATGGCGCGGCCACACTCGGAGATCTCGCGCATGCCTTCGCCCAGCGAGGCATTGATGGCGGCGACGTTGTCGAGCATCGCCGCGGCCTCGATGCGTGCTTCACGGGAGCGGTCCATGTCCCGCGAGGCCATGTGCGAAACGGTTTCCCGCACCTTGGCGATCGCGTCCTTCGAGCTGTGGGCCAGCTTGCGGATCTGTTCGTTGAACGTGGTGGAACGCTCGGAAAGGTTGCGCACCTCATCGGCCACCACCGCGAAGCCTCGTCCAGCCTCTCCGGCTCGGGCTGCTTCGATGGCCGCGTTCAGAGCGAGCAGGTTGGTCTGGTCGGCAATGGACTTCACGTCCTCAAGCAGGGCGAAGATGCCGTCCAGGTGCTGCGCCATCTGGTCGATGTGCTGCACGGTCACGCTGCTCTGGCCGCTGACCTGTTCAAGCGCCTCCACCAGCTGTTCCATCTGCTGGCTGGCATGCTTGGCGAAGCGGGCGACATCCACACCGGCATTGCCGTCTTCGCCGGCGCGGTCAACCACACGGGCAAGCGCCTGGCCCTGCTGGCGCGATTTGCGGCTCATCGCATCGAAGCTGCCCCCCAGACCGGCAACGGCCTGCCGGATCAGCTCACGCGCCCGCTCGATCTCGTTGCGCGATCCTTCGATCTCGTTGCTCACGAAGGTGCGCAGTTCGTTGAGTACGTGGTCCTGCTCTTTCAACACGCGCGCGTGCTCGGGGCGGCGTTGCACCTGTGCGTGCGCGCTCCACCAGGCGAAGCCCAGCCAGCTGAGGATCGAAGTGATCAGAATGGCCCACACCGCTGGCATGGGCCAGCCGAAACCCAGCGCCAGTGCCATGAGGAAGGAGAGGGCCAGCGGGGCAGCCACACGGATGGCGATACGTGAATACATGGATGTTCTCGACAGAGTCACGAATGCAGTATCGGCGGCAGAGTGACTGTCTTTAGTCCCGCATCGGGCAGGCGCGAACGCGCTGCCGGGGTCGCCAACGGTGCCACTGTCAGCAGGCTGCTGCATCCGACGTGCCGGATACGACACCTGGTGCTAAGCCCTGATCAGCGTCCTCAACTGAGAACCCCTCTCCCGCACGCGGGAGAGGGGTTGGGGTGAGGGCCCGGCAGTTCGGCTGAGATTCCACGCTGATCAGGTTGGAAGGCGAGACCCAGCAAGGCGGCCCGTCAGCTTCCGCAGCAATTAGTGATTCGTCACTAAATGATGCCGATGACGTACTGCTCGCCGTACCCTCAAGCCGACGGGCTTCGGGTCGGAACGAAGGGCGACACCGGATCGCTGGCCGGGAATGTCTCTTCCAGCGCTTCGTCCTGGTTGCAGCTCTCGTGCTCCTTGCGTTCCAGCCGCTGCTGTTCCGATTCGGGGCAATCACGCACCTCGGACGGCTCAGGCGGGTCCTTGCGATCTCGGTTCATGGCGGAAACTCCCGTTATGCAGTGCGTTGCAGAAGGGCGGGCCGGCGCAGCTGTTCAAAGGGCGGGCAGCAGGGCGCGGACTATTCCGGCCGCGCGCGCAGTCTTTATCCGTACTTAGCGAGGCGTGTCCTAGGCTCTGGTCAAACCACCTTCGGGAGAACAGCCATGGGCAGGTACGCACCGCGAGTCTACTCCTCCGACGCCGAGGTCGATCATCTCAAGGCGCTGCAGGTCGCGCTGGACGGCAACATGGAAGTGGAACTGCGGATGCAGGACGGAAGGGTTCTGGCAGGCACCATTCTTGACCGCCCCACCATCCAGCAGTTCCTCGGCCCCGATGGCGAGGAGGGGACGAATGGTCAGGTAACGGTGGATGTGGTCGGCGAGGGAAAGCAGATTCTCTGGCTGGACGAGATCAAGGAGTACCTGCGTATCGGGACGGATTGAGAAAGCCCCGTCTGCCGCCCGGGCAGTGGGTGAGGGAGTGCCCTACATGCTTCCAAGGGGTTCAGTCACTTCACAAGGTGATGATCCGACTCCCAGTTACCTTGATGACTCCCATCAGCGGGATTCTTTTCCATGCACCTGGGCTGGAGCCGCAAACGAATGCTCTGGACGATCGTGATCACCATACTCGCCACGCTCCTCGTGACCGTGGTGGCGATGAATTTCAAGACATCGGAGAAGAAGCTCGAACGCAGGATCGAGCATCTCTACAGCACCGACAGCCCGCAGTTCCGGCGGGAAATGGGCGTGCTGCTTGGCCCTGGGCTGATACCCGGCAACAAGGTCACAGATCTGGAAAACGGCGACGAGATTTTCCCGGCGATGCTGGAATCCATCCGTTCCGCCCGGAAGACCATCACCTTCGAGACCTACATCTACTGGTCCGGCGAGATAGGCCAGGAGTTCGCCGACGCGCTGGCTGAGCGCGCCCGGGCCGGGGTGAAGGTCAAGGTGATGATCGACTGGATGGGCAGCCTGAAGATGGAGGACAGCCTGCTCACGCAGATCAAGGATGCCGGCGCCGAGGTGCACCAGTACCGTCCGCTCAAGTGGTACAACCTGGGCCGCCTCAACAACCGTACCCACCGCAAGCTGCTGGTGGTGGACGGCAAGGTCGGCTTCACGGGTGGCGTCGGCGTTGCCGACCAGTGGAGCGGACACGCCCAGGACGGTGAACACTGGCGCGATCTGCACTTCAGGATCGAAGGCCCGGTGGTTGCGCAGATACAGGCAGCCTTCAACGACAACTGGATCAAGACCACCGGCCAGGTGCTCAATGGAGAGGACTACTTCCCGACGGTGGCCCCCGCGGGTGAGATGGATGCCCACATGTTCGTGGCCTCACCGGCAGGTGGCAGCGAAAGCATGCACCTGATGTACCTGATGGCCATCGCCTCCGCAGCGCACAGCATCGATCTGCAGGCGGCGTACTTCGTGCCCGACGAACTGATGATCAAGGCGCTGATTGCCGCCCGCCAGCGCGGGGTGCGCGTGCGCATCACCGTACCCGGCAAACACATCGACTCGGAAACCGTGCGTCTTGCATCGAAGGCGCATTGGGGCGAGCTGCTGCTGGCCGGCATCGAAATCTACGAATACCAGCCCACGATGATGCACAACAAGCTGTTGATCGTGGACAAGGTGATGACCTCGGTGGGCTCCACCAACTTCGATGTCCGCAGCTTCCGTCTGAACGACGAAGCAAGCCTCAACGTCTATGACGGCGCCTTCGCCAGCCGCATGACAGATGTGTTCGAGGAGGATCTCAAGCCAACGGTCCAGTACACACATGCGATGTGGGAGAACCGCCCCCTCAAGGAAAAGCTGTTCGAGAAGTTCATCCTGCCGATCAAGTCGCAGCTTTGAGGGTGGGGGAGGGGATTTGAGAAGCTCATCGCAGTAGAGCCGTGGGTGATCGCTCATGCCATTCGCGTACGCGTGCTTCCTCATCCGCATCCAGCGCTACCACGGTGCTGTTCAAGGGATCGTCAGTGATCGTGGGTATCGCGCCTCGATCGAACGGCAAGCGTAGACCTGATCAACGTCGAGTCTCAGCTGAGAGCCCCTCTCCCGCGTGCGGGAGAGGGGTTGGGGTGAGGGCAATTCAGTCACTTCGTGCCCTTCTTCGCGAAGGGAGCCAGTTCCGGCCCCGCTGCCCGCAGATTCTCGCGCAGGTAGGCGCGTAGACGCTGGTCCGGTGGCTCGGGTGCGGGACCGCCCAGATGCTTCTGCAGCATCGTCTCCATTCCGAACAGATAGGCCTCGCGCGGCACCGTATCCACCGGCGAATGCCCGCCGTTCGGTTCGATCAGCAGGTTCAACGGGCGTTTTGCCGCTTTCAGAACCGCGGCATAGGCGATCACTTCGCGGATCGCCACCGTGCGGTCGCTGCCACCGGCGACGATCAACATGGGGCGCCGCATCAGCGAAGCGTTCGCACGCGGCGATTGTGCATGCAGGCGCGCATAGGTCGCGGGCTCCGTGGCGTCCAGTGACAGCGCTCGCAGCATATGCTGCAGCGAGCGGTCCGGCAGGTCACCCTGGTCGCCGGATTCGACCAGCCAGCGCATCGCCCAACCCAGGTCCGAGGGCGGTGAACCGGCCACGCCAACCTTGAACAGCTCCGGCTGGAAGGTCAGGCCGAGCAGGGTCGAGTAGCCGCCGAAGGAGTGGCCGACGATGCCGACGCGATCCGCGTCGCCGATGCCCTGCGCCAGCAGCCAGCGCACGCCTTCGACGATGTCCTGCTGCACGCGGCCGTTGCCGAAATCACCGTTCGCGGCGAACGTGTAGTCGCGACCGTGACCGCTGGAGCCGCGGAAATTCGGCTGGAACACCACGTAGCCCCGGTTGGCGAGGAACTGGGCAACGCCATCGTAGCCGGGCCGGAAATGGCTGACCGGGCCGCCATGCACATGCGCGACCAATGGCGCGTGCGCGGCATCCACGCCCGGTGGAAGCAGCAGAAATCCGCGCACACGCATGCCATCGGACGCGAGGTAGTCGATGGCGATCTTGCGCGCCAGCGCGGCTTCCCTCGGCGCGGCTGCGGTGATTGCGGGGTTGTCGAGGATGCGGCGCAGCTCACCGTTGCGCGGGTCGTACAGCCACCAGCGCGGATCGCGCAGGGTCGAGGCGCGCTCCGTCACCAGCCAGCGCGCCGACGGGCCATTGCCGACCTGCACGTCGATGTCGCGGCCCGGAAATTTCCCCGCGATGGCGGACACTGAGGTCTGCATCGCGCCGATACCGTAGGTCGCGGCAACCGTGCTGCGATAGCTCGCGATCAACGGTTGCTGCGTGCGCGGGTCGAGTTCGATCTCATCGAGATCAGCCTCGCGACGAGGGTCTTCGTGGATCGTCTGCAGCGTGTCGTCCGGCGTCAGGCGCAGCACGCGTCGGAAATTGCCGCCGGGCGCATCGCTGCCGGGATTGCCTTCCATCAGCAGACTGCCGTCAGCCATTGCGGCGAGCAGGTTGAGCTTTTCCGTGGGCTTGAGGTGCAGCACTTCCCGCAGCGAACCCTGCGGAAGCACGCGGTACAGCACGTCGTGGTCGCCCTCGAAGCGCGCCAGTGCGACGATGCGCCCCCGCTCGTCGAGCGCGATGTCATGGATCCAGCGCGCCTCCTCGCGCAGCAGGGTGCGCTGGCCGCGCGCATCCAGGCGCACGACCCGCCAGCGTTCGTCCTTTCCCACAGCGACCCCTTCGCGCAGCAGTACCGCAGCCGGTTGTGAAGGGTCCAGCTTCATCACCTGCCGCCGCTCGCTGCCCCCCAGCGGCACGCGCACGCCGCCATGGCCATCAATGCCAACGATGATCAGCGAACGCGGCGCTCGCAGGAACAACCAGCGCCCGTCGCGCGACCACTGCATCTGCTCGGCCTGGGTGCTGCGGACCAGCTGACGCGCGTCACCGCCGTCTCCACCGGCCTGCGTGGGCAGCAACCACAGGCTTCGCGAATCCTTCTGCTCGCGGAGGTAGGCCACGAAATCGCCCGCTGGCGACAGCTGCAGGGCGGTAAGCGCGCGGTTCTCGAGAAAGGCGGTGCGCGGCAGGCGCGGCGCGCGGGGCAGGGCGCGCTGGGTGGCTTCCACGGTGCGCAGACTTTCAGCCGTCTGCCCCGGTAAAGCGCCCGGTAGGGACAGCAGCGCGGCAAACGCGAACTTGGCGCACAGGGTGCGGAAGGTCGTCATCATCTATTCTCCGTCCCGCTCAGGCAGTGATCGGCTGCGCGTTCAACGCAGTGACGGGCAGGGCTTCGCGACGCGGATACAGCAGCCAGAGGCTGACCAGCGCCGGCAGGCCGACCACGCCGCACAGCACGACCCAAGCCCAACGCCCGCGCAGGGAGTGCGCCTGTCTGCCGCTCAGCCATATGGCACCGAGCAATGCGAGCAGGCAGCACACTCCGGCCAGCCACAGCACCTGCGCAGGCACCGGTTCCGGCTTTGCGCGCAGCGGATCTCTCGCTGCGAACAGATTCTGCGCGCCCAGGCAGATCGCGCGCAGCACCGGTGACAGCCAGGTGTTGCGATTGCTGTAGAGCGACGGCAGGTCGATCCCGAGCGCGCGGCGCGCGACCTCCTGTGTGTGGCCCGCGCCGTCCACGCGCAGAACCTGCTGCTTGGGGTGCTGCAGTTCGCCGTTCCAGACGCCCCACGTATACGTGAAGGAGACAAGGTAGCCGTCGAGCAGTTCGATCACGTCCACCCGGCTGAGCTGGCCTACCTGTCCCGGCATTGGCACGCGCATCAGCGGCTGCAGAAGATCCAGCCCGTTCATCGCTTCACGGCCGGGGTAGAAGTAGGCGGCGCGGTCGCTGAGTACCAGCAGGTTGTCGCCGGTCGATTGCGGTGGGATCGCCATCACTTCGCCCCGAGGCAGGCGGATGCGCTCGTAGATGCGCCCCTGTCCGTCGTCGTACTGGTAGGCGGCCTGCGCGTTGTACAGGTACTCCACGCCGAACGGCATGGTCGGTGCCGGAAAGGCGGCCTGTGCCTCGCCCATGCCCAGATCGCCGCGCGCACGCTTGTCCAGCGCGCCGTAGCCGACGAAATCCATGCTGTCGTGCGCGAACACCCAGGTGATGTTGCGATCGCCGTCGGTGAATTCCAGCGGCAGGATATTGGTCATCTCGCCGCGACGCGGCAATTTGCGCAGCGGATGAAATGTGTACACGTCTGACAGCGCGATTTGTTCGCGCCACAACATCGCCTCCGGGTCG
Source organism: Stenotrophomonas sp. (assembly GCA_031987665.1). GTDB lineage: Bacteria > Pseudomonadota > Gammaproteobacteria > Xanthomonadales > Xanthomonadaceae > Stenotrophomonas. The sequence continues at coordinate 11,586 of DALZZG010000004.1, read as the reverse complement.
CGGGTGTGCTCGATGCCGAGCAGCAGGATGTCCTTGCCTTCCGCACGGTCGGCCTCGACGTAGCCGCCCTTCGGCGGTGCCGGCATGTTGAGCGGGTGCGTGCCGGTGGCCGTCCAGGCCAGCTCCATGCCGTAGCCCAGCATCCACATCAGGAAGTACGCGCCGAGCTGCACTGGCAGAGCGATCGTCAGAACGGCGAGGGGATTGCGCGGTGGTGCGGCGGAGTCCGGTTTGAACGTGATCGCCAGCATCGCCGCAAGGAAAGCGATGACCACGCATTGCACACCCAACATCGCCACGCCCGATGCCTGCGCGTACATGAAGAGGGCGGGCAGCAGGAATGCGGCGAGCGAATAGCGGCGGTAGCCGACCATCGCGTACGCACCGGCCATGTAACCCGACACCGCGATCAGCCAGCCGGCAACGGGCAGCAGCCAGTGGCGTGTGTCGACCACGCGCGCGGTCAACATGTCCTGATAGAGCGCGATCAAGGCGATCGGCAATGCAACCGCGATCAACAGCAGCAACGCACCCGCGCCGGTCAGCGCACCGGCGATGCCCAGCCGGTGCAGTGGCCGGTGCAGCAGGTTCAGCCAGTGATTCGGCTTGCGGTAGCTGCCCATCTGGTAAAGGCCCAGCGCAGCACCCGCCAGGGCATACACTGCGGCGAACACCTGGTAGACGAGGATGGGTTGCTGGGCCAGGTCGACCATGCGGCTCATGAAGCCCAGCACCGCGACGTTGGCGAAGGCGGCAATCGTTGCCCATAGCCGGAAGCGCAGCAGCTCGCCCTTGAAGAGATCAATCATGTGAGTGTCCTCGTGTCGCGCGTCAGGCGGCAGCCGGCGTGGCGTGGTTCTGGGCAAGGAAAGCGTTGACGGCGCGGTCCAGGCCGACCGGCATCGACTGCACGCTGCGGGCGCCGGCTTCGCGCAGGAAGTGTTCGAAGCCGGCGCCCTGGTCCAGCACCAGATAGTGGTGCCGGCCGTCGAGGCGCTGTACGTCCAGCAGGCCGGGAACAGCGTGAAGCTCCGGCCCCTTGAACGGCATGTCGGCCACCCAGAGTCGGATGCGCGAGGTGAAGTCCTTCGGTGGCGACATGTTCTTCAACTGACCACGCTCGAGGATGATCAGGTTGTCGGCGGCGCGCTCGATCTCCTCCATCTGGTGCGAGCAGTAAATCACCGTGCAGTCGTCCGTGTCGTTGCTGTACAGCAGCGATTCCAGAAACGCACGCTTGGCGACCACGTCGAGGCCCAGCGTGGGTTCGTCCAGTACAAGAAGTTCCGGCCCTTGCGCCAGTGCCAGTGCAAGGTTGAAACCGGCGCGTTCGCCGCGCGAGAGGTGGCTGATCTTCTGTTCCGGCAGCACGTTGTAATGGCCGATCACGCCGTCGAAGGCGCGTTGGTTCCAGCGCGGGTACTGGTGCCTCTGCATCGCCATCACCTGGGCGACATGCATCCAGTTCGGCAAGGTGTGTTCCTCGTTGACGAAGCCGATACGGCCGCGGTCGGCAGGCGTGAGTTGCTGGCTGTCCTTGCCGAGGATGCGCGTCTGTCCTGCCGTTGGCGGCAGGAAGCCCATCAGGATGCGGAACAGCGTGGACTTGCCGGCGCCGTTGGCACCGACGATGGCATGGATGCGCCCGCTCGGGACGCGCAGATCAAGGTTATCGAGCGCAAGTTTGCGGCCGTAGCGCTTGCTCAGCGCATAGGTCTCGATGACGTAGTCGTGGTCGCGCATGCCTGTTCTCCAAGGTTCAATCGGACTCGTCGGGATCCGGCTCAGGCGCGCTTCCCGGGCGCCAGCCGGAGAACGTCATGTGCAACCGCGCCTGCACGTCGTCGGGCACCAGCTCGCTGTTGGTGATCCTCATCCGTATTGCGTCCGCGATCTGCCTACCGAACAGGCGCGGGGCACCAGTGGCGACCCGGATCATCTGGGCTTTTGAGTGCGGCCACAGCACTGCTCCATGTGTACTAGTTCAAATAGTACAGCACAAAGGGAATCCGAGGGTCAAGCGGGATTTTGGCGACTGGAACCCGGACGACGGACAAGGTTGGCGGCCATCGGAGGAAAGTGTCTGCCGGGGAATCCAAGGAGGCGGCGACCTGGCTCAGATCGGTGGACTACCCGGTAACACAGGCACGCCGGTCCCAGTTTTGAACGCGGGAGGCAGGGTATGAGGACCCCGAGCTTTACCGGGGAGGTCATGCATGAGGTGGACCGACAGGTCGCCGAGCAAGAACGCTTGTTGGGACAGTGACTATCCGTTAGCGGTAGCCGATCTGGGAGAGCTTGTGTGCGCCCACTCGATCAGGGATGTTCATCGAGGGTAGGGCGGATGTCCGCTTCTGGCCGGAAGCAGTCGCCTTTGATTCCATTCGAATCCCTCGGCCGTTCCGGAGCGCCGCTACAAGACCCGCCGAGCTGGAATGGATCTCCTAGGAGGTGCCCGCACGCTGCTGGACGACATCCCGAAGGCCTACCTTCGCATATGAAAGTAGGTAACGTACCAGATCGCTCTGTGCCTTCTGCTCGAATAGCTGATGCTGCTGTCCGCAAGGGCGCGGACTGAGCTAGCGCTGCGCCGCAAGGGCTAGCAGGCCTATGGCCGGACTAGCTGGCAGTAGACACAGGGGAGCCACCTTGTGTCAGGGTTTGGATTCTGTTCGCTTGGGAGCAGCTGCACCATCTGTTGTTGCGCGGTAGGGCATACGGCCATTAGTCGTAGCCTTGGTAACAGAAGGCTTCCAGCGGAACGGCGTGTTGCCGAGCACTTCAATTTTTCCTCCCGAAGTCTGAAATTCTGCGACATCTTCAGCGATGCGGTCGCGACTTAGATCATTGGTATGGACCTTCGGGGCGTAGACCGAGTCCGATTTTGCAGCCGGGTATCGGCCTTTAGTACGCTTTGTTGCCGTCATGACTTGTTTCTCCTATGAGTTTCATTGCGATGAGGCGAGCACTCTGCTTGGCATGTTCGTCGCGTTCAGCGCGGCAGTAAGGGCCGCCCATGGCAAAGGATCTGCAGGCGATAGGTCTGCTGGCATAAATGCGACACTTCATCTGTTTCCCATATAGTGCTGCGCACCACCCATCTTGGTCCTTGGCCATGACATGCAAGCCTCCGACCTGATGGGTTGTCAGATGGGCAGGCACTGAATCTTCTTTGCCCAAAATTACTGTGAGTCTGCAGCACAACGAATCACAAGCAGCGCACGTGATCTTGGCATTGCTTTCCCGCTTTGCACGGTTCATGTCGTAGCAGTGATCATGTTGCGCGAGTAGTGCAATAGCTGGCCGCGATATGGCTCTTGGTCGGAGTCATCCATTCGACATCTTGTCGATTTGAGCGCGAACCTTTGCTTGATCAACATCCGGCTGAATTCTTCGCTGCTACTCAAGCCCGGATCCGTTATCACGACCTCGGCTCTAGGTTTGGCATGGTGGAGCACGACATCCGCTATGAACTCGGCTTGTGATCGATCATGTAGAACGTCATTGGCTATGATCAAGTCAAAGGCGCCCAGCGCGCTTGGCTCTCGCCCGTGTCGAAGTTGATGGAATCGTACGGGTGGCAATCCATTCAGGGCGGCATTGTGAGCTAAAAAAGGCTCGGCCAATGGATGCTCATCGCAGGCAATTACCTTGACGCCGCGTCGCATCAGCACAATGCTGGCGAGCCCGATTCCACAAGAAAGCTGAAGTACTCGCTTGCCCGAAATTTCGAAGCGGCACATAGCCTGGGCAAGCAATTGACCCGATGGCCACAGCTGACCAAACAAGCCCCACTGCGCCGGGGAAATATGAAGACGCTTCCTATGCCCCTCCAAGTCGCTGACCTGCTGCTTATCGCTGAGGATGCGTAGCAAGTAGGAGTCGCCACCGATGGTGACTGTCACGTTGCGTGTCTTAAAAGCGGGCATTGCGCACTCCCGTCGAGCGACCACCCATGGATCCGGGCAGGTAACGCATGAGAAGGAGCGATATGCGCAACTGTCGAAACAGCTGCACCGAGCGCGAAGCAGGCTGGGCCTGTGATTTGATGCTAGCACATCTCAGCATTGATCCTTGGCCCCACGTGTGGCAGCGCCGAATCAGCACCCGTGTGCGGCAGACAGCCCTGTGTTCTTTTGTGATGATCACCCAACTGCAGCCTCGATGATGTAGGCAGTTCGGGTGCGCAACGGGCGCGGGTGCCTCAAGCGAGATGAAGCAAGTTGAGAGATACGCTTATGTTCCACTTTTTTTTGGCGAAAAAGAGCTTTGGTTGCTGAATACGCTTCAGGAGCCAATGAATGCAGCGAATTCCTCCTTGGAACCAGATTGATGGCTCAATGCCGATAGTTGCTTCTCAGCAACTCGAGCTGCTCGGTGGCTGCCAGCATGCTTTTGATCCTATCCAGCACTGCTTCAATGCCATTTCGGCACTCAGCTTCATTGGGTAGCCCCACTATCGAGCGCAGCGCCTTCTTTGAGAGGATTTCCAGAGTGCGCAAGGTGTCCAGCCGTTTGGAATAGTTCCAAGAATGGGTAGACGCCATCATATCGGCCGCGAAATCATCTAAGTCGGCCCGTGCATCGTCGTGGTTCATGGCTGATCCGTGCGCGAAGTGCGCGTTTGAGCAACCACCATAGGCCCTTTCCAGCGTCCGTGTGTGACGAAGTTCGGTAGCGCCAGGCAATGAGATTGCCCTTAGGCAACCGGAGTGGGGCTGCCTGGTAAGCAAAGTGGCGGTTGAATCCAAGGCCGGAAGCGGACATGGGCAGGGCAGGGGATTAGGAAGATTTATCAGGGGTAGAGGTGCCTGATTAGATCACATTGCCTGCCTGTACCGGGAGCTTGAACGGAGAGCTGGAACCAAGCCAAGATTGTCTGCATATCTGCGATCTCAGGTCGCAACCCTAGTTGGTGGAAGAAGCACGGAGAAGCAATTGGACATCGAGTTCTGGGACGGCGGGTTGCAGGAGCAAGAGATCGCAGCCATTAACAAAATAAAGGCTGCGTTCACTGACCCAAGGCCGACCGAGCCTGCCAGGGGACGAGGCAATACCCTGAAGGACCAGCTCCGCGAGCAGCTAGGGCGCTCTGGCGGTAGGGGTTGGAAGGGATATGCAGGCTTTAGGTTCGTCGATGCCCGGGGCAAGGAGGGGGAATTCGACTTGGTCATCGTTACGCACTGCAACGTCATCATCGTCGAGCTCAAGGACTGGAACCACCAGCCGGTGACGGCTGAAGCAGACATGTGGTTCAAGGGCGGCAGGAACATGGGGCGCTCGCCGGTTAGCGTCACAAGGAACAAGAAGTTCCTCCTGGAGAGCAAGCTCAAGAAAATTGCGTCCAAGTTCACTAACAAAAAGTATCCGCCGCGCGTCCACTTCTATGTAGTCATGACCGGAAATGCCGACTTCAGTCAGCTCCCGGAAGTCGACCGGAACAATACGCTCTCCCTGGAAAATTTCCTAAGATTTTCCGACAAAGCAAGGTTCAACGAAATCTTTCGTCCGCACCCAGATTCCCAAGTCCTTGATAGGGACATCCCGGTGTTCGATGAGCTGTTCATCGGGCGCGCCACGGGCGTAAAGCCGCTACAAATCGGCGGATACACCGCGACAGAGGAAGTATTCGAGCACCCTCGGCTGGTGTACAAGGAATACCTCGCCCAATCCGAGGCGTCGAAGGGCGCCGAAGCGCTGCTGCGCGTCTGGAATTTCAAGCAGCTCCAAGGGAACAAGGCCTTTACCCCCGAAGGGAGGGCCGATATCGTCTCCCGCGAGCGGCAGGTGCTGCGATTCATCAGCCTTCGGAACCGGGACCTCTATAACCATTGCCTGCGCTCGTTGTCGGGGTTTGAGAAGGAGCAGGTCACGACGCAGCACAGCGAGGTTTATGAGCTTCCCGCAGGCCACGCGAGGTTCAACGAATTTGTCGGCAGGTATGGAAAGTCCTTCAGCATCGACGACCGACTGAACCTCACCAAGCTCTTGCTTGCGAAGTTCGGTGACCTTCATGAAATCAAGGTCGCCCACCGGGACATTGCCGACCACAGCTTGTGGCTGTCACCTTCGAAGGAAATCGCGCTCTCCAATTTTATCTCTGCTTACTACCAACCTATCGGTACGGTCGGTGACTACCGGGAAGGCATTTCGGTAGGATCCGTGCAAGTGAAGGAACTGCTGGACGGCTCGTCCTCCACACCGTTCCAGCAAGATGTACACGCGCTCGGACTGGTGTCATGGCACCTGCTTACGGTTCAGCGGATGTCGCCCAAGAGCCTTGCGGGCATCCAAGATGCGATGCTTGCAAGCAACGAATGGTTTGCAAACGTTGTGTTGGAGGCCGTGAAGGGAAAGTTCAAGGACGCAACGGAGTTTTTCGACGCCTTCAAACGCGCGGAGCCAGTTGGCGAGGCGATACCGACCTTCGACGATTCCGATCTGGAGCCGTATCGACGCTCCATCAATCACAACCGGCAGTTCCCTGACGAAGGTGAATTCCTAGTTTCCACAGACGACAAGGAAGTTTATCGCTCGCAGGGCAGGGTGGTGAAGGTTTGGTTGAATGTTGGTGGAAGAACCGATGATCCTGCCAGCAATTTTCAAGTCTTGGCGTTCCTGAGGCGCTTGGACAAGCTTGCTGCGGTCAATCCATCCTATCTACCCCGGATCCACGAATACGGAATCGCCGTCAGGTCGGGCAGCGCGTATTTGGTACTGGAAGAAGTCCAAGGAGAGAGGTGGCCGGATGCGGGAGGCGATCAATCGGAGAAGTTGGTTGTCATCGAGAAGTTGGTCGATGCGATCGAACACCTCCACGGGCTGGGCCTATCGCACGGCGACCTCCATCCGGGCAACGTGATGGTGGAGGAAGTTAGCGGGACGGTATATCTGGTCGACATCCCGGATTTCTCTCCCAATACTGGCGATGCCAGAAATCACCTATACAGCCCCGAGGATATCGACGGAAGCTCGCCCGAGAAGCGCGACATCTTTGCCGTGCTACGGATGTCGTGTGAACTGCTCGACTTGGAGTGGGGAAGAGATTCCTCCGATTACCCAGCCATTGCCCTCGCGATCCAGTCCGAAATGGCTGACGTGGAGTTCGGTTTCCAAAGCCTAGCGCGATTCAAAAAGGCGTTGGCGGCTGCGTCTGGTGCCCAAGATCCCCAAGCAATCGAAGTAACGCTTGCCCAAGCAAACGATCCCATGTCGATCTTGCCCGACAATGGGCGCCTTTACCTAAAGATTGAGTCGCCAAACAAGGGGAAGCGCCACCATGTAGTGACGTTCTCTGGCATAGGTGGGTCTTTAGTTGCCTTTTACGACAGGGAAAGGCACCAATTCGCAGGCTGCATGGCTCCACGTGCCAAGTCCACAGTGGCCCACAGGGAAGCAGCAGAATGCCAGATGGAGATCAATGCGGCTATTCAGATCAAGCCCGGTCGATCTAACCAACTCTCGGAGCTATCTGAGTACCTTCGAAGCGACGAAGCATTCCATCGCGCGCTCGAGATGCTTGGTGCAGGACCAGAAGACATCAATGAGGGTTGCTTGAGCAAGCAGCTCAACGACGTATTCGATGGCGCATCATCTCTCTCTTCCGAGGGTGGCCGTGGCGTTTCTCTCGAGATACCTACGCACGACCTTTGGAGGGCAATCTTGGCCACCGAGGTCGAATCAAACCCAAACATCGAGCTGAACGGGACTTGCATCACGCCGCAGGACTGCCCCCATGAACTGGTTCTTCCTTACGAGGATGACAACGATCCGCTAGGAGCCTTTGCAAACACGGACGAAGTTGAGGCACTGCTCATCGACAAGAACGGAACTGAAAAGGTCATCGGCGAAGTGCTGCTCAAGAAGTCGGCGTTGAACGAGGTACGGCTGGGTAATTTGCGTTTTACGGCTACTGGACTGAAGGATGGCGAGCAGGTCTATTTCAGGTCTAGGGCCAACAGGGCCTCTTACCGCAAGCGAAAAGTCGCGCTTGAGCGGCTCCTAGATCGAGAAGGCGTGCTTTCGGACCTTCTGGACCTCTTCGATCCCGCGTGCACAAAGCCAGCAACGTCGTATGACATTGTTGTCACGGACGATGACTTCGCAAGGTACGACCGCCAAGACCAGCAGGGCAACAAGGTCAGCCTCAACCCGCAGCAGCGACAAGCATTCGCAACGTTGTTGAACTACGGACCGCTATCGCTTTTGCAAGGGCCACCTGGGACTGGCAAGACCGAGTTCATTGCTGCTTTCGTCCACTATTTGGTCGAAAAGTTGAATGCTCGCCGGATTCTACTGGTCAGTCAGTCCCATGAAGCGGTGAATACGGCTGCTGAGCGGATAAGAAATCACTGCAGTAGGTTGGGGACGCCGCTGGAAGTCGTCAGGTTCAGCAATCGCGAAGGGGCGGTTTCTCACGGGTTGAAGGATATCTATTCCCAGGCGATTACTGCCGAGAGGCGCGAACTTTTCAATGCCGAGTATCGCTACCGCGCCGCAGCCTTGGCAGACACACTGGGCCTGGAGGCAGAGTTTGTATCCAAGGTCGTCGATGCAGAGTTGAAGCTGTTCAAACAGATGGACCACCTTGAGTCCCTTCTCAAAGATTTTGACGGAGTTGATGACCAAGAGGATGTCCAGGCCGTCAAGCAGATATTGGTCGGACTGGACCGGGACATTCGCAGCAAGCTTTGCGACGAGTACGGGATTTCGCTTCCCATTGGCAGCAAGATATCTGATGCAAAGTCCATCATGCTCTCCAATCTTTGCACCGAGTACGGCGTCCGCCCGAACGAAGCGAGGAAGGTCCAGGCGCTTGCCCGGATATCGCGCGACTTGCGGGATGCGCTCTCGGCGGAAAGGGTTAACTGTGACGAGTTTTATGCTAGGTCAAGGCAGTTGGTCACTGGGACCTGTGTTGGCATAGGGCAAGGGCATATCGGAATCCACGAAAATATCTACGACTTTGTGATCATTGACGAGGCGGCTCGTTCAATTTCGAGCGAACTAGCCATTGCGATGCAAGCGGCTAAGCGGGTTCTTTTGGTTGGAGATCACCTGCAGTTGCCTCCTTTGTATTCTGATGCGCACAAGGCTGCGCTGGCTCGCCGGCTTGGCATCAACGATAAGCACGCCGAACTCGACGAGGTACTTCGGAGCGACTTCGCACGGGCTTTCGATTCCGAATACGGGAGGCAGGCCAGCGCCACATTGCTGACCCAGTACCGGATGGCGCCCCCCATCGGTAACTTGGTTTCCCAGACTTTCTATGGCGGCAAGCTGGTCAACGGCAGCAGGACCGTCCCAGATATCTATCTAGATGCCCCTCTGGCGCTCCGCTCGCCCGTGACTTGGTTGGACACCTCGGCGCTTGGCGCGAGTGCCAACCACCATGAAGACCGCGGTGTAAGCATTTACAACCGGTGCGAGGCGGAACAGGTTATTGATCTACTCAGGCAGGTATCTGAGAACGTTCAGTTCCTGTCAGGCCTTTCCGGCCTCAAGGACAAGGATGAGGCGCTAATTGGTGTCATTTGCATGTACGCAGAGCAAAAGCGCCTGATTCGGCAAAAATTCAACCAGGGCTTGTGGAGCGACGGATTCAAGTCGTTGGTGAAGATCGACACGGTCGACAGCTACCAGGGCAAGGAGAATCGGATCATCATCCTGAGCCTGACACGTTCGGACAGGCATCGCAGCCCCGGCTTCCTGCGTATCCCAAACCGAATCAACGTTGCGATGTCACGCGCCATGGATAGACTGCTGATCGTCGGCAACGCAGAGATGTGGAGGACCAACAACCGTGACAGGCCACTTGGCCACGTGTTGGCGTACATGGACCAGATGGGCGAAGACGCTGGCTACATGATCATTCCCGCGAAGAAGGGGCGCTGAGGTGGAAACTTCTGAGAAAACCACGATCTACCACGAGATCGATTTCTTGTTACCGGCCCAGCGCTTTAACATCAATTTCTCGTACGTCAGCCAAAGGGGCTTGCCCTTCGTCAGGGAGTTCGTCCTTCGCTTGGTCCACCTGGAGCCGATGTCGACTTCGCAAGTCGCGAGCTTCCTTGGCTTTTCCCGCCTTGAGGCCCAAGAGGCGATCAGGGACCTAGTTGAGCGTGGCGAGCTCGAGTTGTCCGACGGCGGGCAGCTGATCCTCACCGAGAAGTCTAGCGGCTACTTCACCGACATTGGCGAGGTGCCGAGTCTGTCGATGCTACGGGAGGGCACTGCCCGCTTGTCCTTCGAGCTTGCTACCTTCTCCTGCCTCGGCGCTGGGAATTCCCAAGAAAGGTGGAAGGCTGGGGTTGCCTTGCGCATCGCTGACGAGAACGCTTCGTGTAGCGAAATGCTTGTGGAGAGGCATTTCCAGCGCCAGTTCAACGAAATCCTAAGGAGAGGGTTCCTTTCCAAGACGGTGACCCAGGATGGAAAGGATCCGCCGAGCGTCTACACGGTGAACTCGGTGAAGAAGATCAAGCACATGCCGCTAAGGCTCCCGGTTGAGTTCAAGCTCGACGAGCACGGCCGAAACGTTGAGCGAGAGGACTTCGATGACCTGGAAAGCTCCGATTACGTACAGGGGCAGGTTTCCCTTGAACTTGATCGCTTGGCAAGGCCTGGAAACTTCGTCGAGATCGCCAAGGCGATGCTCGAGGTTGGCGATACAGATACTTTCAAGGTCTTTGAATCGAGCGGGAACAACATCGATTTCCAGTTCTTCGATGACCTCACTAAGCTTGAGTCCAATGGCCATGGAGGAAGGACCACCTTTATCGGGCCACTTTATGCAGAACGCAACTGGAATTTAGTCCAGAAGCAGTTGGCTCCCATCATCAAGGAGCGGCGTGAAAGCAAGCAAGACTTCGGCGACACGCCCGTCCTCTGGATCGCGCCGAGCGACCCTTACTGGGGCAAGAGCAGCAACTTGCTGTCTAAAGTGGGAGAGCTCGTCGAGGTGTCGAGCACGAAGGACAGAAAGATTTACTCGCCGACGATCTTCGTTCCTGTGTCTGGGAAGGACAACAATAAGTCCGCACGCAGGTGGAGGACGGAGTTCGAACCGAGAACCGAGAGGCTACGCGCGTTGGTAGAGGGGTTCCTCGGCGGCGACGTGGAGGTGCTGCACTTCAAAGGCGAATTCGTCGTGGTCGTGTACCACATCTCGCTACCCCAGTCCTACCCCGTCAGTCTCCCAATCGGATTCATTAGTACCGATCAAGCAGTCGTCTCCAAGGTTGGTCGGTTAGTAGAAACTTACGTCGGCTCAAGCTCTGGCTTCGATCTGCCGAATGATTGCGGCCCACTGGCCAGTTTATGAAAGGATGGAGGCTGGACCTTTGTGGGGCAGGCGGTGCCTCCCTCGCAGCAGGTGACGCCTACTTGAGCAATCGGGCGGCAGGATTCACCTCGACAGCGCCAGCTTGAAAATACCCAATCACGCTTGCCACCGACCGGTGTTCAGTCATTGCCATCACCGCAGGCAGTGGCACTCCTTGCTTGCCGGCTTCGGTGACGAATCCTGACCTGGTAATCCCCCCGCAGATTAGCTGACGCCAAAAGTGGAATTTTCTCGTACCCTTT
>DALZZG010000003.1:41595-110347 GCA_031987665.1 Stenotrophomonas sp. | reverse complement strand
AGGAAGAAGAGGTACCGCAGCTGGTGGAAACCGCGCCGCCTCCACCGCCGCAGCCCATCGCCGAGGCACCGCAGCAGGCACCGATGACCGATGTCGGCGCCCCGCCGGGTGCCCCCGTTGCCGCGCCGGTGCCTACCGATCGCCCGCAGCCGATTCCGGGCCAGAGCCCGCCGCCCAGCTATCCGTCCTCGGCGCTGCGCCGTGGCGAAAGCGGCACGGTGATCGTGCAGGCGGTGGTGGGTGTACAGGGCACGGTGATCGATGCGCGCGTGGTCCAGCGCAGTGGCTCACGCGATCTGGATCGCGCGGCAGTGGAAGCCGTGCGCAGCTGGCGTTTCCAGCCTGCCCAGAGCAATGGTCAGCCGATGCAGGCCAGCCTCGACATCCCGTTTGATTTCAAGCCGGCTCAGTAAGCTGAACCAAGCCCGTTGAGGGCGGGCTGGATTTAGGCTCGGCTCACCCCGTTCACACCAGACTGGCGGCGTCCTAGAACACGGGCCGCCAATCCGATGTCCAGCATTCCGCACGATCAGACCAGCGCCAACACCACTGCCCACGGCTCCCGCGCGGTGGCCGGCTGGCTGTGGGCGCTGCTGGGTTCAGCCGTGCTGGCCGGTGCCCTGCTGCTGATATGGAAGGCCGGGCAGGCCACGCGCGACACGCTCGACGATGCCCCCGCCATGCCCGCCATCAGCAGCCAGGCCGACCAGGCGCCGCAGATGCTGGACATGGATGCCGCCCCCGTGGATGGCAATCCTCTGCCCCGTTATCCCGAAGACCTGCTCGCCGACAAGGTGGAGGGCGACGTGATCGCGCGCCTGCAGATCGACAGCAATGGCCGCGTCACCGATGCCAGCATCGTCGCGCATCAGGGCCAGCAAGACCGCCGTCTGGACGAGGCCGCGCTGGAAGCCCTGCTGCAGTGGCGCTTCCGCCCTGCCCTGCGCGATGGCCAGGCCATCGCCAGTGTGGTGCAGGTGCCGGTGGAATTCAGGAGCGGACGCTGAGGCCGAAACCGGCCCCCGTTGCCAAGGTATCGAAGCCCGGGAACGAGGTCGCCACGTTGGCCACATCGTTGATGCGCACCTCACCGGTGCTGAGCTGCCCGGCAATGGCGAAGGCCATCGAAATGCGGTGATCGCCGTGGCTCTCGATGGTGCCGCTGCCCAGCGGGCCGCCGTGCAGCGTGGCGCCATCTTCGGTTTCATCCACGCGCAGGCCCAGCGTACGCAGGCCAGTGGCCATTGCAGCAAGGCGGTCTGACTCCTTGACCCGCAGTTCGGCCGCGCCACGCACCACCGTCTGCCCTTCGGCGGCAGCGGCAGCGACGAACAGCGCGGGGAACTCGTCGATCATGTCCGGCACCACGTCTTCCGGAATTTCCGCGCCCTTCAACTGCGCGTAGCGCACCACCAGGTCCGCGACCTGCTCGCCACCATGCTCGGCATGGTTTTCCTCGGTGATGTCGGCGCCCATCAGGCGCAGTGCGGTCAGCAGGCCGGTGCGGCGGGGATTCAACCCGACCGAGCGCAGGCGCACTTCCGAGCCCGGGATGATGCTGGCCGCCACGATGAAGAACGCCGCCGACGAAAAGTCCGCCGGCACGGCGATATCGGTGGCGCGCAGGCGCTGACCGCCCCGCAGCCGCGCGGTGCCGGGCGCGAAATCGATCTCCACGCCGAAGGCACGCAGCATGCGCTCGGTGTAGTCACGGGTGGGGTGCGGCTCGACCACGCGGGTTTCACCCTGCGCGTACAGGCCAGCAAGCAGTACCGCCGACTTGACCTGGGCGCTGGCGACCGGCAGTTCGTAATCGATGCCGTGCAGCGTCTGGCCGCCATGGATATGCAACGGCGGCGTGCCGTCTTCGCGGGTATCGATGCATGCACCCATCTGCGTCAATGGGCCGGTGACGCGGCGCATCGGGCGCTTGGAGAGAGACGCATCGCCCACCAGCGTGCTGTCGAACGGCTGCGCAGCCAGCAGGCCTGCCAGCAGGCGCATGCCGGTGCCTGCGTTGCCGCAATCCAGTTCACCCTGTGGTGCCTTCAGACCATCCACACCGACACCATGCACGATGCGCTGTGAGGCGGACGGCGTTTCAAAGCGCACGCCCATCTTGCCGAAGATCGCGGCGGTGGCGCGGGTGTCCTCGCCTTCCAGAAAGCCGTCGATGCGCGACACGCCATCGGCCAGCGCCGCGAACATCACCGCGCGGTGCGAAACCGACTTGTCACCGGGAATGGTCAGCGTGCCCTGCAGGGCGCTGCCTTTGCGTGCAATCCAGTACGGCTGGGTGGTCATGCGGGTTCTCTTTGGTGCTTCACTGTCCGCTCCGTCGTGGTGACGGTGCTGGCGTGATGGGGGTGGGTGTCACTGTCAGCCCGAAGCCTCCCATCCACCCTTCGGGCACATCTCCCAAAGGGGGCGGCAGCCGCGCTTCCGTGGGAAGGATGGGAGAACCGGGACGAAATCAGGGCACGGCGACCGGGTAGGAACCGAGGATCTTGATCTCGGCGGAATGGGCCTTCAGTTCGGCCAGCGCGGCCTGCATCGATTCGTCCTCGATGTGGCCGGCAAGGTCGATGAAGAACCCGTACTCCCACTTGGCCTGGTGCGAGGGCCGCGACTCGATGCGGTTCATGCTGATGCCGTGGCGCGCGAACGGGCTGAGTACGTCGAACAACGCGCCCGGCTTGTCGTGGATGAACACCAGCACCGAGGTGCGATCGTGGCCCGATGTCGGAAACAGCTGGCGGCCGATGACCAGGAAGCGCGTGGTGTTGTCCGCGTCGTTCTGGATCGGCTTGGTCACCACCTTCTTCAGGCCATAGACGTGCCCTGCACTCTCACCGCCGATGGCCGCCGCATCGTCCGCGTTGCGCGCGCGGCGGGCACCTTCGGCGTTGCTCGACACCGGCACCTTCTCCGCCTTGGGCAGGTTGGCGCGCAGCCAAGAGGAGGTCTGCATGAACGACTGCGGGTGCGCGTAGATGCGCTCGATGTCCTCCAGCCGGCCACTGCGCGACATCAGGTACTGCTGCACGCGCAGTTCCACTTCACCGCAGATCTTGAGGTTGGAGGTCAGGAACATGTCCAGCGTGATCTGGATGGTGCCCTGCCCGGAGTTTTCCACCGGCACCACGCCGAAATCGGCGTTGCCTGCTTCCACTTCCTGGAACACCTCCTCGATGCTCGCCATCGGCAGACCCAGCGCCGAGCGGCCGAAATGCTTGAGCACGGCCTGCTGACTGAAGGTGCCCTCCGGGCCGAGATAGCCGATCTTCAGCGGCTCCTGCTGGGCCAGACACGCGGACATGATCTCGCGGTACACATGCACCAGCACTTCATCACTGAGCGGGCCTTCGTTGCGGTCCACCACCATGCGCAGCACCTGCGCCTCGCGTTCGGGACGGTAGTAGTCCACCGCGGCGGCGAGCTTGCCCTTGGCCTTGCCCACCTGGTGCGCGAAGTTTGCGCGCTCGGCGATCAGGGCCTGGATGCTGCGGTCGATCTGGTCGATCTTGGCGCGCACGTCCGACAGCACCGGCGCTTTCACGGTTTCGGCAACCGCCTTCTTCTTGCCTGCCGGCTTCTTCGCGGTGGTCTTGCCGGCACCGGCCTTGTCCGAAGGCTTCTTCGCTGCGGCGGGCTTGGCGTTGGAGGCACTCTTGGGTGGCTTGGATGCCATGCGATGGTCTACCTGTTGCGGGCCGGCGCGCTGCGCACGGCGTTGGATGGGGTCAGCCGTTGCGCTGCTGGAAATCACGCATGAACGCTGCCAGCGCACGCGCTCCTTCCAGCGGCATGGCGTTGTACAGCGAGGCGCGGATGCCACCGACGGCCTTGTGGCCCTTCAGTGCGAGCAGCCCCGCCGCCTTGGCTTCGCTGACGAAGCGTGCGTTGAGGTCGTCGCTGGGCAGGAAGAACGGAATGTTCATGCGCGAGCGCACGGCGGTGGCCACGTCGTTGCGATAGAAGCCGTCCGAACCATCGATGGCCGTATAGATCAGCGACGACTTTTCCTGGCTGAGCCTGGCGAAGGCTTCCACGCCTCCCTGTGCAAGCATCCACTTGAACATCAGCCCGGCCAGATACCAGTTCCAGGTGGGCGGTGTGTTGAGCATGGAGTCGCGCGCAACGTGCGAGCGGTAATCGAAGATGTCCGCGCGCGGCTGGCCTGCACGCTCCAGCAGGTCGCGGCGGATGATGACCACGGCGATGCCCACCGGACCAAGGTTCTTCTGCGCACCGGCGTAGATCACGCCATAGCGCGATACGTCGATCGGCTCGGAAGCGATGGAGGAACTGAAATCAGCGATCAGTGGCACATCACCCACATCCGGCACGTCGCGGAACTCGACGCCGTGGATGGTTTCGTTGGCGGTGATGTGCACATAGGCCGCGTCGCGTGACAGCTGCCATTGCGCCATGGGCGGAATGTCGCGGAAGCCACCGGCTTCGCCGTCGGCGGCGATGTTGACGTCCACATAGGGTCTGGCCTGCTTGACCGCCGTCTTGCCCCAGTGGCCGGTGACCACATAGTCGGCACGCTGGCCGGGGCCGGCGAAATTCAACGGCATCAGCGCCTGCTGGGTGGTGGCACCACCACCCAGGAACAGCACCGCGTAGTCATCGGGAATGCCGATGAGGCTGCGCAGGTCGGCTTCGGCCTGTGCCGCCACGGCCATGAAATCAGCACTGCGGTGGCTGATTTCGACAATGGATGCGCCTACGCCATTCCATTCCAACATTTCCTCCTGCGCTTGGCGGAGAACCTGCTCCGGCAGCGTTGCAGGGCCGGCACTGAAATTGAATGCGCGCGTCATGACACACCTGTTGGGCTGAACCCCTAGTATGCCGCAGCGCAACAGCCTTGGGGCATGCAGAAAAAGTTGCATCTGCACCCAATTGCGCAGGGTTCAAACCACTCGACTGTCTGGCTGGCAACGTACTGCAGCGCTCACCCGGTCAGCGGGCGCCGAACAGCAGCAGTGCGCTGATGGCCGCACCCAGCAGCAGTGCGCTGAGCAGCAACCACGGCCATCGGTGCGAACGCTTCCTGACCGATGCTGGCGCCTTGTCTGCCTGCTCGACGACGACCGGTTCATCCGGCACCAGCAACGGTGCCGCTGCCGCGTTGCGCGGCATTTCCAGCACGAAGCGATGGCCACCGTCGAACACCACCTGGTCGCCGGCCTGCAGCCAGCAGTGTCGGGTCGCCACACCATTCACCTGCGAGCCTTCGCCCGACCCCAGATCACGCAGCAGCACCTTGTCGCCATGACGCTCGAAACGGGCATGGCGCGCGGCGAATGCCGGATCATCGATGACGATGTCGTTGGCGGCTTCGCTGCCAACGTTGCGCGGGCGGTCCAGGGTGAAGCTGCGGCCATGGTGACGGCCACCCACGCCGCGCAGCAGCACGCGCAGGTCATCCCCTGTCTCGGTCGAGGCTTCCGGCGGCTGGGCGACGCTCTCGCATTCGCCCCGCAACAGCATCTCGGCACCATCGGCGTAGACCGAATCGCCGGCGCGCAGCAATGCCATGCGCTGCACAGGACGGCCATTGACGTGGATGCCACGCACCCCGCTGGCGACCTGCAGCCACACGCCGCGCTGGTCGGTGCAGAACCGCGCCAGCAGCAGGGGGCCGACGCTGTCATCGCCCAGCCGCACCTGCCCGGAGGCATGGCGCACAATACGTTGCACGCCCGGCGTCAACGGCTGGTCGGGTTGCTGGCGGTTATTGAAATGGACTTGCAGAGTAGGCACCGGCCGCAGCCTAGCAGGTCGGCCCGTCGCTCAGGAAGGTGCCGCGGGACTTGGACTGACGCCGCCAGCTGCGCACAATGCCGCTCTTACCATCCGACGCCGTACCGCAGGAACGCACCATGTCCATGATTGACATCCACCATGTCCACTCCCTGTCCGATGACAAGGCCCGTATCGCCATCAGCGAAGTCGCGCAGAAGCTGCAGGACCGCTTCGACGTGACCACCCGCTGGGACGGCCCGGTGCTGCACTTTGCCCGTTCCGGCGTGGAAGGTGCCATCGAACTGCTGCCAGGTGCGGTGCAGGTCAAGGCTGAGCTGGGTTTCCTGCTGTCGGCCATGAAGGGCATGGTGGAATCCGAAATTCAACGGGTGCTGACCGAGAAGCTGGGCTGAACCCGCGCCGTCACACCGGAGACGCACGAAACCGGCTACGGTGGCTGTCAGAGACTTTCATGAACGCACAGGAGCAAGGCCATGAGCGCGTATGAACATCGTCCCGACCATGAAACCGATGGCCCCCGGCTGCAGGAACAGGCCGAGCGGCTGGGCCGGCGCATGACCGAATCGGCCCAGCAGGTCTGGCTGGCCGGTCTGGGTGCCCTCTCCCGTGCCCAGAGCGAAGGCAGCCGCTTCTTCGACTCGCTGGTACGCGAAGGCGAGGCTGCCGAGGAACGCAGCCGCGAGAGTTCCTCACGCGGCGAGAGCCTGCGTGATTCGGTGGAGAACACCCTGGGTAGCGCCCGTGACCGTGCCGCCGGCACCTGGGACCGGGTGGAGAAGAACTTCGAGGATGGCGTGCACCGCGTGCTGCGGCGCATGGACATCCCCAGCCGCTCGGACATCGAGGCGCTGAACGAGCGTCTGGATGCCATCAACCGCCGCCTCACCCGCGCCGAAAGCCGCGCCGCGCATGCCGATGCAGCCGCACACAGTCCGCAGGATCCACCCCAGGCGGATTGATGTTGCAAAGCAGCATGAATAGCGCGAAGATGAACTCACCCGCCAGCAGTACCGCGCCGTAAGTCTCCCTCCCCTCACGGCTCCGGATGGCGGGTTTTTCATGTCCGCGCTTCGGCGATGCGCTGGCCGAGGCTGCCGGACCGGCCGACAATGGCGGCTCCAGCACCCCGCCACCAGAGCCGCCATGACCGCGCAACCGCAGGACACCCCCACCCGCCACGACCAGCACGGCCGCTACCAGCGTGCCGACAGCGTGGAGGATTTCGCCCATAACCTCGCGGCGATCCACGCCCGCATTGATGCCGCCTGTGCCCGCTCCGGGCGCGAGCCCTCGCAGGTGCGGCTGCTGCCGGTCAGCAAGACCATCGACGAAGCCCATATCCGCATGGCCTACCAAGCCGGCTGCCGTCTGCTGGGCGAGAACAAGGTGCAGGAGGCCCACCACAAGTCGGAGGCGATGCAGGACCTGACGGATCTGCAGTGGTCGGTGATCGGCCACCTGCAGACCAACAAGGCCAAACTGGTGGCGCGCTTCGCCGCTGAGTTCCAGGCGCTGGACAGCCTGCGTCTCGCCGAGACCCTGGACCGCCGCCTGCAGGTGGAAGGCCGCAGCCTGGACGTGTTCGTGCAGGTGAACACCTCCGGCGAGGACAGCAAGTTCGGCCTGCCGCCCGACCAGGTGGCCGGTTTCCTCCAGGCCTTGCCGCAGTTCAGCGCGCTGCGCGTGCGCGGGCTGATGACGCTGGCCCTGTTTTCGGCAGAGGCCGAGCGCGTGCGTGCCTGTTTCGTGCGCCTGCGCGAACTGCGCGACCAGCTGCGCCAACAGGCGCCGGATGGCATCGCGCTGGAGGAGCTATCGATGGGCATGTCCGGTGATTTCGAGATCGCCATCGAGGAAGGCGCCAGCGTGGTGCGGGTGGGCCAGGCGATCTTCGGCGCCCGCGCCGTCCCGGACAGCCACTACTGGCCCGGGCTCGCCAGCGCAGGCTGAACGGAGACGGCTACGACGCGGATTACCGCCAGTGGCAGCCACCAGCCCGCCGGAACATAGATAAAATACCTGCCTGACTCTGTACTTCGCTCGGGTATTTCTCTGATGTTTTCCTGGATTCTGGCCCTCGTGTTCGCCCTGCTGGTCTGGGGGCTTGCGGCCGCGTGGCTGTGGTTTGTCAAACGCAGGAAAACCGAGATACATCATGGCCTTGCGGCTCTGGCCGGGATGCGCTGGCGCGAGTTTTCGCAGATCGTGCGGCAGGCCATGGCCGAACAGCGCGGGCTGCAGCCGCTCACCGACAGCGAGGACAGCGACCGTGGCACCAGCAGCGACTTCCTGCTGCAGCGTGACGGCGAACGCTGGCTGGTGTCCTGCAAACATGGCCGTGCCTACCGCCTCGATGCCACCGCCGTGAACGAACTGGCCAGCGCGATGCGCCTGACCGGTGCTGTCGGCGGCCTGCTCATGACCGAGGGTCAGGTGGACCGCGACGGGTTGGCCGAAGCCGGCAAGCAGTCCATCGAAGTAATCGACGGCCGCAACCTGTGGGACACGCTCAAGCCGTATGTGCCCACCCAGGTGCGCGATACGGTGACCGGCATCGCCCGCCGCGAGGCCGTGCGCCACAGCAGCATCGCCGGCCTGGCCGCCATCGCGCTGGGCCTGCTGGTGGGCATGGGTTACATGACCATGCACGGTGATTCTGCGGATGCGAACACGGGCATTGCAGCGCCGCCTGCCGCGTCCGTTGCTGGCAAGCCTGCTGGCAGCGCCACTGCCGCACCACAGCAGAGCGCTGCTGGCACACCGGCGAGCAAGGCTTCCACCGACGCCGCCGATCTGATCCAGGATCCGGACCCGGAAACCCTGCTGCGCTATCAGCAGACTGTTTCCAAGGCGCTGGCACGCACGCCGGGCGTGGTCAGTGGCATCTGGCTGACGCGCTCCACGCTCTCGGTGGAGCGCAGTGGTGACGACGCCACCATCTGGCCGCTGATCTGCAGCGAACTGGAACACTTCCCCGCGCTGCGCACCACCCGCGTACAGCTCAACCCGCGCCCCGGTGTCGATGAGCCGGTGCGCTGGCGGCAGTGCCAGACGTATTGAGGGGTGGGCCGCCCTGCGTGGCGGCTTGATCGCGTAGGGATCCTGTAGTTCCTGTAGCCCGGGTAAGCAAAGCGCACCCGGGGCTTTTCCTCCCGCGTGCCAAAAAAGCTGGCGCTGCGGGTGATGCCTGTCGAAGAAGCTCCCGTCTGCTGACCGACTGCGTGCTTCCCGGATGCGCTTCGCTTATCCGGGCTACAAGTGCAGGTAATTGCGGCTCGGCTCCGTAGCCCGGGTAAGCGCACGCGCACCCGGGGCTTTTTCCTTCCGCGTGCGAAGAAGCTGGTGTTGCGGGTGATGCCTGTCGGAGGAGTTTCCGTCTGCTGTCCGCCTGCGTGCCTCCCGGATGCGCTTCGCTTATCCGGGCTACAAGTGCGGGTTCTTGCGGCTCAGCTCCTGTAGCCCGGGTAAGCGCGAGCGCACCCGGGGCTTCTCCGTCTGCGCGCGATGAGGCTGGCATTGCGGGTGATGCCTGTCGAAGGAGTTTCCGTCTGCTGACCGACCGCGTGCTTCCCGGATGCGCTTCGCTTATCCGGGCTACAGGTCCGGGCTACTGCAGCTCAGCTTCGTAGCTTCGTAGCCCGGGTAAGCGCACGCGCACCCGGGGCTTTTCCGTGTGCGCACGATGAGGCTGGCGTTGCGGGTGATGCCTGTCGAAGGAGTTTCAGCCTGCTGATCGACCGCGTGCTTCCCGGATGCGCTTCGCTTATCCGGGCTACAAGTGCGGTTGTTGCGGTGGAGGCGCGGCTCAGCGGTTGCCGGGGGCGAAACGGGCGATGAGGTCGTAGGCGTCGCCCAGGAATTTCTGGCGCACCCAGGTGATGGGCTGCTCGCCGCGCCAGGTCTGGCGGTCGATGACCAGACAGGCGGTGCCCACGGGCACCTTCAACAGCGTGGCCTCGGCCTCGTTGGCAGCCACCGCGCTGATGCGGTGCTCGCCGCGTGTCCATGACACGTTCTGCAGCAGCCAACTGCCGGGCGGATGGACGCTGAAATCCACGTCCAGCGTTTCCGGCACGGCATCCGGATTGATCAGGCGGCGCTCCAGCGCCAGCGGCTTGCCATCGGCGAGGTGCAGGCAGCGCATCGCCAGCAGATAGCCGTTGCCGACCAGTTGCACCTCCTCAGGCACGTTGGCGCGCGCGCGCCGGTGCTCGAGTTCCAGCAGCTCGAATGCGTAGTGATGCCCCCGGTTGGCGACCGCCACCGCGATGTCGGGAATTTCCAGCGCCACCTGTTCCAGATGGGGAGGCTGGCGCGCCACGAACGAACCCGCGCGGCGGCGGCGCTCGATCATGCCGCTCTCGGCCAGGGTGGTCAGCACCTTGTTCACGGTCATGCGCGAGCAGCGGTACTGCTCCATCAGCTCATGCTCGAACGGGATGCGGTAACCCGGCTGCCACTCGCCGCTGAGGATGCGGCTTTCGAGATCGCTGCGGATGCGCTGGTTGAGGGTGGGAGCCTTCTTGCTCTTCACTCGTGGTTCCTGAAAAGGCGGCGTCGTGCGCTCAGGCCAGAATCCGGCTGAGGGCGGCGCGGTAGCGTGCGCTGATCGCCTCACGATCGAAATGACGACCATCGCTGACCAGTTCGCGCCCGTCTCGCCAGACGCTGCGGACCGCGCCATTACGTGCGGCGAACAGCCAACTGTCAAGCAAGGCATCGCCGTCGCGGCCATGCAGCGAGGGGTGTTTCAGGTCCAGTTCGACCAGATCCGCCGCTGCACCGATGGCCAATCCTGCCGGCACGCCGAGAACCTGCGCGGCCCCCTCGCCCGCCTGCTGGTACAGCCAACGACCACTGGAAAGCGCATCCGGCGACAGCACATTGCGGCCACGCAGGGCCAACCGCTGGCCGTATTCGAGCAGGCGCAGTTCTTCGGCCGCGTCGATCAGCACATTGGAATCGGAGCCCACGCCAAAACGCCCGCCGGCCTGTACGAATTCGCGCATGGGGAACAGGCCGTCGCCCAGATTGGCCTCGGTGATCGGGCACAGGCCGACCACCGCGCCGCTGCCGGCCATCAGCGCGACTTCCTTGGCGTTGACATGCGTTGCGTGCACCAGGCACCAACGCGCATCGACGGGGTTGTTCGCGTACAACCATTCCACCGGTCGCTGACCGCTCCACGCCACGCAGGCATCGACCTCGCGGGTCTGTTCGGCGATATGGATGTGGATGGGACCCGGCGCCATCGCCACCAGCGCCTGCAACTCCTCCGGCGTGCAGGCACGCAGGCTGTGCGGGGCCAGACCGAGCATGGCGTCTGGCAACGGCGCCAACGCCTTGCGGCTGGCCTCAAGCAGGTCGGCAAAGGCGTCGATGTCATGCAGGAAACGCCGCTGCCCCTGCGTAGGCGCAGCGCCGCCGAAGTCACTGTGTGCGTAGAACACCGGCAGCAGGGTCAGCCCCAGCCCGGTCTGCGCCGACGCCGCAGCGATGCGCGCAGCCATTTCGGCGCGATCCGCATAGGGACTGCCATCGGGCGCGTGGTGCAGATAATGGAACTCGCCGACGCGGGTCGAGCCGCTCTCCAGCATTTCCATGTAGGCCTGAGCCGCGATGGCCTGTAGGTCCTCTGGCTGAATGCGGTCAAGAAAGCGGTACATCAGCTCACGCCAGCTCCAGAAGCTGTCGCCCGAACGCCCGCCTACCTCGGTCAAGCCAGCCATCGCCCGCTGGAAGGCATGGCTGTGCAGGTTGCCCAGCCCCGGCACCACGGTGCCCAGCTGCTGGGTGCAGCCATCGCTGGAGGCTTCGGCCTCGATGGCCGTGATGCGTCCACCGCTGCAATCGATGCACACATCCCGCGCCCAACCGCCCGGCAGCAGGGCCTGACGGACATGGAAGCGGATCGGATTGGCGGCGATGTTCGGCGTCACTGGACACTCTCCGTTTTCGGTCGTTATTGTATATACAAAATTACCGGGATGAGTGTCCATGCGCTGCGATACGCTCTGGCAGAACGCCAACCTGATGACCCTGGATGATGCCTCAGGCGGTCTCGGGCTGATCCCTGATGGCGTGATCGCCGCCGCTGATGGGCGCATCGTGCATGTCGGCCCGGCCGCCACCGCTCCCCGTTTCGAGGCCGCCGAGCGCATCGACTGCGAGGGCCGCTGGATCAGCCCCGGCCTGATCGACTGCCATACCCATCTGGTCTACGCCGGCAACCGCGCCAACGAGTTCCAGCAGCGGCTTGAGGGCGTCAGCTATGCCGACATCGCCCGCGCCGGCGGTGGCATCGTTTCCACCGTACGCGCCACGCGCGAGGCCGATGACGCCGCCCTGATCCGCGCCACCCTGCCCCGCCTCGATGCCATGCTGGCCGAAGGTGTGACCACGCTGGAGATCAAATCCGGCTACGGCCTCGCGCTCGGCGACGAGCGCAAGCAACTGCGTGTGGCGCGCGAACTCGGGCAGCTGCGCAAGGTCGAGATCGTACCGACCTTCCTTGGCGCCCACGCGGTGCCGCCGGGACACGAGGCGCAGGCCTACATCAATGAAGTGTGCGCGGTGATGATTCCCGCCATCGCCGCCGAAGGGCTGGCCGAAGCGGTGGACGTGTTCTGCGAGAACATCGCCTTCAGCCCTGCACAGGCGCAGCAGGTGTTCGAGGCGGCGAAGCAGCATGGGCTGGCGATCAAGATCCACGCCGAGCAGCTGTCCAACCAGCACGGTGCCGAGCTGGCAGCACGCCACGGCGCGCTGTCCGCCGACCATATCGAACACCTCGACGCCGCCGGCATCGCCGCCATGCGCGAAGCAGGCACCGTCGCCGTGCTTCTGCCAGGCGCGTACTACTTCACCCGCGAAACCGTGCTGCCGCCGATCCAGCAGCTGCGCGATGCAGGCGTACCGCTGGCGCTGGCCACCGACAGCAATCCCGGCACCTCGCCACTGACCAGCCCGCTGTTGGCCATGAACATGGGCGCGACCCTGTTCCGCTTGACCGTGGACGAATGCATCGCCGGCTTCACCCGCGAAGCGGCACGCGCGCTGGGCCGCAGCGAGCGCATCGGCAGGCTGGCCGCCGGCATGGACTGCAACCTTGCCATCTGGGACATCGAGGCGCCGGCCGATCTGGTCTACCGCATCGGGTTCAACCCGCTGCACGCACGCATCTGGCGCGGCCAACCGGCCTGATCGTCACCCCACCCCACCCCATTCCCGCCATACCGCAATACCTGCACTACGGAGCTTTCATGAGCGAGTATCTGACCCTTCTTCCCGGCCACGTTTCCCTCTCGCAGTGGCGGCAGGTCTACCGTGGCGCCAGCGTAAAGCTGGACCACTCCGCGCATGCCGCCGTGCAGCGCAGCGCCGATGTGGTGGCTGCCATTGTCGCCAAGGGCGAGCCGGTGTATGGCATCAACACCGGCTTCGGCAAGCTGGCCAGCGTGCGCATCGACCGCGAAGACCTCGAAACCCTGCAGCGCAACATCGTGCTTTCGCACGCTGCGGGCGTCGGTGAGCCGATGCCGGCCAACGTGGTGCGGCTGATGATGGCGCTCAAGCTCACCAGCCTCGCGCAGGGCGCTTCGGGCATCCGCCCGCAGACGCTGGCGCTGCTGGAAGCCATGCTGCAGACCGATCTGGTGCCGCTGATTCCGTGCCAGGGTTCGGTGGGTGCCTCCGGCGACCTCGCCCCGCTCTCGCACATGGCCAGCGTGATGATCGGCGTGGGCGATGCCTTCGTCGGTGGCGTGCAGCTGCCTGCGATGGAGGCGCTGAAGCAGCGCGGCCTGGAGCCACTGGTGCTGGGTGCGAAGGAAGGCCTGGCGCTGCTCAACGGCACCCAGTATTCCACGGCCTATGCGCTCGCCGGCCTGTTCGAGATCGAGACGGTGTTCCAGTCGGCGCTGGTGACCGGCGCCTTGTCGGTGGAAGCGGCCAAGGGTTCGGATACGCCGTTCGACCCGCGCATCCACCGCATCCGTGGCCAGCGCGGGCAGATCGCCACCGCTGCGGTGCTGCGCGAACTGATGCAGGGTTCGGACATCCGCGAATCGCACCGTGACAACGACGTGCGCGTGCAGGACCCCTACTGCCTGCGCTGCCAGCCGCAGGTGATGGGCGCGGCGCTGGACGTGATGCGCCAGGCCGCCACGACGCTGGAGATCGAAGCCAACGGCGTCTCCGACAATCCGCTGGTGTTCACCGATACCGGCGAAGCACTGAGCGGCGGTAATTTCCACGCCGAACCGGTGGCGTTCGCCGCCGACATGCTGGCGATGGCGGTATGCGAGATCGGCTCCATCAGCGAGCGCCGCACCGCGATGCTGGTGGACCCGGCGCTGTCCGGCCTGCCGGCCTTCCTCACGCCCAAGCCGGGCTTGAACTCCGGCTTCATGATTCCGCAGGTCACCGCCGCGGCGCTGGTGTCGGAGAACAAGCAGCGCGCCTACCCGGCCAGCGTGGATTCCATTCCGACCTCGGCCAACCAGGAAGACCATGTGTCGATGGCCGCGCACGGCGCGCGCCGTCTGCTGACGATGGCAGAGAACGCCGCCAACGTCATCGGCATCGAACTGCTGGCTGCCGGCCAGGGCTGCGACTTCCATGCCCCGCTGCGCTCCAGCCAGCCGCTGGAACAGGTGCGCGGCGTGCTGCGCGCGCAGGTGCCCACGCTGCAGGACGACCGCTACTTCCACCCGGACATGGCCGCTGCGACGGCGCTGGTGCGCAGCGGTGCGCTGCTTGAAGGGCTGGGGTTGGCGCTGCCGGGGGTGGAGGGTGTTGAAGGTTACTGAGTAGAGAGGCGTGGTGGTTGGTTCTCTGCCGCAAGCGCCCCCATCAGCCCTTCGGGCAGCTTCCCCCGCGTGCGGGGTAAGCGACGGCATCACAAGCACCGCCCTGTCCCAGGCATAAGACGAAATCGAAGAAGTCACACGCACCAGGAGCATCCATGAACACCCCCCCTGACTGGCTGCAGATCCACCAAGGTGATGCGCCGTTGATCGTCAGCTTCCCGCATACCGGCACCGAGCTGCCGGATGAACTGGCGGGCCATTTCGTTTCGCCGTGGCTGGCGCGGCGCGATGCCGACTGGTGGGTGCATGAGCTGTACGCCTTCGCGCAGGCGCTTGGGGCCACCACCGTCCGCACCGCCATCTCGCGTTCGGTCATCGACGTCAACCGCGATCCTTCCGGCGCCTCGCTGTACCCCGGCCAGAACACCACCGGTCTGTGTCCACTGACCACCTTCGACAACCAGCCGCTGTACCGCGATGGCCACGCGCCTGACGAGGCGGAAATCCAGCGCCGCCGCGCCATCTGGTTCGACCCCTATCACGATGCGCTGGCCGCACAGATCGCGCGCCTGCGCGCGCAGCACGACACCGTGGTGATGTATGACGCGCATTCGATCCGTTCGCTCATCCCGCATCTGTTCGATGGTGAGCTGCCGCAGTTCAACATCGGCACGGCCGGCCCCAGCGGTGCGCCGGACACGTCCTGCGACAACGCGCTCACCGATGTGGTGGAGAACCTCTGCGCGCTCAGTGGCATGAGCCATGTGCGCAACGGCCGCTTCAAGGGCGGCTGGATCACGCGCCATTACAGCAATACCGCCGGTGGCGTGCACACCCTGCAGATGGAGCTGGGCTGCCGGGGCTACATGCACGAACCCGCGCCGCAGGATGTGGACGAACACAGCTGGCCCACGCCCTACGACCCCGACCATGCCGCCCCGCTGCGCGACACGCTGCAGCAGGTGCTGCGCGCCTGCCTCGATTTCGCTTCCCGGAGAAACCCATGACCCGTCACGACCCTTCCCGCAGCCCGCGCGCGCCGCGCGGCAACACGCTCAACTGCAAGTCCTGGCAGACCGAGGCGCCGTTCCGCATGCTGCAGAACAATCTCGACGCGGAGGTCGCGGAAGACCCCACCTCGCTGGTGGTCTATGGCGGCATCGGCCGTGCCGCACGCGACTGGGAGAGCTACGACAGGATCCTGGAAACGCTCAAGCGTCTGGACGACAACCAGACACTGCTGGTGCAGTCGGGCAAGCCGGTCGGCGTGTTTCCCACCCATCCCGATGCACCGCGCGTGCTGATCGCCAATTCCAACCTGGTGCCACACTGGGCCACCTGGGAGCACTTCAACGAGCTCGATAAGAAGGGCTTGATGATGTACGGACAGATGACCGCCGGCAGCTGGATCTACATCGGCAGCCAGGGCATCGTGCAGGGCACCTACGAAACGTTCGTGGAAATGGGCCGCCAGCATTACGGCGGCAGCCTGACCGGTAAGTGGATCCTCACCGCCGGCCTCGGCGGCATGGGCGGCGCGCAACCGCTGGCTGCGTCGCTGGCCGGTGCCAGCAGCCTGACCATCGAGTGCCGCCAGAGCAGCATCGATTTCCGTCTGCGCACCCGTTATGTGGACGAACAGGCCACCGATATCGACGACGCACTCGCGCGCATCGCCAAATACACCGCTTCCGGTGAAGCCAAGTCGATCGCCCTGCTCGGCAATGCCGCCGAAATCCTGCCCGAACTGGTGCGCCGCGGCGTGCGCCCGGACTGCGTCACCGACCAGACCAGCGCGCACGATCCGGTGCATGGCTACCTGCCCCTCGGCTGGACGGTTGAGCAGTGGTTGGCCGAACAGAAGGCCAATCCGGAAAAGGTGCGCGATGCCGCCAAGGCTGCCATGCGCGTGCATGTGGAAGCCATGCTCGCCTTCCACGCGCAGGGTATTCCCACCGTGGACTACGGCAACAACATCCGCCAGATGGCCTTCGATGAAGGTCTGAAGAATGCCTTTGACTTCCCCGGCTTCGTGCCGGCCTATGTGCGCCCGCTGTTCTGCCGTGGCGTCGGCCCGTTCCGCTGGGTAGCCCTCAGTGGCGATCCCGAGGACATCTACAAGACCGATGCCAAGGTGAAGGAGATCATCGCCGATGATCCGCACCTGCACCGTTGGCTGGACATGGCGCGCGAGCGCATCAGCTTCCAGGGCCTGCCGGCGCGCATCTGCTGGGTGGGCCTGGGCCTGCGCCACAAGTTGGGCCTCGCGTTCAACGAGATGGTGCGCAACGGTGAGCTGAGCGCGCCGGTGGTGATCGGCCGCGACCATCTGGACAGCGGCAGCGTCGCCTCGCCCAACCGCGAAACCGAATCCATGAAGGATGGTTCCGATGCCGTATCCGATTGGCCCCTGCTCAACGCCATGCTCAACGTAGCCGGCGGCGCCACCTGGGTGAGCCTGCATCACGGCGGTGGCGTCGGCATGGGCTACTCGCAGCATTCAGGCGTGGTCATCGTCTGCGACGGCAGCGAGGAAGCCGACAAGCGCATCGCGCGCGTGCTGTGGAACGATCCCGGCACCGGCGTCATGCGTCACGCCGATGCAGGCTATGACATCGCGATCGATTGCGCGAAGGAAAAGGGGCTGGACCTGCCGGGCATTCTCGGCTGATCGAGCCGCGAGATGTACCAACGCAGCGGGCAGGCACTGCGCCTGCCCGTTGTCGTTCGTTGCGATGCAATGCATATGGGCTGCACTTCACATCGTGCTATCGACTCCAGCGCGAGACTGTCGCAACGCATCGCACGGGTGCCCTGCGCATCGCGCGATGTCTTATCCGATCCAGACGGGAGCATCACCATGCAAACCAATGTCTGCGGCATTGATCGCGCATTCCGCATCATCATCGGCATCGCCCTCATCGCACTGGCGGCCACCGGCGTCATCGGCTGGTGGGGCTGGCTGGGCATCATCCCCCTGGCCACCGGCCTGATCCGCTCTTGCCCGCTGTACTCCATGCTCGGCCTCAACTGGTGCCAACCCCGTTCCACTGGCTGAGCACCTCCGCCATCCCGGCAACGCCGAAGGCCCCGCCCTGCACCGCAGGCGGGGCCTTTCCAGATACGGCGACACCCGTAGCCCGGGTAAGCAAAGCGCACCCGGGAATGCCACACACCCGACTCCTCAGGACACTTACCACCGTCATCCCACCTGCCCTAGACTGGCTCCCTGCGCCATCGACCCAGGGATGAAGGCATGCGCTACCTGCTCGCGCTTCTGCTGCTGCTCGCCGCCACTGCCGCGTCAGCACAGACGCCTACTGTTCCGCTGCACCCCGGCGCCTTGTCCGGCGCACCGGATACGGGCCTGCCCGCCCTCGCCCGCCAGACGCTTGCGCGCCATCAGGACGATGACCCACAGCGACGCCTGACCACGCAGTTCCGCCTGCAGCTCGCCGCCGGCCAGTACACCAAGGCTATCGACAGCATTCACGCATTGCGCCGGCTGCGTGCCGCCCCACCCGGGCAAGCACCGATCTTCCTGCAGTACGAAGCGTTCGCCCGCGCGATGCGCCACCACGAAGCCGATGGCACACCCTTCGCCATCGCTTTTCAGGAAGCATTCGCGGCGCTGCTTTCTCCGTTGGATGACCGCACCGCCTACGCGGCGCAGTTCGCATTCAATGGCTACCTGCCGCGCATGCGTGCCGATCTGGATACGCAGCTTGCACGCGCCAACGGCAAGCATGCACTGCCATTGGGCGACGCCGTGGAACTCGTCCGTGCATGGCAGGTTTACACCGCCTATGCAGCGTTCCAACCATTCGTTACCGAGGCATTCGCAGCAGACGACGCGCGCCGTTACCACATCCAGCGCGACCTGCTGATCGCCACGCCCGATGGCGCACACATCAGCGTCCTGCTGATGCGCCCGGCCAGCACGCAGCGGCCGCTGCCGGCACTGCTCACGTTCACCATTTACGCCAATGACGACTGGGCCTGGGACGACGCCAGGAAGATGGCTGCCCACGGCTATGCCTCGGTCGTGGCCTACAGCCGTGGCAAAGGCCGCAGCAGCGATGCCATCACCCCCTTCCTGCACGATGGCGAGGATGCTGCCGCCGTCATCGCATGGATGGCCGCGCAGCCATGGAGCAATGGCGTGGTCGGCATGTACGGCGGCAGCTACAGCGCCTATACCCAATGGGCTGCGCTGCGTCACCGCCCGCCGGCATTGAAGGCCATCGCAACCTCCGCCAGTGCAGCGCCGGGCATCGACGTGCCGATGGAAGGCAACGTCTTCATGAATTTCATGTACCCATGGCCGGCCTACGTGGCCAGCAACCGCGCCTTGGACGATGCCAGCTATGGCGACGCCACGCGCTGGCGGAAGCTCGACAGCGACGCCTACCGCAGCGGGCGCCGCTACCGCGACCTGTCTGCCATCGACGGCACACCCAACCCCGTGTTCGACGAATGGTTGCGTCACCCCAGCTACGACAGCTTCTGGCAGACGAAAATTCCGCAGGGTGCGGCGTATGCCGGCATCGACGTTCCGGTACTGGCCACCACCGGTTACTTCGACGGCGCACAGATCGGCGTATTGCACTACCTGCGCGAACATCTGCGCCAGCGCCCCGATGCCGACCACACCCTGCTCATCGGCCCCTACGAGCACTTCACCATGCAGACCGGCGTTCCGCCGCAGGTGCAGGGGTATGAACCGGATGCCGTTGCGCGCATCGATCTGCAGGCACTGCGCCTGGCCTGGTTCGATCATGTGCTGCGTGGCGCAGCCAAGCCCGAACTGCTTGCGGGCCGCGTCAACTGGCAGGTGATGGGCGCGGATACATGGCGTCACGCTGATGCGCTGGGTGCGATGGCCACGCGCCAGCTCCGCCTCTATCTGCAGCCTGCAGCGGATGGCATGTACGCGCTGGGCACAACGCCGGCACCTGAAGCCATGTCACTGCAACGCATCGATTTCACCGACCGCAGTGACGCGGACTGGCAGCCCTCACCAACCGTCGTGAACACCACGCTGGATGCACATTCCGGCCTCGCTTTCCGCAGTGAGCCCTTCGCGCAGGCCACCGAACTCGCCGGCCCGTTCACCGCCACGTTGGATTTCACGCTCAACAAGGCCGATGCCGACATCGCCTTCGCCATCTACGAACAGACTGCCGACGGCCGCTATCTGGATCTGGCTTACGGGATGCAACGTCTGAGCTATGCCTCAGACCGAAGCCACCGGCAGCTGCTTGAAACCGGCAAGCGCCATCAGGTGCAGATACGCGACACCCGCCTGCTGGGGCGTCGCCTCGCTGCAGGCAGTCGTGTGGTCTTCAGCCTTGGCGTGATCAAGCAGCCGGATAGCCAGCTCAACCTGGGCAGCGGCAAGGAGCCTTCGGACGAGACCCTTGTCGATGCCGGCACGCCCATGGAAATCCGCTGGCATGGCAGCAGCCATGTGGACCTGCCGGTACGCGACTGACGCTCAGACCGGCGGACACAGGAGCTGCCGCAGCACGGCCACGACCCTGTCGAACGCGGCGATATCGCGGGTCGCCCGGCTCATCGCCACCGCGCCCTCGACGCTGGCGATCAGCATGGTCGCGGTGTTGCTGGCCTGTTCCTGCGAATAGCCCTCGGCCTGCAACGCCTGCGTCAGCTGCTGTTCCCAGCGCCTGAACGCAGCCGCAGCGGCTTCGCGTGCGTCGTCAACGCTGCCTTCCAGCGGTTCCTCCACCGCCGCCGCCAGCACCGGGCAGCCGACGTGGAAATCCGAATCCAGCAGACGTTGCCGCCACATCGCCAGAAAGCGCGTCACGCCCGCGTCCACGCCTTCCTTCAGCACTTCGTCCAGCAGCACTTCGATGCGCCCACCGGCCAACGCCGTGGCTTCGGCCAGCACCTGCTGCTTGCCGCCCGGGAAGTGGTGGTAGGTGGAACCGAACGGCGCATCCGCGCGTCGGGTTACCTCGCGGATGCTGGTGGCGTTGAGCCCATAGGTAGCCAGCATGTCGGCGGCGGTGCTGATCACACGCTGCGGGGCATCGGTGGCGCGCCGGCTCATGCGGGAATCCTTGCTATGACGGGTGTCATAGCCTAGCGTACCGCATTATGACGGTCGTTATAAAAGGCTCCCCCGCGCCATGAATCTCTGGTTCCGCCTGCTCAAGCTGCTGATCTGCTCGTTCTTCCGGCCACGCCTGCAGGCACCCACCGGCGTGTCGCGCCTGCAGTTCCGGGTACTGCCGAACGACATCGACCTCAACATGCACATGACCAACGGCCGCTACTGGACCATCTTCGACCTGGGCCGGCTCGATCTGATCCTGCGTACCGGGCTTGCGCGGGTCGCCATGCGCAGCAAGTGGGCGCCGATAGCCGGCGCGGGCACCATCCAGTTCCGTCGCGAGCTGCGCCCCTTTCAACGCTTCACCCTGGAAACCCGCCTCGCCGGCTGGGTGGGCGGCCGCATCCTGATGGAACAGCGCGTGCTTACCGGCAGCGACGAAACCGTTGCCACCCGCGCCCTGCTGATCACCGGCATGTATTCGCGACGCCAGCGCCGGTTCCTAAGCGGCGAGGAAGTTCTGCAGGCCATCGGCGTCAGCGATGTCACCTCGCCGCCCCTCGGCCCTGCCGCGCAGGCACTGCTGGCCGCCGATGCCGCCTTGAAGCTGGAAGACGAGCCTGCAGCCGGCTGAGGCCTGCCCGTTTGCGCGATTTGTCCGATAAGTTGTTACGTTGGCGATATTTTCGCCGCTCAATGGAGCAAGAGACTGCGGTTTCTGAATGCGAAAACGAGCAATAGCGCACAGCTTGAAGCCTGCCAGTCGCACAAAGCGCGCCCCTACCTGACCAAGCGGCTTCCCCTCAATGAAATTCTGTGAAGTCGCTGGTATGGTGCGCCCGCCATGGCCACTGTCCACACCCCCTCTTCCGATTCCGCCGTGGCGCATGGACTCTATGCGGTGCCGCTGCGAACCATCGCGCCGGTCACCTCGCTGGCTTTGGTGTTTTTCACCCTCTGGCTGGCGTTTTTCGGGCAGCGTTCGGCCAGCCCGATCAGCCTGACACTGGCGTTCTTTGCGCTGCTGGCAACCCTGCTGGTCCACCGCCGCGAACAACGGCTGGCGCTGGCCGGCCTGCTGCTCTGCATCGCCAATGCCGGTGGCGCCGTGTTGGCCGCCTGGGTCATGGGCCGTCAGGCATTGCCCTGGTCCATCCTGGCGCTGATGGCCAACTTCTTCATCGTCCGCCTGCCGGTGGCCCTCACCTTGAACCTGCTGCTGACCGCTGGCCTGATGCTCCGCCCCGGCGTGCTGCTGGGCGCGCCGCACCTGCAGGGCATCAGCGTGATCACCCTGACCTTCGGTTTCGGCTACCGCTTCTCCCGACACCTGCAGGGCGACCGTACCCGCCTGGAGCAGCTTGCATCGGTGGACAGCCTGACCGGTGTGCCGAACCGCCGCGCACTGGAACAGGCCCTCAACCAGCAGATCCACAGCCAGCGCGAAAGCCGCCTGCGCCAGGCGCTGGTCGTGCTCGACATCGACCACTTCAAGGACGTCAACGATCAGCACGGCCACCGCGCCGGCGACATCGCGCTGTCCGACCTTGCCGCCATCCTGCGCTTCGAGCTGCGTGACAACGACAAGGTGTTCCGCTTCGGTGGCGAGGAGTTCGTGATCCTGGTGGAAGCCAGCAGCCGCGACGCGCTGGCGCGCTTCACCGAACGAATCCGCCGCGCCGTCTATCAGGCACTACGCGGCCCCGGCGGCCGCATCACCATCTCGGCAGGTGCGGCCATGTATGCCGGCGAACAGCGCTGGGAAGACTGGTTCAACCGTGCCGATGCCGCGCTGTATACGGCCAAGCGCAAGGGGCGCAACAGCATAGCGCTGGCCGACTGAGGCCGCCGCGGCACCCGGACGCAGAAAGGGCCGCTTGCGCGGCCCTTTCCTTTTCCTCACACCGCTGCGATGCGGCGTGGATCAAACCGCGTCGATCACGAACGCAGCGGGATCACGCGGATCTCGACGCGACGATTCTGCGCGCGGCCGGCGTCGGTGCTGTTGTCGGCGATCGGGTAGGCCTTGCCGGCGCCCAGGGTTTCGATACGCTCACGCTGCACGCCCTGTGCGGCGAGGTAGGCGGCAACGGCGTCGGCACGCTCCTTGGAGATGCGGTTGTTGACCGCGTCCGTACCGATGCTGTCGGTGTGGCCGACCACTTCGATCATGGTCTGGTTGTACTCGCCCAGAGTACTGGCGACGCCGTTGAGTGCACCGTAGAACTGCGGCTTCAGCGTCGTCTTGTTGAAGTCGAAGGTGATGCCATCGGGCAGGTTCAGGGTGATGTTGTCGCCCTGACGATCCACCTCGATGCCGGTGTTGGCGGTGCGCTCACGCAGGGCACGCTCCTGGCGGTCCTGGTAGTTGCCGACGGCCGCGCCGCTCAGGGCACCGATACCGGCGCCGATCATGGCGTGCTGGCGGCGCTCGGTGGCGCTGTCGCCGCTGAGCAGGCCGGCGGCCACGCCGATGGCGGTACCGATCAGCGCACCCTTGCCGGTGCGGTTCTGCTGCTGCGTGGAGTTGCCGTAGGGGTCCTGCTGCACATACGAACCACCGGTGGCGCAGGCCGAGAGGACGGCAGCCGCCACCAGGCCAATGGAAATATTGCGGACAGCGGTAATGGTGCTCATCAGAATCTCCTTGTTGACTGGCTTGCGCCAGCGTGTGGTTGCCGGGCAAGGATAAACAGCCGGATGCGATGCGGACATGATTGGACGCCCTCTTCGGCAGCATCCATTCATCTAGCTGTCTGAACTGTTCAATATCCTAGCGAGATGCGTGATAGGCCGCCAACGCGGCCTCCCTGCCCTGCGCCAGATCAACCAAGGGCTGCCGTGGGTAATCGGGCGCGTTGGCAGCCAACAGCTCAGGCGCAAGCCATGGTGCGAAGCGCGCTTTCAGCGGCAGTGCGGCCAGCTCCGGCAGCCAGCGGGTGATGTAACTGGCCTGCGGGTCGAACTTCTGCGCCTGCGTGACCGGGTTGAAGATGCGGAAATACGGCGCAGCGTCGGCGCCGGTGCCGGCCACCCACTGCCAGCCCATGCTGTTGTTGGCCAGGTCGGCGTCCAGCAGGGTGTCCCAGAACCAGCGGGCGCCATGCAGCCAATGCTGACGCAGGTGCTTGCACAGGAAGCTGGCCACCAGCATGCGCACGCGGTTGTGCATGTAGCCGGTGGCCCACAGCTGGCGCATGCCGGCGTCGATGATGGGGACGCCGGTGCGTCCGCGCTGCCACGCTTCCAGCGTGGCGGGCGCTGGCGTGGCCCACGCGAAACGGTCGAAACGCGGGTTGAGGTTGCGCTCGCTGCTGTCCGGGAAGTGATGCAGCAGGTGCTGCGAGAACTCACGCCACCCCAGCTGCCGCAGGTAGCCGTCGATATCGGCATCGCGCCCTGCACTGCGCACATCTTCCAGCGCATGGGCGATGCGCCATGGCGCGATCTCGCCAAAATGCAGATGGGGTGACAGCAGCGAGGTGCCGGTGCGGTCCGGTAGATCGCGCTGCACGCGGTAGCCGTTGAGTGCGCCATCAAGGAACACCTCCAGCATCTCGTGCGCGCCGGCCTCACCCGGTTGCCAGTGCTCCCAGAACCCCGCATCCCAGTGGATGTGCGGCTGCAGCTCCAGCGTCTGCAGTGGCAGGCTGTCGAGTGCGGTCGGCATGGGCAGTCGCGCAGGCGCGGCACATGGCGCCGGCAGGCGCCACTGCGTCAGTGCGGAGCGCCAGAACGGCGTGAACACCTTGTACGGGCCGCCCTGCTGCGTGGCCAGTTCCCACGGCTCGAAAAGCAGGCTGCCGTTGTGGCTCTGCGCCAGCA
The DNA here is from genome assembly GCA_031987665.1 of Stenotrophomonas sp. Taxonomy (GTDB): domain Bacteria; phylum Pseudomonadota; class Gammaproteobacteria; order Xanthomonadales; family Xanthomonadaceae; genus Stenotrophomonas. The sequence goes on along the minus strand of DALZZG010000003.1, from coordinate 85,855 downwards.
CGCCCTGTTCGCGCATCTCGCGTTTGATCGCCGCATCGCGTGGCTGGGTGACCGGCTCGTACTTGCGGTTCCAGTACACCGCTTCGGCACCACTTTCGGCGATCAACTGCTGCAGCTGCTGTTGGCTGCCGCCACGGCGGATCAGCAACCGGCTGCCGATGCGCGTGAGCTGCGCGTCCAGCTGCTGCAGTGAACGGTGCAGCCACGCATTGGAGGCCGCACCGGGCGCCCATGCGCCTTCTTCTTCCGGTGCATGGATGTAGACAGGTACAACGGAATGCCCGGCATCGATGGCCGCCTGCAGCGCCGGATTGTCGGCAAGCCGCAGGTCGCGCCGGAACCAGACGATGGCAACGCTCATGCGCCGCCTACTCGAACGAGCCGACCGAATCGTGGCTGAGGTTGTCGAAGCGCGTGTATTCGCCGAAGAACTTGAGCTTGCACGACCCGGTGGGGCCGCCACGGTGCTTGCCGATGATGATCTCGGCCAGGCCCTTGTCCGGCGAATTTTCCTTGTTGTAGTAGTCGTCGCGGTAGATGAAGACGATCATGTCCGCGTCCTGCTCGATAGCGCCGGATTCGCGCAGATCGGCCATCACCGGGCGCTTGTCGGTACGGGTTTCCAGCGAGCGGTTGAGCTGGGACAGCGCGATCACCGGCACGTTCAACTCCTTGGCAAGGCCCTTGAGCGAACGCGAGATCTCCGAGATTTCGGTTGCGCGGTTCTCGCTGTTGCCCGGCACGCTCATCAGCTGCAGGTAGTCGATGACCACCAGCCCCAGGTCGTGCTCGCGCTTGAGGCGGCGGCACTTGGAACGCAGCACTTCCGGCGACACGCCGGGCGTGTCATCGATGAAGATCTTGGTTTCCTTCAGCATGCGGATGGCGCCGGTGACGCGGCTCCAGTCCTCGTCTTCCAGCTGGCCGGTACGCAGGCGCTGGGCATTGATGCGGCCGTTGGAGGAAATCAGACGCATCGCCAGCTGCGATGCGGACATTTCCATCGAGAACACCGCCACGCCCTTCTTCGACTTGATCGCCGCGTACTCGGCGATGTTCAGCGCGAAGGTGGTCTTGCCCATCGCCGGACGCGCGGCAAGGATGATCAGGTCGGTCGGCTGCAGGCCGGCGGTCATCGCATCGAAATCGTTGTAGCCGGTCGGCAGGCCGGTGATGTTGCCGCCGTTCTCGAAACGATTGCGCAGCTCCTCGAAGGCGTCCTTCAGTGCACCGGGCATGGCCACGAAATCGGTACGCCCGCGGGCGCCCTGCTCAGCGATGGCGAACACCGATTTTTCAGCGGTGGCGAGCAGCTCGGTGCTGTCACGGCCTTCCGGCTGGAAGCCATCGTTGACGATGTCGGTACCCACCTGGATCAGCTGCCGCAGCACCGCCTTGTCGCGGACGATCTCGGCGTAGGCGCTGATGTTGGCCGCCGACGGCGTGGTGCTTGCCAGTTCGATCAGATAGGCGCCATCGCCCACCTGGTCCAGTTTGCCCTGTGACTCGAACCACTCGCCCAGCGTCACCGCATCGAACGGCCGGTCGCGCTCGGACAGCTCGCGGATGGCGCGGTAGATCAACTGGTGATCGCGGCGGTAGAAGTCCTTTTCAGTCAGCGCCTCGTTGACCCGGTCGAACGCCTCCGGCGCCAGCATCAAGCCACCGAGCACCGCCTGTTCGGCTTCCACCGAATGCGGGGGCACGCGCAGGGCATCGATGCGCTGTTCGCCGCGATCGGCGCGGTCATTGCGGTCAGAACGGAAACCAGTACGGGCGGACATGAAAAGCGGAATTCCTGCGAAAGGCCGTGCGGCCATGGTAGGTGGGTGCTGCCCACCGGGGTACGGATAAACCTGTGGATAACCTGTCTGCAATTCCAGCCCCGGCCCCTGCACGGCAGGTCATTCATTGGGCGGGCATACAGCAGAACACCCGGCGCCGTGGCGGTGCCGGGTGTCCATTATCGCAAACGGCGCCTGATGCCGGGCGGGCTCAGCCCTTGTGGTTCAGGGCAATCCAGGCCAGGAACCGGTCAACGAAGCCCTGCAGGAACTTCTGCGTGCCCTCGTTGCTGATGCTGCCGTCATCGCCGATCAGCCCTTCCTTGTACTGCAGGAAGGCTTCCGGCTGGGCCAGCACCGCAAGGTTCAGGAACACCAGCACGTTGCGCAGGTGCTGCTGTGCCATGCAGGTGCCGGGCGCGCCCGGTGAGGTGCCGATGACCGCCGCCGGCTTGCCGTCGAAGGCGCTGTCACCATAGGGCCGCGAGGCGGTGTCGATGGCGTTCTTGAGCACGCCCGGAATCGACCGGTTGTACTCGGCGGTGACGAACAGCACCGCATCGGCGCCACGCACCTGGTTCTTCAGCCGCGTGCCCTGCTCCGGGTAGTTGCTGTCGTTGTCCTGGTTGTAGAGCGGAATGTCCCCGATCTCGATGTACTCGAACGTGGCGCGGTCTCCGGCCAGCTTCTCCAGCGCATGCGCCAAACGGCGGTTGAAGGATTCCTTACGCAGGCTTCCGACGAATACGGCGATCTTGTACTTGCTCATGGCTACCTCGACTGGATAGGGATCTACAGGCTAGCGAGTCCCGGTCTGGGAGTGGGTGAAGGTGGTGAAGCAAGCCCCCCTCTCCCGCCCTGGCGGGCACCCTCTCCCGCGAGGGGAGAGGGGGAGGGTTCCCACAAGTTGAAGCCCAGCCTGCAATTGCACGCCGTTGCCCCTCTCCCCCTGCGGGAGAGGGTGCCCGCCAGGGCGGGAGAGGGGGACGCTTTTCCCTCAGCCCATCGCCTTGGCCGCCGCCACCACATCATCGTCCCCCGGCAGCACCAGCAGCGCGGCGCCGGCCAGCGGCGTGTAGGTGTCGGCGCCGGTTACGCGCTGCATGGGCACATTGCCGAAGCCGGCTTCCACCAGCGCCGTCATCACGCCCTCGCCCACACCGGCACTATGACGGCCTTCATCCACCACGATGATGCGTTTGGCCCCCATGGCCTGCACAGCGATCCATTCCGCATTGAGCGGCACCAGCCAGCGCAGGTCGGCCACGCGCACCTTCCAGCCGTGGGCCTGTTCGATGCGACGGGCGGCGCGCAGGCTCATCGGCACACCGTTGCCATAGCTGATGATCAGCAGGTCGTCGTTGCCCTCGCCATATACCCGTCCTTCGCCCAGCACCAGCGCCTGTTCCGGTGCCGGGTACGGGAACAGCCACTGTCCGTCGCCGGCCTCGTACAGGTCCTTGGTCATGTACAGCGCGATCGGCTCCAGGAACACGCAGACGCGTCCGTCCACATGCGCCAGTGCGGCGAGCGTGCGCAGCATGGCGGCGGCATCGTCGCCCCGCGACGGGCAGCCCACCACCAGCCCCGGAATGTCGCGGATGGCGGCGATGGAGTTGTCATTGTGGAAGTGGCCGCCAAAACCCTTCTGATAGCCCAGCCCGGCGATGCGGATCAGCATCGGGTTGCGGTACTGGTCATTGGAGAAGAACTGCAGCGAGCACGCCTCACCGCGCACCTGATCGGCGGCGTTGTGCAGGTAGGCCAGGTACTGGATTTCCGGCAAGGGCAGCATGCCCAGGTTGGCGAAGCCCTGGGCCATGCCTAGGATCATGGTTTCGTCCAGCAGCGTGTTGAACACGCGGCGCGGCCCAAACGCTTTCTGCAGGCCCTTGGTGACGGTGTAGACGCCGCCCTTCTGCGCCACGTCCTCACCGAACAGCAGGGTCTGCGGGTACTTGCAGAACAGGTCGTGCAGCGCCTGGTTGATCTGGATGGCCAGATGCTTCGGCGGTTGGTTCTCCGGCAATGCTGCTTCACTGCCGAATACCTGCAGGCGAAGTCCGGCATGATCGGTACGGCATGCTTCGGCCAGCACCTTGTCGGCGGTATACGGCGCCAGCGGTGCAATCACTTCTTCCAGCGTCTTCAGGCGCGGGCGCCTGTCCGCCGCTTCCGCCGCCTCGAAGCACCGCTTGCGGGTGTGTTCGTACAGCGCCAGCACTTCGTCCTTGTCCATCAGGCCGGACTCGACCGCGATCTGCGCCGAGCGCAGCAACGGGTCGCCCGCCTCCACCGCGCACAGTTCTTCCAGTGCCCGCCACTCGATCTCGAAATCGGTGCCTGCGTGACCCATCAGGCGCGTGGTACGCAGGTGCAGGAAGGTCGGGCGCCGCGTGCGGCGACAGTGGTCCACTGCGCGCTGCACATCGGCATAGCCGTTGGCCAGATCCAGGCCATCGGCGTGGAAGTAATCCAGCCCCGGACGGTGACGGAAGCTCTCGGCGATCCAGCCCTCCGGCGTCTTCACCGAGATGCCGATGCCGTTGTCCTCGCAGACGAACAGCACTGGCGCCGGCAGCTTCTGGAAGCTGCTCCATGCGGCGGCATTGAAGGCGGTCTGTGCGGTGGCGTGGTTGGCCGATGCATCACCGAAGGAACAGATGGCGATGCTGTCCTCGGGAATGGGCAACGCATGGCCCAGCCGCTTGCCCGCCTCCACCGCCATCGCCGTGCCCAGCGCCTTGGGCAGGTGCGAGGCGATGGTGGAGGTCTGCGGCAGCACCCAGAGCGGCTTGCTGCCCCACACCTTGTGGCGGCCACCGCTGGCCGGGTCGTCCTTGCTGGCGGCGAAGGACAGCGCCGAATCCATTACCGGGTCCATGCCCGGCAGCTTGCGGAAACGCTCGGCCATGAAGCCACCAGAGCGGTAGTGCAGGAACGCAGGATCCGTATGGCGGGTGGCGCGCGCCACCATCGCATTGCCTTCGTGCCCGGACGAACCGATGGTGTAGAAGACCTTGTTCTGTACGCGCAGCACGCGCGCCATCAGATCAAGATGGCGGCTGATCAGCTGCGACTCGAACAGCTCACGGAAGCCCTTGGCATCCAGTGCGCTGCCGGGCAGCACCGGCGCACCATCCTGCGGACCCGCATCCGGACCCGCGCCCAGCGCGTTGACGAATTCGATGAAGTTGGTATCGCAGATCTCGGCGCGGTTGAGGCCCTTCATGCGGGCCGGGAGGGGATTCGGTACACGGGCGAACATGCAGACAGGCTCCACGGATCAAGGCGGGTACGAAAGAGTGGGTTCAGTGCGAAGCAGCGATGCGTGCGCGCACGCTGGCATCAGGTGCAGGCATGGCGACGAAGCCGGGCTGCATGGCGACATCCTGCAGCCAGTGGCGGATGGCCGGATACGCATCCAGCGCGATGCCCCCGTCCTCAGCCACCACGGTATAGGCGAACAGTGCGATGTCGGCCACGCCGTACTCGCTGCCGGTGAACCAGCGGTTGGCAGCGAGATGGCGCTCCATCACCGCCAGTGCATCGTGGCCGCGCTCGCGCAGGCGTGGCAGGTCGGCACGGCGCGGCGAATCCGCGGGCGTCCAGCCACTGATGAAACGCGCCACGGCGATATACGGCTCATGGCTGTACTGCTCGAAGAACATCCATGACAGCGCCTGCGCACGCTGCCAGCCATCCACCGGCAGGTAGGGCGTGCCATCGGCCAGCCAGCAGAGAATGGCATTGGACTCGGTGAGCACGCGGCCATCGTCGCGCTGGACGACCGGCACCTTGCCGTTGGGGTTGAGCGCGAGAAAGGCAGGAGTGCGGGTCTGGCCGTCGGCGCTGTCCACCTCTTTCCATTGGTAGCGCGCGCCCAGGTGTTCCAGCAACAGGCGCACCTTGTGGCAGTTGCCCGACGTGGACATGCCATACACGGTCAGTGCAGCGGTCGTGCTCACAGCTCCGGTTCTCCCCCCGCCGCAGTGACGGGCGACAGTGTGAATATGACCGGATTTGGCACAGCAAGGTAAAGCTGCAACCGCAGCAATTGCCGCCGCGTCACTGCCGCGCCCAAGAGCCTTTGACTCTGTAGCCCGGGTAAGCGCAGCGCACCCGGGAACACCGCAAGCAAAGAGCCCCGGGTGCGCTGCGCTTACCCGGGCTACAGGGTGGTCGCGGGAAACAGGAAGGCCGGCTTTCGCCGGCCTTCCCTCATTGCTGCCTGTAGGTAGCGCTTACTGGCGGCTGCCAGCGCTGTCCACGGCGGCGGTCTGGGTGACCACCTGGCCATCCAGCACCGGCAGGCGGTCGCTGGCCGGACGGTTGTCCATGCGCACGGTCTTCTCCTGACCGTCGTAGCGGTAGGTCACGTCGTAACCGACCGTCTGGTTTTCGTTGCCCAGCGACACGCGCTCGCCCGGCTTGCTGTCCATGCGCATGCTGCCGGTGCTGCCATCGGCCTTGCGGTAGCTCACGTTGTAACCGGTGATGCGGCTGGACTCGGCGGTCCGCTGCTCGGTGTGGCACTGGCGCTCGGTACGGTTCACCACGCGGCCACCCACATGGCGCTTGTCCACCTGGTTGCCGATCACGCCACCGGCCACCGCGCCGGCAGCCGTGGCCGCCTTCTTGCCGTTGCCGCCGCCCACTTGGTTGCCCAGCAAGCCACCGATCACGGCACCGGCGACAGTGCCGCCGACATTGCCGTCACGTTCCGCCAGACGCTCCTGCACCACCACGTCCTGACAGACTTCGTGCGGGGTGCTGGTGTTCGATGTTTCGCGGATCGCCTCGCTGCCGGTCACCATCGCGTACACGCGCTCCTTCTGCGTGACCGGGGCAACCTTCAGCACGTCGGCATATTCCAGCTTACCGCCTGCATCGACGCGGCCGGTGCTGGTGGCGTCATCGGCAAGCAGCTGGTTGTCCAGCACCGGGCGATCGCCATCGGCGGCGGGGAACGTGGCGGCCTTGTCGCGGCCCTGCATGAAGGCGGCCGTGGCAATGCCACCCACCAGCAACGCGCCCGCGGCAACCAGAACAGTAGTAGTGGTGCTCTTCATGATTCAGCTCCCAGCGGCATCCCGCGTCTTGACTTGGGCCGATTCCAGCATGTGCAAGCTGAACAGAGGCCAGTATTCATGACAATGGACTATCGAAATTGGTTCAGGCACCGCAATATCAGGCCTGTTGCATTCCCTCCACAGGATTCGCCATGTCTACCCTGATGCTGACGCCGCTTCTGGATTGGGCACGCAAGCTGCGCTACCCCACCCTGTTCAAGCTCACCGCCGGCCTGTTCCTGATCACACTGGTGTTTCCGGATCCGATTCCGTTCCTGGACGAAATCCTGTTCGGCCTCGGCACACTGCTGCTGGCCAACTGGAAGCGCCGCAAGGACCCGCCTGCGCCGCCACCGGTGCAGCTGGACAAGCGCTGAGCCGTGCAGCTGTTCGACAGTCATTGCCATCTGGATGCCGATGAATTCGACGGCGACCGCGAAGCGGTGATCGCCCGCGCACAGGCGGCAGGCGTCAACGCGCAGGTGGTGCCTGCGGTGACTGCCGCCAGCTGGCCGAAGCTGCGCCAGACCTGCACGCTGACGACGGGGCTGTATCCCGCCTATGGCCTGCATCCGATGTTTCTGGCCGAACATCGACCGGAGCATCTGCAGGCGCTTGAAGAGTGGGTGCAGCGCGAACGTCCGCTCGCCATCGGCGAATGCGGGCTGGATTTCTTTGTCGAAGATCTCGACCCGGAAGCGCAGCGCTTCTATTTTCAGGGCCAGCTCGATATCGCGCATGATCACCAGTTGCCTGTCGTCGTGCATGCGCGGCGTGCGGTGGATGAGGTGATCCAGCGAATTCGCCGCACCGGGGGCCTGCGTGGCGTGGTGCACAGCTTTTCCGGCAGCCCGGAGCAGGCCCGGCAGCTGTGGCAGCTGGGCTTCCTGATCGGCCTGGGTGGACCACTCACCTACCCGCGCGCAAACCGCCTGCGCACGCTGGTCGCGCAGATGCCGCTGGAATACCTGCTGCTGGAAACCGACGCCCCGGATCAACCCGATGCCGGCATCCGCGGACAGCGCAACGAGCCAGCGCGTCTTGCCGAAATCCTGCGCACCGTAGCCGAACTGCGTGGCCAGCCCGAGGCAGAGATCGCCGCGCAGACGACGACCAACGCACGGCGATTGTTCGGGCTGTAAGCCCGGAGCCCTCCGATCATTCGCAGCTCGGCTAAGCGCAGCGCACCCGGGACCGCATCAGGTACGCGCACTCTTCGGCATCGCCACGAACAGCCCCGGGTGCGCGTTGCTTACCCGGGCTACGGGTAATGCGCAGAGCCCAAATATTCCAGGAAAGCCGCCGCCTTTGTAGCCCGGGTAAGCGCCAGCGCACCCGGGACCGCATCAGGTACGTGCACTCTTGGGCATCACCGCGAACAGCCCCGGGTGCGCGCTGCTTACCCGAGCTACAGGTAATGCGCAGAGCCCAAACACTCCAGGAAAGCCGCCGCCTTTGTAGCCCGGGTAAGCGCCAGCACACCCGGGACCGCGTCAGGTACGCGCACTCTTGGGCATCACCGCGAACAGCCCCGGATGCGCTGCGCTTACCCGGGCTACGGTGGCTGTTGCGCTCAGGCTTGCGCCGGCTTCTTCTTGAGCAGTATTTCCAGTGCCTTGCCCACGGCGGCGAAGGCGAATGCGCCGGTGATGTGGGTGGCGGCGCCCAGGCCGGCACCGCAGTCCAGCTTCATCGCCTCGTCCGGCCCCATGTTGGGCCGCAGGCCGCAGACGCTGCCATCGGCCTGCGGGTACTTCACGTTCTCCAGCGAATACACCGCCGGCACGCCGAAATAGCGCTGCGCGTTCTTGGGGAAATTGAACTCGGCGCGCAGCTTCTTGCGGATCAAGGCCATCATCGCGTCGTGCTCGGTACGCGAGACATCACGCACCCGTACCAGCGTCGGATCGGTACGGCCACCGGCCGCGCCCACGGTGATCATCGGCAGCTTGCGGCGGCGGCACCACGCAATGCTCTCCACCTTCACCCGGAAGCTGTCGCAGGCGTCGATCACCAGGTCGAAATCGCGGTCCAGCAGCTGCGCCATGTTGGAGCCGGTCAGGAACGCCTCCACCGCCTCCACCTCGATGTCCGGATTGATCGCCTTGCAGCGCTCGGCCATCGCCAGCGCCTTGTTGCGCCCGTACTGCCCGGCCAGTGCGGGCAGCTGGCGGTTGGTGTTGGACACGCAGATGTCATCGGCATCGATCAGGCACAGGTGGCCCACCGCCGACCGCGCCAGCGCCTCGACCACCCAGGAACCCACGCCTCCCATGCCGACCACCGCCACCCGGCAGCCGGCCAGGTAATCGATGGTGCCGGCACCATACAGCCGGTCGATGCCGGCGAACCGCTCGCGAAGTTGCTCTTTCATGGCGGACATTTTAGCCGTGGCTGCATAATGCACGGGCATCACCCCCAGCCACGCAACCCGCCAGGAGCCCATGCACATGTCAGACCCCGTCCGTCAGCCGCCTTCCAAGGCAGCCCGTTACCTGTTCGTTCTGATCGCCGGCCTGCTGATCGGCGCGGTCGCCACCGTGATGGGCATGCGCGCCATCCAGGAGCGCCAGGACCACTTCCCCGACAGCCTGATGACGGTGATGGCCAAGCAGACCGCCCTGCTCGGTGAGAGCCAGAAGCAGAACCGCTGCACGATCAACGACACCGCACCGCGCCTGCAGACCCTGCGCGCCCTGTCCAACGACCTGGAAGTGGCCTTCCCGAGCCTGCGCGATGACGAACGCTTCAAGCAGCACGCCAGCCGCTTCCGCGCGACCCTGAACGACGCGCTGGCCAAGCCGCCGGCCGACTGCGCCGCGCTGGCCGCGATTTCGCAGAAGGTTGGCAGCGACTGCAAGGCCTGCCATCAGGATTTCCGCTGAACGGAATCGGATTCCCACACCGTCTTCACGCGTGGTTGGCCCTCCATTCACGTGTGAAACGGGAGGATCAGCATGCCGGGCAGCGCGCTGCCCCTTTTCCCAGTTTCGGCACGGAGAGACAACCATGAAGATCCAACTGATTGCCGCAGGCGCCATTGCCACCCTCGCCCTGGCCGGTTGTGCCACCTCGCCGGGTTACAGCGGCGGCGGTTACAACAACGGCGGCTATAACAATGGTGGCTACAACAACGGCTACAACCAGAACCGCTGCGCCGACTGCGGCATCGTGACCCGCATCAACGCGGTGTCCTCGGGTCGTACCGCCCCGGCCGCCACCGGCGCTGTGCTCGGCGGCATCGTGGGTGCCGTTGCCGGCCATGAGATCTCCGACAAGACCGGCGGCAGCAAGGGCAACCAGAACATCGCCGCCGTGGCCGGCGCCGCTGCAGGCGCGCTGGCTGGCAACAAGATCCAGCAGAACGTCACCGGCGAGTCCTATGACATCCAGGTGCGCATGGACGACGGCCGCGTGATCATGGTGAACCAGAAGAACCTCAACGGCGTGGCTGAAAATGCCTACGTCCGCGTGGTCAACGGCCGCGTGGTCCTGCGCTGAGCCAGCACGGCCAACACGCAGCAGAAAGAAAGGCCCGCTTGCGCGGGCCTTTCACTGTTTGCTGCCTGCCCCGGCCTCAGACCGGCTGCACAGCGTCCGCCTGCAGGCCCTTCTGGCCCTGCACGACAGTGAAGGTGACCTTCTGGCCTTCCTTCAGGCTCTTGAAGCCCTGGGTCTGGATGGCGCGGAAGTGCACGAACACATCCTCACCATTTTCACGACTGATAAAGCCAAAGCCCTTGGCGTCGTTGAACCACTTGACGGTACCGGTTTCGCGATCGGACATCTCGACTAACTCCCTGTTGCTCTCTCTCGTTTGATGGAACGCCCTGTAAGGCGGCTGATTGCAAGGAGGAAGCGAGGTGCAACGATGCAGCAAATCATGCGATCTACCCATCAGGCCACGATTCACGGTGACCTTGCCAAGCTCAGCGGCTGCAAGTTAACCCGGGAATTTGCAAAATGCAATGGCGTAACAACCAATAAAGTCAAGCCCCATTCGACCCTTTCAGAGCCCACATGGACTATTCATTCATCTTCTATACGGTTGCGGCGATCCTGGTATTGATCGGACTTGCGGGCATCATCCTGCCCGCCCTGCCCGGCGTACCGCTGGTTTTCGTGGGACTTCTGGTTGCCGCCTGGACCGAGGGCTTCGAGCGGATCGGCTGGCTTACGTTGGTTGTACTTGGCGTCTTGACCGTCATTTCGCTGATCATCGATGTTGTTTCGACGGTGATAGGCGCAAAGAAGGTGGGCGCCAGCCGCATGGCGCTGATCGGCTCGGTGATCGGCACCGTGGTGGGCCTGTTCTTCATGCCGATTGGCCTGTTCGTCGGCCCCTTCCTTGGCGCGCTTGGCGGCGAGTACCTGCACGGCCGCAAGCTGGGCCAGGCTACCAAGGTCGGCTTCGGCACCTGGCTGGGCATCGTGCTGGGCGTGGCCTTCAAGCTGGGCCTGGCCATGACCATGGTGGCGGTGTTCGCCGTGGCCTGGTTCGTCTGACCCTCGGCCCATGACTCCCCCTGCACGGCGCTATCACCGACAATTGGGCTTGCCACGGATGTTCCTTCCCCGGAAGGCACCGGCCCCTTGCCATGACCGGAATCCCACGATGCCCAACTCTCCCCTCCGCCATGCACTGCTGATCGCCCTGGTGGGCGTCAGCGCCCCTGCCCTGGCCCAGGAATCCATCACCGACCCGGCCTCGCCCGAAGCCTGCTTCGCGCTGGACTCCGACGCCGCCCGCCTTGCCTGTTACGACAAGGCACTGGGGCGCAGCCCGGAAGACACCCGCGCTGCCGACGCCGCGGCCAACGCCGCACAGCAGGCACGCAAGGAAGCCAAGGCCACCGCCAAGGCGATGGACGAGCAGGACCCGCGCCGCAAGGAGCTGTTCGCCCATGACGAACTGGCCGCCCTCGCCGCCAACGCAGGCCGGGGTTCGCTGCTGGACAGCCGCTGGGAACTCGCCAAGGACTCCAAGCTGGGCCTGTTCCAGCTGCGCGCCTACAAGCCGGTCTACCTGCTGCCCGCGTTCTGGAGCAGCAATCCGAACGAGCTGCCGCATTCGCCCAACCCGAACAACACCGCCACCGCGCCGGAAGACCTCAACAGCACCGAGCTGAAGTTCCAGCTGAGCTTCAAGACCAAGGTGGCCGAGAACCTGTTTGGCGACAACGGCGACATCTGGGTGGGCTACACCCAGAGCTCGCACTGGCAGGCCTACAACAGCGAGATCTCGCGCCCGTTCCGCGAAACCAACTACGAGCCGGAAGTGATGCTCGCCTTCCGCAACGGCTACTCCCTGTTCGGCTGGAACGGCCGCATGGCCGGCGTGAGCCTCAACCACCAGTCCAATGGCCGCAGCGATCCGCTGTCGCGCAGCTGGAACCGGGTGATCTTCAACGTGGGCCTGGACCGCGAGAACTGGGCGCTGATGCTGCGCCCGTGGTATCGCATCCCCGAAGGCAACCGCGACGACAACAACCCGGACATCGAGGATTACATCGGCCGTGGCGACGCCACGCTGGTGTACAACCGCAACGGCCATGAGGTGTCACTCACCGGCCGCCACTCGCTGCGCAGCGGTGACCGTTCGCATGGCTCGCTGCAGCTGGACTATGGCTTCCCGCTCAACAACCTGCTGCGCGGCCATATCCAGGTGTTCGACGGCTATGGCGAAAGCATGATCGACTACAACCACCGCGCCACCTACATCGGCGTGGGCGTCTCGTTGATGGAGTGGTTCTGAGCCATGAAAGCGACCATCTGGCATAACAGCCGCTGTTCCAATTCGCGGGGTGCGTTGACCCTGCTGGAAGAGGCTGGCGCCGACATCGAAGTGATCAACTATCTCGACACGCCACCCAGCGAGGTGGAGCTGCGTGAGCTGCTGCGCGCGATGAACATCCGTGCCCGCGACCTGCTGCGCAACAAGGAAGCCATCTACACCAAGTTGGGGCTGGCCGGGCAGCTGGACGACGATGCCGCACTGATCAAGGCGATGCACGAGCACCCCACGCTGATCAACCGTCCCATCGTGCGCACGGCCAAGGGCACCGCGCTGTGCCGGCCGCCGGAGAAGGTGCTGGCGCTGCTCGACTGAGCCGACGCCCCCTTCAGCCCCCTGTAGCCCGGGTAAGCGAAGCGCACCCGGGACGCATGCGAATGATCCAATCGCAGCGAAGTCACGCCGCGGCGAGTTCGTAGAAGCCAGACACCACCTCGCCGCTCATTCCCCGGGTGCGCTTCGCTTACCCGGGCTACGTTGTGGGTGCGGTCAGGCCTTGTTGCCCAGCGCGGCCACGATTTCCTCGTAGAGCTCCTCGAAGCTCTGCTGCGGTTGGAACCTGCGGCCGTTGACGAAGAACGCCGGCGTGCCCTCCACGCCGCTGCGCATCGCGCCCTCGATGTCGTCCTGGATGCGGCTCAGGCTGCTCGGCTTGTCCATGGCCGCCGCCAGCCCGTCCTCGGACAGCCCCAGCTCGCGCATGAGCGCACGGTAGACCACTTCGCCCAGCTGCTGCTGGCTGCGGAACAGCGCGTCGTGCGCTTCCCAGAACTTACCGTGCGTACCCGCGTACTCGGCGGTGATCGCCGCCGGCAGGGCCTGCGGGTGCGACTGCACCAGCGGGAAGTTGCGGAACACGAAGCACAGGTCATCGCCAAAACGCTGCTGCAGCCGCTGCACCAGCGGGAACGCCTCACCGCAGTAAGGGCACTGGTAATCGGCATATTCGACCAGCACGACCGGGGCATCCAACCGCCCCTGATGGTGGTCCTGCTCGCTCACTGGAACATTCAGGTCACTCATGGCAGGCACTCCGATAGGGATACCGAGCGACGGCACCGCAGCCACAACCGCATGCACGCAGGCCGTCCATGGCACCCACGTTAGCGGCGCGGTGCTGCAGCCCGCGTGAAGCTGACTGGCCGCTTCCCCGATGCCAGCCATACGGGCAGAATTCCATCCTACTGCTACACGACGCAGACCGACAGGATGTCCACCCATGGCTCGCAAACGCCGCTCCTTCTTCGCCTACGCCTCCGCCCTGCTGGGGCTGCTCAGCCTGATGGGCGTGGCCTGCTTCCACTTCCCGGAGCTGCTGACCAGCCGTGAGTTCCGCGCCGTCTACAACGAACACTTCGCCCGCCACCTGCTGCTGGTAGGGCTGGCGGCGGCGTTCATCCTCGGCACCGTGGCCATCCTGCGCGACCGCAACAAGCGCATCGCCATGATCGGCGTGGGCGCGGCGACATTGGCTGTGCTGTTCGGCGGAACCAACGTGCAGTTCGATGGCATCGGCCAGACGCCCTACTCGCTCGGGCTGGACTGGTTCGTGCTGTCGCTGTTCTTCTCGGCGCTGGTGTTCGTTCCGCTGGAGCGCTACCTCGGCAAGCGTGAGCTGTCGCCCCTGCGTCCCGGCTGGCGCACCGACGTGGCCTACTTCTTCATGAGCCATGTGCTGGTGCAGTTCATCCTGATCCTGGTGACCGCCTCCACCTCGACCATCGCCGGCCTTGCCGCATTCCCGTCATTGAAGGCAGCCATCCAGTCACTGCCGGTCTGGGCGCAGTTCCTGATCGCGGTGTTCGTCGCCGACATGGCGCAGGCGCTGCTGCACCGTGCGTACCACAAGATTCCGTGGCTCTGGCGTTTCCACGCGGTGCACCACTCCAGCCGTCACATGGACTGGCTGGCCGGCTCGCGCATCCATTTCGTCGAAATCGTGATGACCCGCAGCGCGGTGCTGCTGCCGCTGCTGGTGCTCGGCTTCTCGACGCCGGCGGTGAATGCCTACGTGATCCTGGTCGGCCTGCAGGCAGTGCTGGCGCACGCCAACCTGGGCATCCGTTTCGGCTGGCTGGAATACCTGCTGGTGCTGCCGCGCTACCACCATTGGCACCACGCGCGGCAGAAGGACTACATCGACGTCAACTACGCCATCCACCTGCCTGTGGTGGACATGCTGATGGGCACCTTCCGGCTGCCGCGCGACCAGTCGCAGTGGCCGCAGGAATACGGCGTGATGAAACTGGAAACCGTACCCAAGGGCATCATCCGTCAGCACCTGATGCCGTTCCAGGGCGGCCGCAAGTACGACGAATTCGTGGACTGATCAGCTGCAGCCGGCCCTGCAGCGATTCAGGCGTTCGCCGCACACATCGCCAATGTTCGACCACTTGGCAGACCCCGAAAACACAACGGCCCGAGCATGGCCCGGGCCGTCGCGGCATCACCCGTGGGGCGCGTGGATTACTCGACCACCACCGGAATCTTGCCGATGCGGGCCTGCCATTCGCGCGGGCCGGTCTTGTGCACGGACTCGCCGGTGGAATCCACCGCCACGGTCACCGGCATGTCCTGCACGGTGAACTCGTAGATCGCTTCCATGCCCAGGTCGGCGAAGCCCACCACCTTGGACGCCTTGATCGCCTTGGACACCAGGTAGGCCGAACCGCCCACCGCCATCAGGTAGGCCGACTTGCTGTCGCGGATCGCCTCGATCGCAGCCGGGCCGCGCTCGGCCTTGCCGACCATGCCCAGCAGGCCGGTCTGCTCCAGGATCTGGCGGGTGAACTTGTCCATGCGGGTGGCCGTGGTCGGGCCTGCCGGGCCCACCACTTCGTCACGCACCGGGTCCACCGGGCCGACGTAGTAGATGAAGCGACCCTTGAGGTCCACCGGCAGCGGCTCGCCCTTGTTGAGCATGTCCACCATGCGCTTGTGCGCGGCATCGCGGCCGGTCAGCAGCCTGCCGTTGAGCAGCAGGGTCTGGCCCGGCTTCCAGCTGGCCACTTCTTCCGGCGTGATGGTATCCAGGTTGACGCGCGTGCCCTTGGAGGCGTCGTAGGTCAGCTTGGGCCAGTCTTCCAGCGACGGCGGATCCAGCATCACCGGGCCGCTGCCGTCCAGCGTGAAGTGCGCGTGGCGGGTGGCGGCGCAGTTGGGAATCATCGCCACCGGCAGGTTGGCGGCATGGGTCGGGAAATCCTTGACCTTGATGTCGAGCACCGTGGTCAGGCCGCCCAGCCCCTGCGCGCCGATGCCCAGCGCGTTGACCTTCTCGAACAGCTCAAGGCGCAGCTCTTCGGCGCGGTTGGACGCGCCGCGCGCCTTCAGGTCTGTGATGTCGATGGGCTCCATCAGCGATTCCTTGGCCAGCAGCATCGCCTTCTCGGCGGTGCCGCCGATGCCGATGCCCAGCATGCCCGGCGGGCACCAGCCGGCGCCCATGGTCGGCACCGTCTTGAGCACCCAGTCCACGATGGAATCGGAAGGGTTGAGCATGGCGAACTTGCTCTTGGCTTCCGAACCACCGCCCTTGGCGGCGACGATCACGTCCACCGTGTTGCCCGGCACCACCTTGATGTTCACCACGCCCGGGGTGTTGTCCTTGGTGTTGGTGCGCTTGCCGGCCGGATCGGCCAGCACCGAGGCGCGCAGTTTGTTGTCGGGGTAGGCATAGGCGCGGCGGATGCCCTCGTTGGCCATGTCCTCGACACCCATGGTGGCGTCGTCCCAGCGCACGTTCATGCCGATTTCCAGGAACACGGTGACGATGCCGGTGTCCTGGCAGATCGGCCGGTGGCCTTCGGCGCACATGCGTGAGTTGATCAGAATCTGCGCCATCGCCTCCTTGGCGGCCGGCGACTCTTCGCGCTCGTAGGCGGCGGCGAGGTTCTTGATGTAGTCCACCGGGTGGTAGTACGAGATGTACTGCAGCGCATCGGCGACGGATTGGATGAGGTCTTCCTGCTTGATGGAAACTGGCAGGCTGGGATCACGATTGACGTTGGACTGGCTCACGGCGGGCATCAACTCGGCTTGCTGTGGGGTTAACCCCTTCATTCTACTCCTGCACGCCTGCCCGCGCCGGCAGGCGCATGGATCACGCCGATAGCCCTGCCCTATGACATTGGCCAAATGCCGCTGGCGGCAGCAGCCTGCCGGAAAAGGCACAATCCCCGCCCATGGGAACCCTCGTACTGATCCTCGACCTCATCGGCACCTTCGTCTTCGCCCTGTCGGGGGCGACGATGGGCGTGCGCCGCCGGCTGGACATCTTCGGCGTGCTGGTCCTCTCCTTCGCCGCCGCGTTGGCGGGCGGCATCACCCGCGATCTGCTGATCGGCGCCACCCCAGTGGCCGCGATCAGCGACTGGCGCTACCCGGCCATCACCCTGCTGGCCGGCGTGGTCACCTTCTTCTGGGCACCGCTGATCGAGCGCATGCAGTACCCGGTGCGGATGTTCGATGCCATGGGTCTGGCCCTGTTCGCCGTGGCGGGCACGCAGAAGGCGCTGGCCTTCGGTATCGCGCCGCCCATGGCAGCGGCGCTCGGCATGCTGACCGGTATCGGGGGAGGCATCGCCCGTGACGTGCTGCTCGCGCAGGTGCCGCTGGTGCTGCAGGCCGAACTGTATGCCGTGGCCGCGTTGGCGGGTGCGGCAGTGGTCGCGGTCGGCTACTGGCTGGGCCTGCCGCCCCTGCCCTGCGCGCTGGCCGGCGCGGGCCTGTGCTTCGGCCTGCGCATGATGGCCATGCATTACGGCTGGCACCTGCCGGTGGCGCTGCAGTCCTCGGACCCGCCACCACCGGAAGGGCCGCGGCGGTAAGCAGTCACGAGGCCGCAGACTGCAAGGCGCCGTTCCGCTTTTCCCAGACGCGAGCTCTGTTCTTCGACATTGCCGCTGGTTTCTGGGCGCGGTCGAACCGCCCGGACAATGCGGCCGCCCAAGTAACACAACACTCACACCACTTGCGCCATCGTGATTTCTCTCTTCCCCGAGGAACGCCCGATGGCTGCAGAACGCTCCGACACCCTGATTGGCGATGAAGTGGTCCAGACCCTTGGCCGTCACGGTCAGGCCTCGCAGGTGCTGGTGCAGGTGAAGGACGGGCGCATCACCCTGTCCGGCGATGTTCCAAGCGCGGCGGCGAAGGACGAAGTGGAAGCCCTCGTGGCCGACATCGAAGGCGTGCGCAGTGTGCGCAGCCTGCTCAACGTGGACGGCGGCAAGCGCTCGTTCGGCCCGCGTGGCGGCGCGGTACGCGACAACCCGGACGGCACCGATGATGCCGAGATGGGCGATATCGACCTGGGCAAGGACGGTTGATCCACGCGATCGGTTGAAGCCGCCTCCGGTAGCGCTACTCTGATGCGGTCTTCTTCCCGCTGAACCCCATGCCGCCCCACGCTGCCCCCGCACCCGGTGCCAAGCAACCCAGCTTCCGCGAGCGCGTGGACGCCATGCGCAACCTGCCGCCGTTCCTGCGGCAGGTGTGGCAGACCAGCCCCGGCCTGACCCTCACCAGCCTCGGCCTGCGCCTGATCCGCGCGGTGATGCCGGTGGCCATGCTGTACGTGGGCAAGCTGATCATCGACGAGGCGGTGCGCCTGGCCGGTGCCGGCCCGATGCCACCGCTGAGCGAGGCGCTGTCCAGCGGCTACCTCAACACCCTGCTGGAATTGCTGCTGCTGGAGCTGTCCATCGCCATCGGCTCGGACCTGCTGGGGCGGCTGGTCAACTACGCCGATTCCCTGCTGTCCGAACTGTTCACCAACGCCACCAGCGTGCGCCTGATGGAGCATGCCGCCGAGCTGGACTTGGAGGATTTCGAGGACCCCGACCTGCAGGACAAGCTCGACCGCGCCCGCCGCCAGACGATGGGGCGGATGAGCCTGATGAGCCAGTTGTTCGGGCAGGCGCAGGACATGATCACCGTCATCAGTTTCGCTGCCGGTCTGGTGATGTACGCGCCCTGGCTGATGCTGCTGCTGGCGGTGGCGCTGGTGCCGGCCTTCATCGGCGAATCGCACTTCAACGCACTGGGCTATTCGCTCAACTTCAGCTGGACGCCCGAGCGCCGCCAGCTCGACTACCTGCGCCAGGTGGGCGCCAGCGTGGAAACGGCCAAGGAGGTGAAGATATTCAACCTCAACCGCTTCCTGATCGACCGTTACAAGCTGCTGGCCGAGCGCTTCTACCGTGCCAACCGCGCGCTGGCCCGCAAGCGTGCGGTATGGGGTACGCTGCTGGCAGCACTGGGCACGCTGGGCTACTACGCGGCCTATGCCTACATTGCGTGGCGCACCATCCGGGGCGACTTCAGCATCGGTGACCTGACCTTCCTGTCGGGCAGTTTCATGCGTCTGCGGCAGCTGCTGGAAGGGTTGCTCAGCGGCTTCTCGCAGGTGGCCAGCCAGGCGCTTTATCTGGATGACCTGTTCTCCTTCTTCGCCATCGAACCGGAGATCCGCTCGCGCCCGGATGCGCTGCCGATTCCGCGCCCCATCCGTGAGGGCTTCGTGTTCGAGGATGTGGGCTTCCGCTACCCGGATGCCGAGCGCTGGGCGGTGCGTCACCTCGATTTCCAGCTGC
This sequence comes from Stenotrophomonas sp., assembly GCA_031987665.1. Taxonomy (GTDB): domain Bacteria; phylum Pseudomonadota; class Gammaproteobacteria; order Xanthomonadales; family Xanthomonadaceae; genus Stenotrophomonas. Next base: position 66,609 of record DALZZG010000003.1, on the reverse strand, counting down.
AGGCAGGTGAAGTGATCGCGCTGGTGGGCGAAAACGGCGCCGGCAAGACCACGCTGGTCAAACTGCTGGCGCGGCTGTACGACCCTGACGAGGGGCGCATCCTGCTGGATGGTCGCGACCTGCGCGATTACGATCTGGACGACCTGCGCGCGAACATGGGGGTGATCTTCCAGGATTTCGTGCGCTACCACCTGTCCGCCGGCGAGAACATCGGCGTCGGTCTGGTGGAGTCCATGGACGACCAGCCACGCATCCGCGACGCGGCGCACCGAGCACTGGCGGACGAGGTCATCGAAGGGCTGCCTGCCGGCTACGAGCAGCTGATCGGCCGGCGCTTCAAGACCGGCGTGGACCTGTCCGGCGGGCAGTGGCAGAAGATCGCCATCGCCCGCGCCTACATGCGCGATGCGCAGGTGATGATCCTGGACGAACCCACCGCCGCGCTCGATGCGCGTGCCGAGTTCGAGGTGTTCCAGCGCTTCAAGGAGCTGTCTGACGACCGCACCGCCGTGCTGATCTCGCACCGGTTCTCCTCGGTCCGCATGGCCGACCGCATTCTGGTGCTGGCCGACGGCCGCATCGAGGCCAGCGGCACCCATGAGCAGCTGATGGCCCAAGGTGGCCGCTACGCGGAGCTGTTCGAGCTGCAGGCCGCGGGTTACCGATAAAGCCCGATTGGCGCGTAGTGCCGAGCCATGCTCGGCAGAAGCCTTCCCGGCAAAGCCCAGCGGAGCGTGGCTCCGCTCTACACCGGCCTCTGGGGGCTGGGTGCCACTTAAATGCGATCCATTCGCATCAACGGGAAGTCGGCTAGAATAGCGCAGTCATACTTCAACAACCCCCACGCCATGTCCTCCGCTTTCGGCGCCGAAACGGTGCTTGAAGTCCGTCACTGGACGGACGCCTACTTCAGCTTTTCCACCACCCGTGACAGCGGTTTCCGCTTCGACAACGGCCAGTTCGTGATGATCGGGCTGGAGAATGAAGGCGCCCGCCCGCTGATGCGTGCCTACTCCATCGCCAGCGCCAACTGGGAAGAGCAACTGCACTTCTTCAGCATCAAGGTGCAGGACGGCCCGCTGACCTCGCGCCTGCAGCACCTCAAGCCCGGCGACAAGATCCTGGTCGGCAAGAAGCCCACGGGCACCCTGCTGATCAGCGACCTGCACCCGGGCAAGCACCTGTACCTTCTGGGCACCGGCACCGGCCTGGCGCCGTGGCTGAGCATCGTGAAGGACCCGGAGACCTACGAGCGTTTCGAGAAGGTCATCGTCTGCCACGGCGTGCGTTTCGAGAAGGACCTCGCCTACCGCGATTACTTCGAGAATGAGCTGCCGAACGATGAGATCCTTGGCGACATCGTGCGCGACAAGCTGCTGTACTACCCTGCCGTCACGCGCGAGCCGTTCCCCAACCAGGGCCGCCTCACCACGCTGATGGAAACCGGCCAGATGCAGAAGACCTTGGGCCTGCCACCGCTGGACCCGGCCAACGACCGCTTCATGATCTGCGGCAGCCCGCAGATGCTGGCCGATCTGCGCAGCGTGCTGGACGCACGCGGCTTCGAGGTGTCCAGCCGCATCGGCACCGCGGGCCACTACGTGTTCGAGCGCGCCTTCGTCGAGAAGTGATGCGACGGGCGCGCTGCCTGACCAGGCAATGCGCATGCAACGGCCAGACTCCACCTCTGGCCGTTGTCGTTTGTGGCTCGCTCAAACGACGACACAACAGGAACCCCGCAATGCAGTGAAGCTAGTCGCCCAGCGCCGCACGGATATCCCCCTCCAGCGCCTCCGGCCTGGTCGAAGGCGCGTAGCGCTCGATCACTTGGCCTTCGCGGCCGATCAGGAACTTGCTGAAGTTCCATTTGATCGCGGCGATGCCCAACGCGCCGCGCTTGTGGGCCTTCAGCCACTGCCACAGCGGATGGGCGTCGGCGCCGTTGACCTCCACCTTGGCGGACATCGGGAAGCTCACACCGTAATTCAGACTGCAGAAGCTGCTGATGTCGCCGGCATCGCCCGGTTCCTGGTGGCCGAACTGGTCGCAGGGGAAGCCCAGCACCACCAGCCCCTGCGGCCCGTAGGTCTGCCAGAGCTGCTCCAGCCCCTCGTACTGGGGGGTGAAGCCACACTTGGAGGCCGTGTTCACGACCAGCAGCGCTTTGCCACGGAAGTCGGCCAGGTCCAGTGGCTGGCCATCCAGTGACGTGGTCTGGAAATCGTAAGCGGATGTCATGGTGGCGGGCTCCGGCAACAGGGCGTCCAGCCTACGGCATCGGGAACGGGCTGGGGTGTCCATGCCGTTCGGCACACCCCCGGGCCGCTGCCACGGGTTACCCTTCGGGTTCAGTATTTTTCCCGGAGCTTCCGACTTGAACACCCGCCTCGCCCTTGCCCTCGCCGCGACCCTGGGCCTCGCCCTGCCGGCCTACAGCGTGACCGCAAACGCCGCCAGCCCCACCGCGGCACAACAGGCCAACCCGTTCTTCGCCGAAAGCACGCTGCCGCTGCACTACCCGCAGTTCGACAAGATCAAGGACAGCGACTTCGCCCCGGCCTTCGACGCCGGCATGGCGCAGCAGCTGAAGGAAGTGGCCGCCATCGCCAACCAGCGTTCGGCGCCGACCTTCGAGAACACCCTGATCGCACTGGAAAAGAGTGGCGACATCCTGGACCGGGCCACCACCGTGTTCTTCTCGCTCAGCGGTGCGGACACCAACGATGCGCGCAAGAAGCTGCAGGCTGACTACTCGGCCAAGTTCGCCGCGCACAGCGATGCCATCAACCTCAACGGCGCCCTGTTCCAGCGCATCGAGACGCTGTACAACAACCGCGCCAAGCTGGGCCTGGATGCCGAAGGTCTGCGTCTGGTCGAGAAGTACTACGACAACTTCGTCCGCGCCGGCGCCAAGCTGTCCGACGCCGACAAGGCCAAGCTGAAGGAAATGAACGCCGAGCTGGCCAACCTGGGCACCAAGTTCAGCCAGAACGTGCTCAACGAGGTCAACGGTTCGTTCATCGTGGTCGATGACGTCAAGCAGCTCGATGGCCTGTCCGAAGAGCAGATCGCCGCTGCCGCCGAAGCCGCCAAGGCACGCAAGCTGGACGGCAAGTACGTGATCGCCCTGCTCAACACCACCGGCCAGCCGGCGCTGACCAACCTGACCAACCGCGAGCTGCGCCAGAACATCTACGAGGCATCCGTGGCACGCGGCAGCAAGGGTGGCGAGTACGACAACACCGCGCTGGTCTCGCGCATCATGACCCTGCGTGCCGAAAAGGCCGCGCTGATGGGCTTCCCGAATTTCGCCGCCTACTCGCTGGGCAACCAGACCGCCAAGACGCCGGAAGCGGTCAACGCGATGCTGGGCCAGCTGGCTCCGGCCGCGGTGGCCAACGCCAAGCGCGAGGCTGCCGACCTGCAGGCGATGATCGATGCCGAGCAGAAGGCCGCCGGCAAGGCGACCTTCGAGCTGCAGCCGTGGGATTGGGCCTTCTACAGCGAGAAGGTCCGCCAGGCCAAGTACAACTTCGACGAGTCGCAGCTCAAGCCGTATTTCGAGCTGAAGAACGTGCTGGAGAACGGCGTGTTCTTTGCCGCCGGCAAGGAATTCGGCCTGAGCTTCAAGCAGCGCACCGACCTGCCGGTGTACCACGACGACGTCACCGTCTACGACGTGTTCGACGCCGACGGCAGCCAGCTGGCGATCTTCATCTTCGACCCGTATGCACGCCAGTCCAAGCGCGGTGGCGCATGGATGAACTCCTACGTGTCGCAGTCGGCACTGACCGGCAACAAGCCGGTGGTGGCCAACCACCTCAACATTCCCAAGCCGCCGGCAGGCAAGCCGACCCTGCTGACCTGGGACGAAGTGACCACCACCTTCCACGAGTTCGGCCACGCGCTGCATGGCATGTTCTCGAACGTGAAGTACCCGTACTTCTCCGGCACCGCCGTGCCGCGTGACTTCGTGGAGTTCCCGTCGCAGGTCAACGAGATGTGGTCCGACGAGCCGACCATCCTGGCCAACTACGCCAAGCACTACCAGAACGGCTCGGCGATGCCGCAGGCGCTGCTGGACAAGGTGATTGCCGCGTCCAAGTTCAACCAGGGCTTCGCCACCACCGAGTATCTGGGTGCGGCGATGCTGGACCAGAACTGGCACCAGATCGGCGTGAGCGAAGTCCCGTCGCCCAACGACGTGATGAAGTTCGAGCACGCGGCGCTGGTGAAGGACGGCATCTACTACGCGCCGGTGCCGCCGCGTTACAAGACCCCGTACTTCAGCCACATCATGAGCGGCTATTCGGCAGGCTATTACGCCTACATCTGGTCCGAGGTACTGGACGCCAACACGCAGAAGTGGTTCCGCGAGAACGGTGGCCTGTCGCGCGCCAACGGTGACCGCTTCCGCGAGACACTGCTGTCCAAGGGCGGCAGCGTCGATGCGATGGAGCTGTTCCGCAACTTCGCCGGCCACGATCCGCAGATCGAGCCGCTGCTGGAGAAGCGTGGCCTGACCACCGCCGAGGGTGGCAAGTAAGCTCCTGCTGCTGATGCGGTGGATGTGAGGAAAACGCCCGGTGGAAGCCGGGCGTTTTCTTTTTGGAGGGTGCTGGTTGAAGCCTTCCCCTCACCCCAACCCCTCTCCCGTAAACGGGAGAAGGGCTCACGCCAGTGCGACGTTGCGCTCAAAGCCCCTCTCCCGTTTACGGGAGAGGGGTTGGGGTGAGGGCCGGCTTGAAACTCAACGCGGCACCACATACCCACCCGGCACGCCGCGCGGTGACAGCACCAGCTGCCACAGCTGTGAATGGCGCGTGCGGAACGTCGCCATCGAGCCCGCCAGATAGAAGCGCCACATGCGCCGGAAGTGCTCGTCGTAACGCGGGTCCAGGTGTTCCCAGGCTGCCTCCACGTTGTCCCGCCATGCCTGAAGGGTGCGGTCGTAGTCGGGGCCGAAGTTGTGCCAGTCTTCCAGCACGAACACGCCTTCCATCGCGGTGGTGATCTGCGCGGCGGATGGCAGCATGGAATTGGGGAAGATGTAGCGCGCGATCCACGGGTCGGTGCGCTCGCGACTGATGTTGCTGCCGATGCTGTGGAGCAGGAACAAGCCCTGCTCGCCCAGGCAGCGCCGCGCGGTCTCGAAGTACGTGCGGTAGTTCTTGACACCGACATGCTCGAACATGCCGACCGACAGCACCGCGTCGAACGGCTCGTCCAGCTCGCGGTAGTCCTGCATGCGGATTTCCACCGGCAGACCCGCGCAGAGTTCGCGCGCCAGCTCGGCCTGCTCGGCGGAGATGGTGACGCCCACACCTTCCACGCCATAACGCTCAGCCGCGAACCTCAACGCCTCGCCCCAGCCACAGCCTATATCCAGCACACGCATGCCGGGCCGCAACTGCAGCTTGCGGCAGATCAGGTCGAGCTTGGCTTCCTGCGCATCATCGAGATTGTCGGCATCGCACCAATAGCCGCAGCTGTAGACCAGCCGCTTGCCGAGCATGGCGCGGTACAGGTCGTTACCCAGATCGTAGTGGCGGCGCCCTACTTCGTAACTGCCCTGCCCGGCCTGCAGGTTGAACAGTTTGGCCTTGAAGGCATCCCAGATTTCGCCGTTGCCGTGTACGCGCTCGTCCAGCCGCGCCTGCAGCAGGTGGACGAGAAATTCATCCAGCGCATTGGCCTGCCACCAGCCATCCATGTAGCTCTCGCCGAGACCGCGCGAGCCATTGGCCAGTACCCGCGCATAAAAGCGCGGGTCGAGGATCTGGATGTCCTGCGGGCGCTTTCCGCCAGGGGTGACGCCCGCTTCCTGCAGCAATGCTTCGACACGTCGTTGCAGTCCTGCATCCATCGCTGGCTCCCTATGGGATCACTGCGCGGCGAACAGCCCCTGGTACTCGGCGGCCACGTACGGCAGCAACGCCGACGCCGGCATTTCCACGCTCTGCGTACCATCGGAATACGGCCCGACCTGATACGGCCCGAACACGAAACGCAGTGCGGTGATGTGGCCGGAGGCATCCATCACCGGCTGGAATTCGGAGAAGTTGGCCGCATCCGGCGCGGTGCCTTCGTCGATCATCTTGGACAGATTGCGCACCTGGGCCTGCTGCTCCTCAGGTGCCATGTCCTCGCCCTGCGCACGCACGGTGGCCTGCTCCAGCAGCTTGTCCTCGGCGAAATCGCTGATGGCCTTCCAGCCTTTCCCGGAAGTGATCAGGTCTTCGGCGCGCAGCAGCTTCTGCTGCTCCGGCAGCCACACGAAACGGGCCACCAGCGGCTGCCCATGGGCACCCCCGGTATAGCTGCTGCCATCAGCGGACACCGCCACCACCTTCGGCGTATCCACCTGCATGTCGAAGGCCAGCGACAGTTCGTAGGGCGCGGTCGGCTTGTCATTGCCCAGCGCGGCCACGGCCTTCAGCAGTTCGGCCTTGGCATGCTCGGCATAGCTGGCCAGCTCCTGGGCCAGGCCCGGATACTTGGCGGCGGCGGGCGGGTAGCTGATGCCGATGACATAGCTGGGCGTGTTCTCGACGACATCCTTCATTTCCACCGGAGCAGCGGCCTGCTCCGTCGGAGCTGCCGCCTGTTCCTGCGGTGCCGCTGCCGGCGCGGCCGGCTGCTGGCCGTCATCGCGCTTGCACCCTGCCAACGCCACCAACACCACCGCCGCACCACACGCGCCCTGCACAAACCTGTTCATGCCCTTCTTTTCCTCGGAATAGGGCTGCCCTCGATGGCGGCCCAACACCCCGGATTATCCCAGCAGGTCTGTATATTCGCCATGACGCTGGATATAGCTGGCCGCGTAGGTACAGGCCGGCACCACTTTCCAGCCCGCGCTGCGTGCATGATCCAGCGCGAAGCGGGTCAGCGATGCGGCGATGCCACGGCCACCGATAGCCTCGGGCACGCCGGTATGGGTGATGACCATCGTGCCGTTCTCCAGCTCGTAGTCGAGCACCGCGCGGTGGCCATCCACCTCGGTGAAGAAACTGTGGCCAGCCGCATCGTGCTGGATCGACACACCACCCTGGTCAACTGCGCTCATCTGCATCTCCTTCAGGTTCCGACGGATTTTTGACGCGAAAAACTGTGATGACGGCATTTGGACAGACCTTACGCCGTGTCGCGTCACTTTCCGACGTGAAAAATGACGGCGGTGTCATCCAGAGCGTGATCCAACGCCAGAAAAGCTGGCACGGCTTTTGCGTCCATCCAAGCAACTGTCAGACTCTAGCTGAATTCCCATGCTTGACCTTGAACGCGCCATCCCGAGCAACGACCACGACGCCACCCTGCTGGAAGGCCTGTTCCAGCTGACCGTCACCGGCGAAACCGCGAGCAACGACTTCGAGAAGATCGACAGCGAGGTCTACACCCGCCTGCTGGCCACCTACGAGCCCAGCGCGAGCTGAGCCGCACCACCGGCCTGCCGCTGCCGCCCTGCCCTCAACGGGAGCCACAGGGGCGTCAGCCGGGCAGCGCGCCTGCCGCTACGCTCCACCCGCGTAAAACATCCTCCGGCGTCACAATGACGCCCGCCCGGCCATCTGCGCTGGCGCCAACCGCCCTCCCGCGGTGCCTCAGCGCCCGAAGCTGGGATTCATCACGGCCTGCACGAAGTGCTGCAGCAGGTCCGGCTCCATGAACAGCATGAACATCACGCCATAGGCGGCACCGGCCAGATGCGCGCTGTGGTTGACGTTGTCCGCGCCTTTCTTGTCCATCCAGATGCTGTAGCCCACGTAGAACACGGCATACAGGATAGCCGGGGCCGGGATGAAGAACACGAGGATCAGCGTCCATGGCGAGACCAGGATGTAGGCGAACAGGATCGCCGACACCGCGCCCGAAGCGCCCAGGCTCAGGTAGTTGGGGTTCTTCTGGTTCTTCAGGTAGCTGGGCAGGATCGAGACCACCAGCGCCGACACATAGAACACCGGGTATACCCACACCTGCCCTGTCATCCCCAGCATCAGCCGTTCAATGGCCTGGCCGAAGAAGAACAGCGTGACCATGTTGAACAGCAGGTGGGCGAAATCGGCGTGGATGAAGCCGTAGGTCACCAGCCGGTCGTACTGCCTGTGGCGGTCCACCGCAGGCGGCCACAGGATCAGCCTGTCCAGCAGTTTGCGGTTGTTGAACGCCATCCACGACACCAGCACGGTGACGGCGATCAGGACAAGCGTGATCGGTCCTTCAAGCTTCATCAGACTGCCCGGTAGTTGTCGACCATCCTGTAGCGGCGTGCATACAGGCCGAATGCCAGTGCCGCGACGAAGGCGAAGCCGGCGAAGAAGAACATCAGGAACGCGGTCTCGCTCAGGCCGGTGCTGGCGATGCGGTCGGTGACAGCGTGGTTGCGCACCGCGGCGTTGGACAGCAGCACCCACAGGTTGCCGATGGTGGTGGTGAGGTTCCAGAAGCTCATCACCACACCCTTCATCGAGGCCGGTGCCTGGCTGTAGGCGAACTCCAGACCGGTGGCCGAGACCAGCACCTCACCGAAGGTGAGCAGCGCATACGGCAGGATCTGCCAGAAGATGGACAGTGCGTCACCACCATCCATCACCACCTGCAGGCCGCCCACCACGATCCAGGCCAGGCCGCTGAAGGCGATGCCGGCTGTCATGCGGCGCAGCGCGGTGGGCTCGAAGCCGAAGCGGCGCAGCGCCGGGTACAGCACCAGGTTGTTGAACGGAATCAGGATCATCACCAGCAGCGGATTCAGCGCCTGCATCTGCGAGGCGGTGAACCAGCTCGGCATGCTCATCTCCTGGCCCTGCAGCACCCAGGTCGAGGCCTTCTGGTCGAACAGCGAGAAGAACGGCGTGGTCAGGGCGAAGATCACCAGCACCTTGAGCACCGAGCGCACGCCTTCCACCGCCGCTTCCGGGTGGACGCCACGGGCGCGGTCCAGCTGCAGCATGGTGCCGCCGCCGACGCCGGCCAGGATCGCCACCAGCGCAAGACACAGGCAGATCACGATGCCCAGACTCGGCACCAGCGCGAAGGATGCCACGGCCAGCACCAGACCCAGCACCGCCACGATCAGGCCCGGGTTGCCACGGCCCGGTGCCTTGGCCAGCAGCGCGGTACGCACCACGTTGCCGAAGGAATGCGGATCCTTGGGCGGCAGCGGCACCAGCACGTAACGCTTACGACCCAGCCAGAACACGAGCGTGGCCACGAACATCAGAATGCCCGGGATGCCGAACGCCCACTGCGGGCCCAGGTTCTTCAGCGCCAGCGGAATCAGCAGCGAGGCGAACAGCGACCCGAAGTTGATGATCCAGTAGAAGGCGTCGAACACCACCTTGGCCAGCTGCTTGTTGCTCTGGTCGAACTGGTCACCCATGAACGAGGCCACCAACGGCTTGATGCCGCCCGCACCCAGCGCGATCAGGCCCAGACCAAGGAAGAAGCCCTGGCGGCTGTCCTCGAACAGCGCAAGACACAGGTGGCCGGCGCAGTAGATCAGGCTGAACCACAGAATGGTGTGGTACTTGCCGAAGAAGCGGTCCGCCAGCCAGCCGCCGAGCAGCGGGAAGAAATACACGCCGATCATGAAGCTGTGCATGATGTCCTTGGCCTCGGCGGCCCGACCTTCGGCCGTCACCTGCTGCAGCAGCAGCGAGGTGATCAGGAACTGCACCAGGATGTTGCGCATTCCGTAGAAGCTGAAGCGCTCGCACGCCTCGTTACCGATGATGAAGCCGATCTGGCGGGGCATCCGTGCTTTGGGTTGCGGGCTTGCTGCCACGTCGTTGGTCGTCATCTGGAGGCGATCCGTCGTTACAAAGGTTGCAAGCGTAACCCATCATGCCGCGATCGTGACGCCCCCCACTGCGCATTCACGGCAAGACAGCAGGCCCTGCACGACCTTTAGACGAGCGACCGGAATATCATGGCAACCAGTCCATCTGGGCCGTTGCAATGTTGCGTTGGGGTTGTTTCGGATTGCTTGCCTTGTCGTTCTCGGTGCTCGCGCAGCCTACTGCCGCGCCGATCATCAAGGTCGCCAGCCTGCGCCTGCCGGCCGTCGAAGGCCGTTGGGCCGACGAGCGCGAGCGCATCGTGCAGCTGCTGGGCCAGCTGCATCCGGACGTGATCGTCGTGCAGGACGTGGAACAGCAGGCCAACACGCCCAATGCCGCGTGCTGGCTGGGTGGAAAGCTCAATTACAGTTGTGACTTCATCTCCGCCGACCGCCCCAGCCAACCGCTGCGGCGTGGCAGTGCGGTGCTGAGCCGGCTGTCGGCGCTGGAAGACGGCATCACCCTGCTGCATGGCGACGACCTGCCCGCCATCGCCGGCATGCAGCGGCTGCAGCTGCAGCGCGCCCGGTTGAACATCTACACCGCAAGCATGCGCCCGGCGGACGGCTCCACCATCGCGCGCGGGCATCAGGCGGCCGACCTGCGTTCGTGGATGGATGCCACCGGCGAAGGCCTGCCCTCGCTGGTGGTGGGGGATTTCAGCGCCACCACCGACGAACTGGTGCGCCAGCTCCCGGGCTTCCAGCCGTCACGCCGCAACCCATCGGTCAAACGTAATACCGCAAAGGGTGAGGAGAGCAAGGAGCACGGAATGGACGTGCTCTACCAGGTGCGCAGCTTCGCCGACATCAAGCAGCAGGCCGTCGAGCTGCCTGCCACGGACACGGATGCCGGCCCCCTGTCGCTGGGGGTGATGGCGACCCTGCGCATCTCGCGCATGGTGGAACTGCCGAGCGCTGAAGAAAGCAACTGACGCGCGGTTTCCCATCTTCCGGGAATCAGAAAGCCGGACCTCGCGGCCCGGCTTTCTGATTGAAACGATCAATGGCAACCCGGTTGCCGGCACACGCCATGGGCGGTGCCGACACGGGAATCAGGCAGCTATGGCTTCCTGATAACGACGCTCCACTTCCTTCCAGTTGATCAGGTTGTAGAAGGTTTCGATGAACTCGGCGCGACGGTTCTGGAACTTCAGGTAGTAGGCGTGTTCCCACACGTCGATGGTCAGCACCGGGGTGCGGCCGTCCATCAGCGGGCTTTCCTGGTTGGAGCTCTTCTCCACCAGCAGCTTCTTGTCGGCGGTGACGCTCAGCCACGCCCAGCCGGAACCGAACTGGCCCAGCGCCGCCTTGGTGAAGGCTTCCTTGAACTTGTCGAAGCCGCCGAGCTGCTCGTCGATGGCCTTGGCCAGCTCACCGCTGGGCTTGCCACCTTCGTTCGGGCCGATGACCACCCAGAACAGCGAGTGGTTGCCGTGGCCGCCACCCTGGTTGCGCACGCCCTGCTGCAGGTTTTCCGGCAGGGTCTTGACCTTGCGCAGCAGCTCGTCGATCGGCATGTCGGCATATTCGGTGCCTTCAACCAGCGCGTTGAGGTTGTTGACGTAGGTCTGGTGGTGCTTGGAGTAGTGGATCTCCACCGTGGCCGCATCCATGTACGGTTCCAGCGCGTCGTAGGCGTAAGGCAGCTTGGGCAGGGTAAAGGCCATCGGTGTTCTCCTTGGGTATATGCCTGGGGTCTGTGCCCGGGCCAGGCCGGGCAGCGTAGATGCAGAAGGGAATGGTAGGCAGGAATGCCCAACTTACCAAGACCGATGTAAAGGAAAGTTTGTCCTGCCGGTGGTCCAGCGTGTATTTCAGGCCCGCACGGGCGTGCTCTGTTACTGCCGCGTGAAGCATCCGGCTGAACTTCCATTCAAGCATGTCGCACGTTTGGCGTGATAATCGCGGCCTGTTCCGCAAAACCGCCACGCCCATGCGCAAGCCCCTTCTTCTGGTCATCGCCGTCGTCCTGCTGGTCGGTGGCCTGTGGGGAATGCGCGCGGCGCAGCAACCGCCGCCGCCGCAGTTCGCTCCCTCGCTGACGGACGGCACCGGTGCCGCGGCGGAAGCGCCGGCCACGGCCAGAGCCCCCCGGCCTGATCCGCTGCCGGCCTTCCTGCCACCCGAAGCGCGCGACACCATCGCACTGATCCAGCGTGGCGGCCCCTACCCGCACCGCCAGGATGGCAGCACGTTCGGCAACCGCGAGCGCCAGCTGCCCCAGCGCCCGCGCGGCTACTACCGCGAGTACACCGTGGATACGCCGGGGCTGAACCATCGGGGCGCCAAGCGCATTGTCACCGGCGGCGATCCGCCGGACGCCTGGTATTACACCGACGACCACTATCAGAGCTTCCGCAGCTTCAACGTCCCGGCCACCGGAGAGCAGCATGAGTGACAGCGGTTTCGACATGGGCCTGGACGATGCCAGCCAGGCCGGCGTGTACGGCGTGGGCGACGGCGACCTGGGCGGCCTGGCCGCCGCTGCGCGCGATGCAGGGCTCAAGGTGCTGCGGCTGGATCTGGAAGGCTGCAGCGACAAGCGCACGCTGTTGATGCGCATCGGCACACAGCTGGATTTCCCCGCGAACTGGGGCCGCAACTGGGACGCGCTGTCCGACGCGCTGCGCGACCTCTCGTGGCTGCCTGCCAACGGCTACGCGCTGTTGTTCAGCGAGGCCGATGATCTGCGGCAGACCAGCCGCAACGATTTCGACACGTTGCTGGACGTGCTGTCCGAAGCCTCCGCCAGCTGGGCCGAGGACAAGGTGCCGTTCTGGGCCTTCTTCGAGCTGCCTGACGGCGGCGCGACGGAAGAAGAAGCCGTCGAGGACGACGAGGCCTGACGGCCTCGCGTTCCGTTGCCGAGCTGTTCCGCGCTTCCCGGGTGCGCTTTGCTTACCCTGGCTACAAGGGCGGGAGGTGGCGGCGCTCAGGGGGCTCGCACGAACCCGTAGCCCGGGTAAGCGCTTGCGCGCACCCGGGGCTTTTGGAGCGGTGCTGACGAAGTGGTCCGTTTGGGGTCTGCGCGATGTTTCGCGTTCCGTTGCCGAACCGTTCCTCGCCTCCCGGGTGCGCTTTGCTTACCCGGGCTACAAGGGCGGGAGGTAGCGGCACCCTGGGGTCTCGCGCGGACCCGTAGCCCGGGTAAGCGCCTGCGCGCACCCGGGGCTTCTGGAGTGGTGCTGACGAAGCAGCTCTTCTGGGTTTGGAGCAATGTCTTGCCTTCCGTTGCCGCGCTGTCTCCTGCTTCCCGGGTGCGCTGCGCTTACCCGGGCTACGAGAGCGCAGGGCCAACCCTCAGGGGGTGTCGCGCAGATGGCGGGCCAGTCCGTCCAGCTGCTGCGCCTGCACTCTATCCACCACCGGGGCGAACTTCGACAGGTCATCCGGCGTGTAGCCGCCCGCCCGGTAACGCCAGGTCACGCGGGTGGCATCGCCTTCGGGTTGCAGCGTCCATTCGGCCACGCCGTGCAAACCCATGCCCTGCAGCGGCCCCAGGCCTCCGCCCATGCGCAGGGTCTTTTCGGGATCGACGAACAACACCTGCAGGTGTTGTGCCTGCTGCGCGCCTGCGATCTCGCAGAAGCAGCCGCCAGCGCGCGCATCGATGGACAACCGCGAGGCGGCGCCCCACCAGCTGTGATCCTTCGGCCACCACTGGTCGATGGCACCGGTCATGGCTTGCCACACCTTTGCGGGCGGTGCCGCGATCAAGGCCGAGTTCTCCACGGTGAAACCACTGGCGGCGCTGTCCTTCACCTCTGCATGCAGCGGCGTGGCCACCACCGCCATCATCATTGCGATACCTGCCATCGTGCGACGCATATGTCCCCTCCCCTGACGATGGCGGCAGCATGCGCGCCTGTTGGCGTGCCTTCAAGGGTGGCGCGTGCCGTGTAGCCCGGGTAAGCGCAGCGCACCCAGGGAGCATCTGGCAAAAGAACAACGGAAAGCAGTGGCACTCGATAGATGGCCGGCGAGCTCTGCGCGGGAATCGAGAAGAGCCCCCGGGTGCGCGTGCGCTTACCCGGGCTACGGTTCTACGGGGACTCGGCGGCGCTGCCTTTCAGCTCGATGGTGTTGCCGTCGGGGTCGTTGATGTACAGCGATGGCCCCTCGCCTTCGGCACCGAAATTGATCGTGGCCGGTGCCTGCGGTGCTACGCCGTGCGCGGCCAGATATGCCACCAGCACGGCGTCATCGAATGGCTCCACACGCAGACAGAGGTGATCGACGTTGTGCGCTTCACCGCCCGGCGGCGCGCCGCCACGCCGGCCCAGCTCGCCATCGATGCTTATCAGGTCGATCATCGAAGCGCCGGCACGCAGATGCACCAGCCCCAGCCTTGGGCGCTCGCGTGCGACCTCACAGCCAAGCACGTCGCGATAGAAGGCGATCGACGCCTCCAGGTCACGAACACGAAACACCACATGGTCGATGCGCTCGACCTCGAATGGCCTGTGCATGCGGCGGCCCTCATCCAGTGGAAGTGCGCGGCAGCGGTCCACACTGCCGACGCACCGACCCTACGCGGCAGGCGCTCAGCCGTCCAGTTCTTCCCAGCGCGCGTAGGCCGTGTCCAGTTCAGCCTGCACCTTGGCCAGCTGCTGGGTGTGCGCGGTGACTTCCGCGCTGGACCGCGTGTAGAACGCGGGGTCGTTCATCGCGCTGGTCAGGCCTTCCACGTCCAGCTCCAGCTGCTCGATGCGGGACGGCAGCTGCTCCAGTTCACGCGCATCCTTGAAGCTCAGCTTGCGCTTGGCAGGCGCGGCTTCGGCAGCGGCTGGCGGTGCAGCGACCGGTTGCACCGGCACGGCGGTCGCAGAGGCCTTGGCCACCGCCGCCGCGCTCTGTGCAGGTGCCGGGCGCTGGCGCAGCGAATCGCTGTAACCACCCACGTAATCGCCCACCTTGCCCTCGCCTTCCAGCACCAGCGTGGAGGTCACCACGTTGTCGAGGAAGTCACGGTCATGGCTGACCAGCAGCAGCGTACCGGTGTAGTCGGCCAGCAGCTCTTCCAGCAGCTCCAGCGTTTCCACGTCCAGATCGTTGGTCGGTTCGTCCATCACCAGCAGGTTGGACGGCTGTGCGAACAGCTTGGCCAGCAGCAGGCGGTTGCGCTCGCCACCGGACAGGCGGGTGATCGGCGCGCGCGCACGCTCGGGCGTGAACAGGAAGTCCTGCAGATAGGCATGCACATGCTTGCGCTTGCCGTTGAGGTCGATGAAGTCCGCGCCTTCAGCCACGTTCTCGATCGCGCTCCAGTCCTCGCGCAAGGTCGCACGGTACTGGTCGAAATAGGCGATCTGCAGGTTGGTGCCCTGGCGCACCTCGCCGCTGTCCGGCTGCAGTTCGCCCAGCAGCAGCTTCAGCAGCGTGGTCTTGCCGCTGCCGTTGGGGCCGATCAGGCCGATACGGTCGCCACGCAGGATGGTGGTGGAGAAATCCTTGATCATCACGCGCGGGCCGAAGGCGAAACCGACGTCCTTGATGTCGATGACCTTCTTGCCGGAGTTCTCGCCCGCCGCCGCTTCCAGCTTGACGTTTCCGCCCAGCTCACGGCGCTGGCTGCGCTCGTTGCGCATGGCCTTGAGCCGGCGCACGCGGCCTTCGTCGCGGGTGCGGCGTGCCTTGATGCCCTGCCGGATCCACACTTCCTCCTGTGCCAGCAGCTTGTCGAAGCGGGCGTTCTCCTGCGCCTGCGCGTTGAGGCGCTCTTCGCGACGGCGCTCGTAGTTGGCCCAGTCGCCCGGCCAGCTGGTCACCTGGCCACGGTCGATCTCGACGATGCGGGTGGCCAGCGCGCGCAGGAAGCGGCGGTCATGGGTGACGAACACCACGCAGCCGTTCCAGCCCTTGAGGAAGCCTTCCAGCCAGTCGATGGCCTGGATGTCCAGATGGTTGGTGGGCTCATCTAGCAGCAGCACGTCGGGCCCGGCCACCAGCGCCCGCGCAAGCAGCACACGGCGCTTCATGCCACCGGAAAGCCGGTTGAAATCAGCCTCGCCATCCAGTTCGAGCTTTGTCAGGGTTTCGGAGACGCGCTGATCCAGCGCCCAGCCATCGGCCCCGTCGATCTTGGCCTGCACCTTGCCCATCGCATCGCCGTCGAACACCTCGGCGTGGCTCAGGCGGTGGAACTCGGCCAGCCAGTGGCCCAGCTCACCGAGGCCATCGGCGACCACGTCGAACACGCTGCCGGCCGCGCCGTGTGGCACTTCCTGTTCCAGACGGGTCACGCGCACGCCCTGCTGGACGCGCACTTCGCCATCGTCCGGCTTCAGTTCGCCGGCCATCAGCTTCATGAGGGTGGATTTGCCGGCGCCGTTGCGGCCGATCAGGGCGATACGCTCGCCCGCGTCGATCGACAGTTCGGCTTTTTCCAGCAACAACGGGCCGCCGACGCTGTAGTCGACGTTCTGCAGGGTAATCAAAGGCATCCCGCTATTGTACGGGCTGCGGGCCCTCAGTCGTCGGCGAATACCTGCCGCGGCAGTGCCAGAAGCTGACGCAGGCTGTCCGGCAAGCGCTTGCCGGGGTGGCGGACCACCCACAACCGCCGTCGCAGGGGCGGCAGCGGCGTGACCAGCAGCTGCAGTCTGCCCAGTTCGATCAGGTCAGCCACCGCATGCCGCGACAGGCAGGCCAACCCCAGCCCGGCCACCGCGCCCTGCTTGATGGCCTCGGTGCCACCCAGCTGCAGCACCTCGGCAAAGCCGTGCAGGTGCGGCAGCAGCGCCTGTTCGGCCGCCTCACGGGTGCCTGATCCCGGTTCACGCAGCAACCAGCAGGCCTGCCGCAGCTGGCTCAGGCTTGCGCCCTTCTGCAGGTCAGCCGCCTGCTTGTGGCGTGGGCCGAAGACGATGACCAGCTCGTCCTCCATCCAGTCCACTACCTCCAGTCCCGGCTCGTGGCACGGGCCTTCGATCAGGCCGATGTCCACTTCCAGATGCTGCACGGCGCTGGTCACTTCGCGCGTATTGCCGATGACCAGGTCCACATGGGCCCGGGGGTTGGCTTCCAGCAGGCCGGCGATGCGGCCCGGCATCAGATAGTTGCCGATGGTGGTGCTGGCCCCTACTCGCCAGCGCACCGGGGCAGTGGTTTCACGGCCCGTGCTGAAGCGGCGCTCGATGTCAGCCATCCCCGCCAGCAGCGTGCGCGCCTCCGGCAGCAGGGCGCGGCCATGCCCGTTGAGCACCAGCCGCCGCCCGACCCGGTCGAACAGAGCAAGCCCGAGCAGGCTTTCCAGTTCGACCAGCGCCGCGCTTGCCGCCGACTGCGACAGGCCGATGACCTCGCCGGCCGCCGTGGTGGTCCCAGCCTCGGCGATGGCCGAGAAAATCTGCAGTTGGCGCAGGGAGAGATGCATATCTACCCGTTTAACAGGTTGTTCGTACGAATAGTATCTGTTTTACAGCTGATAACGCAGGGGCGAGGATTGGCCATCTTCTGATAACCCGACGTCATGACTACCGCTTCCCAAAAGGGGACAGCCCCTACCCACAACCGGTTTCCCGGCCTCCTGCTGACCGCCGCCATTGCTGGCCTGTCGATCTGGCTGGCCACCCTGCCCTGGATGCAGGCGCACGGCATCAGTGCGCTGACCCTGGCCATCGTCATCGGCATCGCCCTCGGCAATACCGTGTACCACTCCCTCGCCCCCCATGCAGCGGCGGGCGTCGGCTTCTCCAAGGCCACCCTGCTGCGTGCCGGCATCATCCTCTATGGCCTGCGCCTCACTCTGCAGGACATCGGCCATGTCGGCACCACCGGCGTGCTGATCGACGCGTTGGTGCTGTGCTCGACTTTTGCCCTGGCCTGGTGGCTGGGTACCCGCGTGCTGGGCATGGACCGCAATTCGTCGCTGCTGATCGGCGCGGGCAGCTCCATCTGCGGCGCCGCCGCGGTGATGGCCGCCGAGCCCGTGGTGAAAGGCCGCGCCGAGCAGGTCGCGGTGGCCGTGGCGACAGTGGTGGTGTTCGGCACCGTGGCGATGTTCCTCTACCCGGCCCTGTACCAGTGGGGCGTGAGCGCGGGCTGGATGCCCTTCGATGACACCGCCTTCGGTGTGTTCACCGGTTCCACCGTGCATGAAGTTGCGCAGGTGGTGGCCGCTGGGCGCGCCATCAGCCAGCCTGCCGCCGATGCGGCCGTCATCACCAAGATGGTGCGGGTGATGATGCTGGCGCCCTTTCTGGTGGGCCTGTCGGCGCTGCTGGCCCGCGGCGAGCGCAGCGATGGCGGGCAGAGGGCACGCATCACCATTCCGTGGTTCGCGTTTGGCTTCATCGCCATGGTCGCCTTCAACTCGCTGCAGCTGCTGCCTGCCACGCTGGTGAAGATGCTGGTTGATCTGGATACCGCCCTGTTGGCGATGGCGATGGCCGCGCTGGGCCTGACCACACATGTCTCGGCTCTGCGGCAGGCAGGCACCAAACCGATGCTGCTGGCCGTGCTGCTGTTTACCTGGCTGCTGGGCGGTGGTTTCGCGATCAACATGGGTGTGCGGGCGCTGATGTAGCACTCCCCTCTCCCCAACCCCTCTCCCGCGAGGGGAGAGGGGTTGGGGAGAGGGGGGAGCTTCCGCTGCCACGCACACCAAGCACACCCGCCCCGCTTCTGCGAAAATGCGGCATGACTGAATTCACCACCCTGCCGCTGTCGCCGGCACTCGCCCCCGGCATCGACGCGCTCGGCTATACCACCCTTACGCCGGTGCAGGCGCTGAGCCTGCCGCCGATCCTGGAAGGGCGCGATGTGATCGCCCAGGCGCCCACCGGCTCCGGCAAGACCGCCGCCTTCGGGCTGGGCCTGCTCAACCGTCTGGACCCGGCCACCATCCGCACCCAGGCGCTTGTGCTCTGCCCTACCCGCGAACTGGCCGACCAGGTCGGCAAGCAGCTGCGCAAGCTGGCTACCGGCATTCCCAATCTCAAGCTGCTGGTGCTCACCGGCGGCGTGCCGCTGGGGCCGCAGCTGGCCTCGCTGGAAGCGCATGATCCGCAGGTGGTCGTGGGCACGCCCGGCCGTGTGCAGGAGCTGGCGCGCAAGCGTGCGCTCAATCTGGGCCAGGTGCGCAGCTTCGTGCTGGACGAAGCCGACCGAATGCTCGACATGGGTTTCGAGGAGCCAATCCGCGAGATCGCGGGCCGCACCCACAAGGAGCGGCAGAGCCTGCTGTTCTCGGCCACCTTCCCGGAGGAAATCCGGGAGCTGGCACGCGCGCTGCTCAATGAACCGGTCGAAGTGACCATTGATGGCCAGCAGGAAGCGCCCGCCATCCAGCAGCTGTTCTTCGAGGTGGAATCCGCCCACCGGCAGAAGGCGCTGGCCGGGCTGCTGCTCAAGTACACGCCCGAGTCGGCGGTGGTGTTCTGCAACACCCGCAAGGACGTGGACGAAGTCGCCAACTCACTGCGTCAGTTCGGTTTCTCGGCGCTGGCACTGCACGGCGACATGGAGCAGCGTGACCGCGATGAAGTGCTCCTGCAGTTCGCCAACCGCAGCTGCAACGTGCTGGTCGCCAGCGATGTGGCAGCACGCGGGCTGGACGTGGAAGACCTCGCCGCCGTGGTGAACTACGAGCTGCCCAGCGACAGCGACACCTTCCAGCACCGCGTGGGCCGCACGGGCCGCGCCGGCCGCAGCGGTCTGGCGCTGAGCCTGGTGGCCGGGCGCGAACGCAACCGCGCCGACGCGCTGGAAACCCTGCAGGGCAACCCGCTGAACTGGCAGAAGACGCCGCTGGCCACCGCGCGCCCGGCGCAGCTGCCAGAGGCGGCGATGACCACGCTGCGCATCGACGGTGGCAAGACCGACAAGCTGCGTGCCGGCGACATCCTTGGCGCGCTCACCGGCGACGCAGGGCTGGCCGGCAAGGCCATCGGCAAGATCGACATCTTCCCCACCCGCTCCTATGTGGCCATCGCCCGCGAGCAGGCCGGCAAGGCCGTGGCGCGGCTGGAAGCCGGCAAGATCAAGGGCAAGCGCTTCCGCGTCCGCAAGATGTAAGGCAGCGCGTTCTGTAGCCCGGGTAAGCGAAGCGCACCCGGGAGGCGCCTCAAGCGGCCAGCATTTGCGCCGGGCACGCGCTTGGCGATTGGCCGTAGTCGTACATCCTGCGCAGAGCCCCGGGTGCGCGCTGCTTACCCGGGCTACGCCCCATTCGTTGTCAGTGGCTGCTGCGTCGGCGCCAGTTGAAGGCCACCAGCACCGCCATGCTGCTCACCACGAAGGTGCGCATTGCCGTGCCTGCGGTGGTGCCCTGATGGATCAGCAGCAGGTACAGGCCCACCAGCGCGGCCAGCAACGACAACGCCCAGCCCCAGGGGCGCGTGCGGTCGATGAAGGAATAGCGGAACACCAGCAGCACCACCAGCCAGCCGTAACCGAAGGCGAACGGGTCCAGCCTCGGAGCGAATTCGTAGACGTTACAGATCACGAACCATGCGCTCCAGCCCAGCATCGCCACCAATGCGATCACGCGGCCGAAGATCAGCATGGCAGCGCCCTGCCCTCGCTACGCGGCCCGCATCCAGCACAGACCCGCGCGGTCATGCGAACACCGCCACGCTCTGCCTGCCGCGCATCACCGCACGCCCCTGCGCATCCCACACCTGCATGTCCTGCGAGGAATACCCGTCGCCCGCATGCTGGCTGAGCGAGCGCAGCAGAAACCACTCGCCCTGCGGCGCTGGCTGCAGCAGGTCGAAGCTCCAGTTGATCGAACTGATCGGCGCGGGTGCGGTATAGCTGGTGAAGGCGGCGGGCGGCATCGCGTCGGCCATCGCCACCAGTGCCACTGCTGGGTCCACACCCGAGGCATCGCGGTGGCGTACCCAGTTCAGCAGCTCCGGCTGCGTCGCACCCGAGATCGGCCGTGCGGCACCGGCGGGGCGCACCTGGAAGTTGGCGATGAACGCCGGCGCGAACGGCATACGCGCCAGATCGAACTCAGGGTAGGCCTCCGGCGCCTTCACCGGCGGGCGGTCATCGCTGTCGTGTACCACGGCGCTGTCGCGCGCGCGCCCGAACACCAGCATCAAACGCGCGGCCAGTGCATCGTCGGCATGCACGTCCACGCCCATGCTCACCACGGATTTGCCCTCGCGCAGCACCTGCGTACTGAAGCGCAAGCGACCTGTCGCGGGACCGATGAAGGCCACCTGCGCCGAGCGCAGCGGTGGCAGCGCGCCGGCATGCGCATCGATCGCGGCCACCACGCCCAGCGCGGACAGAATGCCGCCATAGGCGGTACGGCCCTGACGCCAGTCGTCGGGCAGTTCCAGCCCCTGTCTTGGATCGAAGGTGGACAGCAGTTCGCTCAGGCTTGGCATGGTTCCCTCAGGGTGCGGCGTTCAGTAGACCAGCGTGGCCAGCAGCGGGACATCCGCCGGCAGCCGCCCGCGTCCTTCCAGCCCGGCCAGCTCCACCAGCACGGTGGCGCCGAGCACGTCGGCCTGCAGTTGCCCGGCCAGCTGCCACGCGGCCAGCAGGGTGCCGCCGGTGGCCAGCACGTCATCGACCAGCAGCACGCGCGTGCCGGGCGCGATGGCGTCGGCGCAGACCTCGATGCGGTCGCTGCCGTACTCCAGTGCGTATTCCTGCTGCAGCGTGGCACCGGGCAGCTTGCCCGGCTTGCGCACCGGCACGAAGCCCGCCCCCAGCTCCAGCGCCAGCGCGGCACCAAGAATGAAACCGCGCGCTTCCACGCCCAGCACGGCCTGCACCTCGCGACCACGCCATGGCTCGGCCAAGGCCGCGATGGCCTCGCGGAAGGCATCGGCGTCGGCCAGCAGCGGCGTGATGTCCTTGAACAGGATGCCGGGCTTGGGGAAGTCGGCCACATCGCGGATCGCGCGCGGCCAGTCGGGGGAATACGAACTCATGGGGTTCTCGTGTATCAGGGAATCAGGAACTGCACGACAGCATGGAGCAGCCGGCACGTTCGCGCGCCCACTCGGGCCGCCGTTGCGCATAGGCCTCGCGGCCCGGCTGGTCGTCATAAGGATGCCGCAGCACGTCCAACAACGCGGTGATGGCCGACGCATCGCCCTGCTCGGCCCGGTCGATGGCTTCCTGCGCCAGCCAGTTGCGCAGCACATAGCGCGGGTTGGCGGCATTCATGCGTTGGCGGCGCTCCGCTGCGTGCAGGCCATCGGCAAGCACGCGCTGCGCGTGGCGCTGCAGCCAGGCCTGCAACGCCGGCAGTACCGCCTCGCGTGCTTCGGGCGAATAGAAGGCAGGCTCCAGCGGTGCCATGTCGGCGGTCACCGGATCCACGTCAGCCAACGCACGAAATGCCAGCGTCATGTCCATCTGCCCCTGCTGCAGCAGCTGCAGGAAGTCCTCCATCAGCTGCGCATCCTCCTGCTCGACGCCGGCAAAGCCCAGCTTGGCCTGCAGGTGCATGCGTTGTTCTTCCTCATAGCGCGTACGGAAGGCATCCAGCCCTGCCTGCAATGGCGCGGCATCATCGAACAACGGCGACAGCGCCTGCGCAAGGCGCACCAGATTCCAGTAGGCCACCTGCATCTGCGTACCGAAGCGGTAGCGCCTGCCCTGCGCATCGGTGGTGTTCGGTGTCCAGTCCGGGTCGTAGTCCTCCACCCAGCCATAAGGGCCGTAATCCAGCGTCAGCCCGAGAATGGACATGTTGTCGGTGTTCATCACGCCATGCACGAAGCCCACGCGCATCCAGTGCGCCACCATCACCGCCGTGCGCGTGCACACCTGCTCGAACCAGCGCGCATGGCGCGCGTCACCGACATCGGCCAGCTCGGGAAAATCGCGGGTGATGCAGAACTCCACCAGCTGCCGCAGCAGCGCGACATCCCCGCGCGACGATGGCAGCTCGAACGTGCCGAAACGGATGAACGAGGGCGCGACCCGACAGACCACCGCCCCCGGCTCCGCCTTGGGGTGGCCGTCATAGAACATGTCACGCACCACGCTCTCGCCGGTGCCCACCAGGCTCAATGCGCGGGTGGTCGGCACGCCGAGGTGATGCATGGCCTCCGAGCACAGGAACTCACGGATGGACGACCGCAGCACCGCGCGCCCATCAGCGCCCCGCGAATACGGCGTGGGACCGGCGCCCTTCAGCTGCAGCTCCCAGCGCCGGCCATCGTGCAGCAGTTCGCCCAGCGAGATCGCACGGCCATCGCCCAGCTGCCCGGCCCAATGGCCGAACTGATGCCCACCGTAGTTGGCCGCCCACGGCTGCATGCCGGCGTACAGGGCGTTGCCACCGAAGACCTGCGCGAAGCCTTCGCTGTACACAAGCGCATCGTCGAAGCCCAGCAGCGCGGCGGTCTCCGGCGACCACGCCAGCACCTGCGGCGCTTCCACCGGCGTCGGCGTCAATGCCGACCAGGCAGCCCCCAGCACCTCGCGCCGGCGCAGGCCGGTCTCCGTGTCGCCGGGCAGCTCGCGCATGAAACGGTTGTCGAATTGCATTTCCACGCCCACATCCTAGCCGCTGCGGCCACTCAACGGCTTCCCGCTGCCAGATCCACCTCGCCACCCCGTGTCACTGCACGCTGATAGGCAGGTCGTTCGGCGATGCGCTTCAGGAACGCCTGCAGGTGGGGCTGCGACTGCAGCCCCCCGGCGCGGGCCGCGGCGCCCAGTATCGGAAAGCTCATCTGGATGTCGGCCGCGGTAAAGCGCTCGCCAGCAAACCAGCTCGCCTTCCCAAGCGCCTCCTCCATCCATTGCAGGTGCAGCTGAAGCTGCGGACCAACGAAACCCTGCATTGCCCGGTCAGCAATCATCCTCGCCACCGGTTTGATGAAGAACGGCATGGGCGCCTTGCGCAGGCGCGCGAATACCAGCGACATCAGCAACGGTGGCATGGCTGAGCCTTCGGCGTAATGCAGCCAGTACCGGTAGCGCATGCGCTCGGGCGCCTCGGCCGGCAACAGGGGTGGCGAAAGCCGGCGTTCGCTGTCGTAGCGGTCGGCCAGATAATCCAGAATGGCACCGGACTCGGCCAGCACCAGTTCACCGTCCTGCAGCACCGGCGACTTGCCCAAGGGATGTACCGCGCGCAAAGCATCAGGTGCCAACCAGGTGCGACGGTCCCGCTGGTAACGCACCAGTTCGTAGTCCAGCCCAAGTTCTTCGAGCATCCACAGCACACGCTGCGAGCGCGAGTGTTCCAGATGGTGAACCTTGATCATCGACTTTCCGTGCGCGGCCACATCCACACGCATGCTACGCAACGGCAATGACAGCGGCGTCAGCGCCGCACAAAAGAAAACGCCGGAAGCTTTCGCTTCCGGCGTTTCAAGCTACCTTGCGGTGGCAGGGGCGATTAGACCGCCTGCACCTGGTCAGCCTGCATGCCCTTCTGGCCCTGCACGGCGACGAAGGTCACCTTCTGGCCTTCCTGCAGCGACTTGAAGCCGGTGCCCTGGATGGCGCGGAAGTGCACGAACAGGTCCGGGCCGCTTTCCGGGGTGATGAAACCGAAACCCTTGGCATCGTTGAACCACTTGACCGTGCCGGTCTGACGATCAGACATTTACGAACTCCTGAAACATAGATTGGAAAAATCGCAGCCACCGGAAATCGGGGCCGAGACTGAGTTGCAGGCGTTGGTAAAGCGGAACGATGAGCGGATCGGTGAGATCAACTGCATCAGGCCACGATTCACGGTGACCCTTGCAAGCACAGTACGGCGAACGATACGCGGCTTTTGTGCAAAAAGCGATAAATACCGGGCATAACAAAGCTGAGCGGTTCAGAAAAGCCGGTAAATCGCGGAAATTCATCCACTTGCGAATGCCCATAAGCACACCGAAAGTACCCGGCACCCCTAAACTGCGCACCATGGACCCCCAAAACCCCGCTTCCGGCCCCCGTATCTGGGTTGACGCCGACGCCTGCCCTGTGGTGATCAAGGAGATCATTTTCCGCGCCGCCGAGCGCACCCGCACCGAAACCGTGCTGGTGGCCAACCAGTGGCTGCGCACCCCGCCCTCGCGCTACATCCGCTCCATGCAGGTGCCCGGCGGCCCCGACGTGGCCGATGACGCCATCGTCGAACGGGTCGCGGCCGGCGACCTGGTCGTCACCCAGGACATCCCGCTGGCCGCGCGGGTGCTGGAAAAGCAGGCCGCCGCGCTCAACCCGCGCGGCGAGCCCTACACCGCCAACAGCAT